>DBPR01000010.1 GCA_002305635.1 Anaerolineaceae bacterium UBA1415 | reverse complement strand
GGACATTTCTATTTTGCCTTGACAGGATAAAATTTAGAAAAAGAACTATGGAGGAATGATGGGAGAAAATTGGTATTTTTATCTAATCTGTTTGGTGCCGCTCGGGATCGTGATCCTGATTATGTTGCTGCGGAGTGTTCGGGTTTTGAACGAGTTTGAGCGAGGTGTTGTCTTTACCCTCGGTAAGTTTTCAGGCATTCGCAACCCTGGCCTGACGCTTTTGATCCCTGGTATTCAGCGTATGCGCACGGTTGACATGCGCATTATGACCGCGGAAGTACCCCGACAGGAAGTCATGACCCGTGATAACATCTCGCTTCTGGTCAATGCGGTGGTTTACTTCAAGGTAGTCAACCCCGAAGCCGCCATCATCAAAATTGAAGATTACGTTTTTGCCATCCGGCAATACACACAGGCAGCTTTGCGCGATGTGATCGGTAATAATGAGATGGACGCGGTTTTGATGGAACGCGAGAAGATCGCTGAATCGATCAAGGAGATCGTGGATATCGAGACCAACAGCTGGGGCGTGGATATCGAGAGCATCAAGATCCAGGAGATCGAACTGCCGGCAGAAATGAAACGTGCCATGGCTCGCCAGGCTGAAGCAGAACGCGAACGCCGCGCTACCATTATCGCTTCTCAGGGTGAGTTAAGCGCTGCTGAAAACCTGCGTGACGCTGCTGAAAAACTGGCCGCGACGCCCGGCGCCCTGCACCTGCGTACCTTGCAGACGATCCGCGATATCGCCTCTGATCCGTCGGAAAAGATCGTGCTCTTCCTGCCTTCCGACCTCGGTACTGTGGCTAAAACTGTAACAGAAATGAGTCAGTCCGGAAATGATCATGTTGGATAACAACATCCGCTATCTGCAGCTCGCCTTCAATGACGATCTGCGCACAGCCCGAACTATTTTGCCCCGGGTTGTAAAAGACTCTCGCATTATGATCGAGGCGGGGACGCCCTTCATCAAGCGTGAGGGAATGTCTGGGGTGAACGCGCTGGCGAGAATGTGGCCGGGGATCGTGGTGGCGGATATCAAGGTTTCGGATGGCGCGATCGGCGAGGTTGATATGGTCGCCCAGGCAGGGGCCCGCGCCATCACGGCGCTGGGGCTGGCGCCTGTGGAGACCCTGCGCCTGTTCATCGAGCGCTGTAAGCAATATGGCATCATTTCGATGATCGATATGCTTGGGGTGGAAGACCCCCTGCAGGTTTTGCGGCCGCTCTATACCCAGCCCGATGTCGTTGTGATTCATCGCGGACGTGATGAGGAAAGCAATCATACCAAGATGATCCGCTATCGCCATATCAACCGCATCCGCAGCAAATATGACGTTTTAATCTCGGCGGCTGGCGGCGTTGACCTGAAGGAATCACGCAGCGCTGTTTTTAATGGCGCCAACATCGTGGTCGTCAACGTGGTCAAACCGGATGACCCCTGGGGCGGCATCACGATGAATGAGGATATCACAGCGATCACAGCCAAGTTTTTGGAAACGATCTCCTAAATTAGAAATAGAAGAAATAACCCGGATTTCTCACCGGGTTATTTCTTCGACTTTCTGTCGCCGATCTTAAGGGAAAGGCTGCCACCAGGAAGGCTGCACAGGCTGCATCTGTTCGTCTTTCCACCACATTCGCATAGTATCAAACATAATTTTCAGCGTGGCTGCTCTTTCTTCTGTTGTCATCAACCGTGCCTGGACTTTATCTAAAAATTGAATGGGAAAAAGCTCAACTCCCAGATACTTGCCATCATAGAACACGTGCCGATCGAGAAAACCAATATCAGTATTTTTAGCGATCCCATATTGATCGAAAAAGAGATTGCCCAAGCCATAATGGAAAAAGGTGCTGCCGTAAAACTCGGCATAATGCGGTACGTGGGATTGACTGCCGCTAACGATCACAGCGCCTGCTTCGGCAGCGATCGTGAAATCGCGCACCATCGAGGCATTGGGCGACCATTCATAACGCTCTTCGTGCTGGAAGGTGACGATGGGTAAATATCCTTCTTCTTTCAGCGCGCGCACTTCTCTGGCGATGTAATCCATGTCGCAGTGATAAGCTCCCGAACTTGTCTCGCTTGCCTGAGCGAAATTGGGCGATTTGGCGTTGCAGCCGATGAATGCCAGTTTATTACCATTCACTTCGAGTTTTACAGGGCTTCGGGCATCGAAAATGTCCTTCCCACCTCCGTAGACGGGCCAGCCTTCCTCATCGTAAAGTCTCAGGGTATAGAGCATTCCTTCTGTACCATAGTCCTGAAAATGATCACCGGTCAGCTCGACGATGTCGGTTCCAACAAAGCGCAACAATTCCATGTAACTTTCCGGGGTGCAGAAAACCAGATATCCTCCGGAATTGTGGGGTGGACAATTCTCAGCAAAGGGGACTTCGTTGCTGATGTGCAAAAGGTCTGCCTCTTGCATGATCGGAGCGATCAATTCGCCTGGCACCAGGATGCCGCGCTGATCCATCCCTACCGCGGTAGAGCGCACCATTGCGGTAACGCCCGTGAGCATCACAGTAGTGATTTTGGCTGGGTCAAGATTGCTTAAAAAGATGCCTTCCAACTCTGATGGCAGAGCGGGAGGGAGGTCTGCTTCAAAAGAAGCGAGTGAAAAGGGGACGGATAAGAAATATTCTTGATGAACAAAATCTTTATGGATCGGCGACTGATCGTCAATAGTGATCACTTTCCAGCGCGGTTCGATCTTTTCGAAGGGGATGATCGCCCAGGTGTTTTGGCTTGTCCAGGCTCTCTCGAGTAGCTGATCGGCAGGTGCCACTTGCACCGTTTGAGCAGGTTCTCCGAGAAGCGAACTTACCGCAGGCAGATCTTCTGGCGAGATAAGCAGAGTCCCAACGTTATCTTGTAGGGTGCCCAGCCAAAGATCCTGAAGCCATTCTGAACTTACCTCTTCCCGAACGGTTGGAAATGGTGCGACCAGGGCATAGACCCAACTGGCAACAGGATGATCGCCGCCGGGCTTAATTGTGTAAAAAACCGATTTTTTTTCTTCTGATGTTTGGGGAAGCTGCAGAGTATTGATTTGCTCCAAAAGTCCAGGTGGCAAGTTCGGAGTTTCCTGGTAAAGAAAAGCCGGGCTTGGATATTCTTGTGTTACCGCGGTAGGAGAGGGAGAAATTTCAGTTTCTTTAGACTGTGTCGGAAATGTTGGAGATGGAGGAATTGGAATGGGCGTTGGCTCAGTTATCTGGAAGCAGGAAGCGAGCGTGAGAGCAATCAGGACAAGCAGGATTAGATTCTTTGTGTATTTTTTCATACTTTGATGTGATTCCAGGCGTGAATTAAATTAAAGTTCCAGCATGATGGTGACGGGGCCGTCGTTGCAGAGCTCGACCAGCATGTGCGCGCCGAATACGCCCTGTTGCGTCTCAACGCCAAGCCCGCGAAGCTCATCCGCGAAGACCTCAACCAGGGGTTCTGCTACTTCGGGTTTGGCGGCATAGATGAAAGAAGGTCGTCTGCCCCGGCTGGTGTCAGCATAGAGGGTGAACTGCGAGACGACGATCGCGTCGCCGCCAACATCCAGCAGGCTCAGGTTCATTTTGCCCTGATCATCCTCAAAGATGCGAAGGCGGGCGCATTTTTCTGCCAGTTCCCGGGCTTTTTCCGCGTTGTCATCGGGCCCAACCCCAAGCAGGATCATTAAACCCTTTCCAATTGAAGCAACAACTTCGTTTTCTACGGTAACTTTGCCATAAGCAGCGCGTTGGATCAAAGCTCTCATTATATTCCTCTCATTTCAGGCTTAATGTAGCCTGGTCACTTGAAATTGTTTTTACCAGGAATGGTTTTGACGATGATTGATCATCGTCCAGATCAGGAGCAGACGCATCTTACTTTCCTGGATTTCGCTTAGAAGTTTACCAGATTTGTCCGTCAGGGTGCGGATCATTGGTATTAAGCCTTCTCACACTGAGAAGGCTTAAACCGTCACCAGCCCTGCAGGCACCCTCTCACCCTGGGAAAGCTCCACGTAAGGTGAGAAGGCTAATCCTAATTTGCCCTGCGGGCTTACCTAAATAGGTTTATTGGCGCGCGAATCCTTATCGCACACTGATGGAACATTGCCCTTTCACCCTGGTTCTGGCTTTTAATTAATCATAAATATCGCTTTTGGCGTGTATAATTACCCTATGCATTTATCCGCGCTGCCACCTGCACGCATTATTGATTCCCCTGAAAAGCTTCACCGAATGGTCGAAGACCTGAAAAGACAACCCTTTATTGCGGTTGATACTGAATCGAACAGCCTGCATGCCTATCAGGAGCAGGTCTGCCTGATCCAGATCTCAACGCCAGGCACAGATTATCTGACCGACACGATCGTTTTGACCGATCTTGACGAATTAGGTGAAATTTTTGCTGACCCAGCCATTCAAAAGGTGTTCCATGCCGGAGATTACGACATCACGACGCTGAAACGGGATTTTGGCTTTCAGATCCGTAATGTTTTCGATACCATGCTGGCGGCGACCGCGCTGGCGGAACCCGCCATTGGACTGGCGGCTTTGCTGGAAAAACATTTTGACCTCAAAATTGAGAAAAAATATCAGCGCGCCAACTGGGGCAAGCGCCCGCTTGACCCAGAAATGCTGGCGTACGCTCAAAATGATTCACACTATTTATTGCAGCTGCGCGATATTCTCGTCAGGCAACTGGAAGAAGTTGGCCGGCTGGAAGCCGTTTTGGAAGACAGCGCCGCGCTGGCCAAGATCACGCTGCCAATGAAAGATCACGAAGAGGATCTCTGGCGCGTGCGCGGGGTGCAGGACCTGAAGCCGGAGGCGCTCAGCCTCTTGCGGCAAATAAACCATCTGCGCGAGCAAATCGCCATGAACCGCAATGTTCCCCCCTTCAAGGTCTTTTCAGACCGCCTGATGATCGAGGTCGCGCAAACCCAGCCCCATTTTCAAGAGGAACTGGCTTTGCTGCCTTCGTTTTCACCTGCCATGCTGCGGCGCTATGGCAACCAGATCATGCAAACGGTTGAAAAATGGCGCAGGAACCCCGTCCCGGTCAGCCCGCGAAAGCTCACCCGCCTAAGCGACCGGGAGCTTAAATTACGCGAGAAGCTCACAAACTGGCGCAAGGAAATTGGCGAAAAAGAGGAAATCCCCTCCAACGCAGTTTTCCCACGTGATCTGTTGGAGCGGATCGCGCATCATGACCCGACTTCCATGGAAGCCCTCAAAGAAGTGATGGAGGATTACCCCCATCGATACTCGAAATACGGAACACAGATCCTGAACTTAATAAAAAGGAAAGAAAAATGAAACTGACCACCTTTGGAGCTGCCCGCACCGTGACTGGCTCAATGCACCTGATCGAACACAATGGACACAGACTTTTGCTGGACTGCGGTACCTTTCAGGGAAAGCGAGACGAATCTTATCAGGTGAATCTCAATTTCCCCTTTGATCCAAACTCGATCGAGGCTGTCATGCTCTCGCATGCTCACATCGACCATTCCGGAAACATCCCCAATCTGGTGAAGCAAGGTTTTACGGGCCCGATCTATGCGACCAACGCCACCATTGATCTGACCGATATCATGCTGCGTGATTCAGGACACATTCAGGAAAATGACATCGTTTATGTAAACAAGAAACGCAGAAAAAAGGGTTTGCGGGCTTTGGAACCGATCTACACCCAAAAAGAGGCTATCCAGGCCATGCCGCAGTTCCGCTCACTTTGGTATCGGGAAAAAAGGGAAGTCATCCCAGGCGTTGTGGCGCAGATCTTTGATGCCGGGCATATTTTAGGCTCGGGCGCGATCGTGCTGGACTATCAGGACGAGCAAGGAAATCCGCGCCGTTTGTGGTTCTCGGGGGATATCGGCAGGTTTGACATGCCGATCTTGCAGGATCCGGTCTTCCCCAGTGGGGCTCAGACGCTGGTGATGGAATGTACTTACGGCGATAAGGCTCACGAGCACATGGACGACGCTTATGACGAGTTTGTCGATGTGGTCAGGCGCACAGTCCGGCGCGGTGGCAAGATCATTGTGCCGGCTTTCGCGGTTGGTCGAACGCAAAACCTGACCTACTTTTTGAGCGACGCGATCGAGAATGGCGATATTCCTGATATCCCAGTTGTCGTTGACAGTCCTTTAGCGATCAATGCCTCTGATCTCTATCGTAAACATACCGAGTGTTTTGATGACGAAACCTGGCAGTTCATTGCCCAGCACCGCATGAAGGGGCTGGACTATCACAATGTGATCTTTACGCGCAGTGTCGATGAATCGATGGCGCTGAACGACTGGAAAGACCCGATGATCATCATTTCTGCCTCGGGCATGGCGGAAAGCGGCCGAATTTTGCACCACCTCAAGAACAACATCGAGGATGGGCGTAACACCATCCTGATCGTATCCTGGCAGGCACCCGACACACTGGGGCGGCGCCTGGCGGACCAGGAGCGCAAGGTGCGCATCTTTGGCGAGGAGTATTACCGCAAGGCTGAGGTGGTCACGATCGGCGGTCTGAGCGCGCATGCCGGGCAGGATATTCTGGTCGATTATGCTCTGGCGACCAAGGACAGCCTGGAAAAGATCATCCTTATCCATGGTGAAGAGGATGCCGCCAACGCGCTTATGGGACGATTGGCGGAATATCCGGAGTTGCCGGTTCCGATCTATGCGGAAAAAGGGCAGCAATTTGAGCTATAAGCGAGTATAATAACATTTCTGTTTGGAGAGATGCCGGAGCGGTTGAACGGGGCGGTCTCGAAAACCGTTATAGGTCTTGTACCTATCGTGGGTTCGAATCCCACTCTCTCCGCTGACTTAGAGCTGGGCAGTTGATACCAGATTAGTTATCCAAAAGTTCCCGACCTTTTTGAGTTGTCACATAACGCTGATTTCTGCTGTTTGGTTTGTTTGGAATTGTCATTCCTAAGAAACCTTCATCGAGCAATGGTTTAACACCTGACTTGCACGTTTAGTGCCCTGAAGAGAGCTTTTTGAGCATATTTTGAACGTTTTCAGGAATTTCTGGTTCGATCAGCACCAGTTCATTCCTGATTTTCACTTCTGCTGACATAAGTGGGCGGATGGTTTTGATGAATTGTTTTATGCTCACGCCAGTCTGCCTCTCGATATTCCTGCTAATTGCCAAAGCAGCAAACACAATTGTGAGGTGGGCTTCAATCGCGCTCCTTTTTTGATGATAAATGGGTCGGGCTTTGAGGTCTGACTTCATCATCCGAAAGCTGGTTTCCACTTGAAAAAGCTGATGATAACAAGCAATCACCTCTTCATCCGGGATGTCCAGATTAGTCACATAGCCCTTGATTCCCACCAATGCTCTCGCCTTCTCAATTAGCTCCAGGTTCAGATATTTTTTATCTGCTTCAATCGTCAGGAACCTGGCTCTGTTTATTTTTATCTGGCCAGCAATGGCTTTTTCTGCCTTAGCAATCTGTTTCCCAATGTTACACATTTTTTACGATCTTCCCCGTGTTTAACAACCTTTGATATATAATTGTCCAACAATTAAAATCGGAGACCCAAAAAGTGAAACGATTCCCAAAATTTACCTCAACCAGCCTTCTTCTCCTTGCTCTTTTGCTCATTCTGACCACAAGCCCGGTCATTTCTTATAAAACACACTCAGTTCCTGGAGACCCCGATCAGGGCATTCAAACCGGCTCAGCTGGCATTGCCTGGGGCGACCCGAATGGCGAACATTCCCGCTATGGATGGCCTTTCCCCTTCGATCAAATGGGGCATCTTGGACTGGTGCCGAAAAAATAGAC
>DBPR01000013.1:27357-27573 GCA_002305635.1 Anaerolineaceae bacterium UBA1415 | reverse complement strand
ATGCGTTGAGCTAAACTGTACTAATGATCGAGAGCTTCATGCGTGATGCGGAGAACTTGGTGCTTTTTTGACAAAGTGTTCATTCTTACAAATGATATTCGGATCTATTACTAAATTGGAAATAGGTCTCTTGGTGATATTAGCGTCGAGGGTACACCCGGTAACATGCCGAACCCGGAAGTTAAGCTCGTTAGCGCCGATGGTACTTGGGGGGCA
>DBPR01000013.1:0-27351 GCA_002305635.1 Anaerolineaceae bacterium UBA1415 | reverse complement strand
ATCTTCGGCAAGCCTTCGAGGAGAGTAGGTCATTGCCAAGAGGCTTTTTCGTTTTAACTAGGCTTTTTCTTTCAGAATTTTCCTTGAAATAGTAATTTAATTTATCATTAGTGTTGATGGTATCTTCGGCAAGCCTTCGAGGAGAATAATCGTATGCCCGTAAGACCTTTTTCATTTAAATATAAATATATCTTCACAACCAAAACACGCTGAAAAACGTGAAAATATTTTTGAGGTGATATTCAAGCACTCTATGACTCTGACGAATAACAAAAAAATATGAAAACGGGATTCATCGACTTTGTCACAGACTGGCAGAAAGATTCGATGACGGAATGGCTTTGCGAAAATAAATTTAGAAACTACTTTCGCATTTCCAGTTCAAGTCCAGGAATGCGGGTTTTGCGCTCGAGGAATTTTAACAAGAGATCCAACCCGAATACCAAAATGAGATAGACGACAGCGACGGCAAGATAGACACCCACAAAGTCGAAGGTGGCTGTCGCGGCGCGCTTGGCCTCGGCCATGAGGTCCTGCACGGCGATCAGGAAAACGATAGCGGTGGTCTTTAACAGCGAGACCGGCTCATTGGACCAACTGGGCAGCGCCAGCCTAAGCGCCTGGGGCAGGATGACATACAGGATGGCCTGCCATTTCGACATTCCGATCGAACGCCCGGCTTGCATTTGCTGTTTGCCAATTGCCATGATGGCGCCGCGCAGATACTCGGCCTGATAGGCAGCGCTATTGAGCCCCAAAGCCAAAAAGGCGGCCACGTTTTGAGAGAAGGTGATGCCGAGGTCGGGCAGACCGTAATAAATAATGAACAATTGCACCAAAAGCGGCGTGCCGCGGAAGACGGCGATGTAGCCGCCAGCCAATGCCTGAAGCCATTTGGGGCCATAACTGCGCGCCAACGCCAGAAGCAAGCCCAAAACAAAGCCGATCCCCAAACCGATCGCGGTTAGTTCCAGCGTGACGCCGACACCCTGCAGGAATTTTTGCCCAAAGCGTTCAAAATAGCCCAACCAGGTACCCATCAGGCCGCGTCCTCTTTCTTTTTACCGTACAGTTCGGTGATCTTCCATAAAAATTCTCTGGTTCGGGGAAATTTGGGGTGGTTGAACATTTCGTTGGGCGAACCTTCTTCGACGATGTAGCCTTTTTCCATAAAGACGATACGGTCGGCAACCTCGCGGGCAAAACCCATTTCGTGGGTGACGACCAGCATGGTCATGCCGTCTTTGGCGAGTTTTCGCATGACCTCGAGCACCTCACCGATCAATTCCGGATCGAGGGCGGACGTAGGCTCGTCAAAAAGCATGATGCGAGGATCCATCGCCAATGCCCGCGCGATGCCAACGCGCTGCTGCTGCCCACCGGAGAGCTGCCCGGGGTAATGTCCGGCTTTGTCTGCCAGGCCAACACGCTCCAATTCCCGCAGCGCTTTTTCGGTGGCAGCCTGGTCGGACATCTTTTTGACCCTGGTGAGCCCAAGCTTGACGTTTCCAAGGGCGGTCAGATGGTTGAAAAGCAAAAAATTCTGAAAGACCATGCCAATATGCTGCCGGACCAGGTCTTCATTGCAGTTTTTGCTGGTGATCTCGGTGTCGTCCAACCAGATTTGTCCTTCATTAGGGCGTGTGAGCAGGTTGATGCAGCGCAGCAAGGTGCTTTTTCCCGTTCCGCTGGGCCCGATGATGACAATAGTCTCGCCTTCGTTGACATCCAGGTCGAGATGCTCAAAGATGACGTGATCCCCGTAGCTTTTGCGCAGGTTTTTGATGGTCAGAATTGGTTTTGGCATAAATGGTCTCCAGGGCTATGGGTTGGCAGGGATGGCAAGCTTGTTCTCAAGCCTGTTTAGAAGCCGGGTCGTCAGGAAAACGAGCAAAAAATAGATCAGGGCCGCGCTGAGATAGGCAAGCAGGTATTGCTGCGAGCTGGCAGCGATCAGCTGCGCTCTTCGCAGGATTTCAGGCACCCCGAGCGCGTAGACCAGCGAAGAGTCTTTGATCACGATGGCAACTTCGTTGGACCAGGGCGGGATCGCCAGGCGCACTGCCTGCGGCAGCACGACATAGCGGATCGCCTGCAGGCGGCTTAGCCCGATCGCGCGGGCGGCTTTCATCTGATCACCGCTGACTGCCAGCAGGGCACCGCGCACGATCTCCATTTGGTAAGCGCTGCTGACAATGCCCAGCGAGAGCGACCCAGCCCAAAACGCGGAAAGATTGATCCCCTTTGATACGGCAAAAAAGAGAATAAAGAGCAGGACAAGCGGGGGAATGCCGCGAAAGATGGTGGAATACAGGTTCATCAGTCGGCCTGTAACCTTGCCGCCGTAGACATAGAGCAGGGCGAGGATGGTGCCGATCAGCAGGCCCGCGGGCAAGGCGATCAGCGTGACACCAACTGTGTAGATCGTTCCCTGAGCGATATAGCTAATAAACTGGTTTAAGTTCAAAACGGTTCTCTTTGTTTTATCGTTTGAGAGGGCCGAGGCTGTTTTGTGGCCCTCTCAAATTTGCTCGAAGAAACCTGTTTAGTTGCTGAAGTATTTGACGGCCAGAGCGTCAATGAAGCCTTCGGCCTGTAATTCTTTGATGATGCGGTCTATTTCCGCCTTGAGGGTCGTATCGCCATCAGGCAGGACGATGTTGATCGGGCCGGTGGAAAGCTCGCCCTTATAGACGACCTGCAGGTCGGGATTCTGGGCCACATAAGCCTGGATCGGGACGAGATCGGCCATGAGGATATCAATGCGGCCGTTTGCCAGGTCGAGGGCGGCCTGGTCGACGCGTTCGTAGCGGGAGAGATTGGCTTCGGGCAATAAGCCATTGGCAATCAGATTGTCGGTCAGCCAGCCATCCTGGACGGTGCCGGATTGAACACCCACTTTGTAGGCAACAATATCTTCTGGCACTGTAATTGTGCCGGTGAAGGTTTTGTTGACCACGAAAGCGTCCTCGGTGGTGTAGTAGGCTTCGGAAAAATCGACTGTCTTATCGCGTTCTTCGTCATAGTTGAAGCAGGAGATCGACATGTCCAGCTTGCCGCTGCTGACAGCCGCCACGAGGCTGTCAAAAGGCATGTCAACCCATTCAAGCTCAACGCCCATGCGTTTGGCGATCTCAGCCATCAGTTCGATGTCAAAGCCCGTTTTGTTGCCGGCCTCATCGACAAATTCGTAGGGCGGGTAGTCGGCAGAGGTGCCAACGACCACTTTTTTATTGGTCTGGATCTTATCGAGGATCGAGGCGGGTTCTTCCGTCTTTGTGCCGCAGGCAAACAGCATGGAGGTGATTAGCACGATCACTACCACCAAAAGAAAATGTTTTTTCATTCTTCCTCCGTTCAAGGTTGGGTTAATGAGAGATTAACGAAAATTATACAACAGATTAATGAAAAACAAGCGAAATTGCCAAAGCAAGTTATATGATGTAAAGTGTAAGTTCCCTCCATTTTCGTTTATTTGTTAATATCGATCTACCGCAAATGATAAAATAGGGTATGCTTAAGCACTTCATGTTCACAAGGAGGACGCTATGATTGATGATTTATTGAGAGATTCCAAAGGACGCATGCAGAGCACATTGGATGTGCTGAGCGAGGACCTGCTCGGGATTCGCACCGGCAGAGCATCGCCAGCTTTGATCGAGAAACTGCAAGTGGAATATTACGGTTCCCCCTTGAGCCTGATCCAGGTAGCAACCATCAGCGTTCCTGAAGCGCGCCAGTTGATGATCCGGCCGTTTGACAATTCGTCGCTCAAGGCGATCGAACGCGCGATCCTGGCTTCTGACCTGGGCCTGACGCCCAGCAATGACGGCAAGGTGATCCGCCTGAATTTGCCTCCGCTAACGGAAGAACGCCGCCGGGACCTGGTGAAAATGGTCAACAACCGCCTGGAAGACGCGCGTGTGGCGATCCGCAACATTCGCCGCGACTCCAACAAAGATCTGCGCGATTTCGAAAAAGAAAAGATGATCTCTGAAGACGAGCTCAAACTGGGTGAAACGCGATTGCAGGAGCTGACCGACGAAATGATCGACCAGGTTGCTGTGATCGGCAAACGCAAAGAAGAAGAGATCATGGAGTTTTAGGTGGCTGACAAGAGCACATCAACAAAGGCCCCTGCGCATGTTGCCATCATCATGGATGGCAACGGGCGTTGGGCAAAGGAGCGCGGCTTGCCGCGCCTGGCGGGCCACCGCGCCGGCACGAAAAACCTGCGACGTGTTATCCGCGCAGCCGCCAAAGCCGGCATCCAAAACCTGACTTTTTACGCCTTCTCTACCGAAAACTGGAAACGACCGGAAGACGAAGTCAGGGGACTGATGGCTTTGCTGGCTGAATTTATCGAAACAGAAATTCAGGAGCTGCACAAAGAGGGCGCGAGATTGCTGCACATCGGCCATCTTGATGGGCTTGGGCCCACCTTGAAACGCAAGGTTGAAGACGCGATCGAGCTGACCAAAAACAACACCCGCATCAACATTATCCTGGCTTTCAATTACGGCGGCCGCGATGAGATCATCTGCGCGATCAAAAAGCTGATCGAAGAAGGCGCGAACGCCGATGAAATTGACGTCGAACGGGTCAGCGCGGCGATGTTTACCGCGGGCATACCCGACCCGGATATCGTCATTCGCACCTCCGGCGAACAGCGCACGAGCAATTTTTTGGTATGGCAATCGGTTTACAGCGAGTGGTTCTTTCCGCAGGTTTACTGGCCCGATTTCAGCGAAGAACATCTGCTCCAGATCCTGGAGGACTTTGGCAAACGTGACCGTCGGTTTGGCGGTTTGAGCAAGAAATAATGTTCAAACAGCGGGCACTCACGGCATTGGTCATTGTGCCCTTGGTTTTAATTTTGGGCTATTTTGGGGGAGTGCCTTTTGATCTCTTTTGGGCGGCTGTGCTTGCCTTTGGCGGCTTTGAATTTACGCGCATGGCAAGGGGGGCGGGCTTTCGGCTTTCTTATATTCTGACAATTGGCCTGATCCTGTTGGTGTCCCTGATCCGGGCTTTGGGCTTGTTTGCGGATATCCTGATCTTTCCTTTGCTTCTCTTTGTCAGCCTTGCCTATGGGCTCTGGCAATTCGAAAATGGTGAGGAGAAAGCGCTGTGGAATGTGATTCTACATGTGCTGGCCGTCAGCTATATCGGGGTGTTGGGGAGCTTCGCGCTTGTCATGAACGAAGGCTGGCTAAATGGCAACTGGTACCTGCTATTGACGATCGCCTTGATCTGGCTGGTGGATGCCGGGGCGTATTTGATTGGCAGTCGTTTTGGGAAAAGAGCGCTTTTACCGTGTTTAAGCCCTAATAAAACATTGGAAGGTTTTCTTGGCGGCACCGCGATTGGGATTTTGGGCGGGTTTTTGTTAGGCTGGCTTTTGAAGGAGCATCTGATTTATATGACCCCATGGAAGGGCGCCCTGTTGGGCGGCATCATGAGCCCAGTCGCATTTTTGGGCGATGCCATGATGAGTCTGTTCAAACGAACCCTGAAAGTCAAAGACACGGGCAAGCTGCTGCCCGGGCACGGCGGAATCCTCGACCGGTTGGATTCCATGCTTTGGGCTTTTGTGGTAGCAAGCATTTTTCGATATTTTCTTTAAGAAACAGGAATTAAAAACCCTCTGTCGTTTTATGCAGAGGGTTTTGGTATTATTTCCAGAGGTCTGGTTTACTTCTCGTCTGGCTTTTTCTCCTGCGGTTTGTCATCTGCCTCGCGAAGATGGGGGAAGAGGATCACTTCCCGCAAAGTATGCTGTCCGGTCAGGAGCATCACCAGGCGGTCGATGCCCAGGCCAAGCCCGCCATTGGGCGGCATGCCGTAAGCCATCGCCTGCAGATAGTCTTCATCCATCGGGTTGCGTTCTTCCTCGTCCTCGCTGTAAGTATGACCCATCTCCAGGAAGCGTTGTTCCTGATCAAGCGGGTCATTCAGTTCGGTGAAGGCGTTGCAGATCTCCATGCCACCAACGTAACCCTCAAAGCGCTCGACCGTGGTTGGATCATCCAGTTTTGCCTTCGCCAGAGGCGAAATATCGCGCGGGTAATCGTACAAGAAGGTCGGCTGGATCATGATCGGTTCCAGGTAAGTTTCCAAAAGGGTGTTGATCAGCTTGCCTCTCGACACATCGGGTTTGAAGGCAATTCCTTTCTCGCGCATTGCGGCTGCCAGACTATCGGCGTCCGGGTATTGATGGATGTCGATCCCGGCCTGGTCGATCAGCCCCTGACGGATCTGAATGCGATTCCAGGGTGGGGTCAGGTCGATCTCCTGCCCGCCAAACTGAACTTTCATCGTGCCCAAAACCTTCTGCGCGGTTTCGGCCACCAGCTGTTCAGTGATCGCCATAATGGAGTTGTAGTCGGCATAGGCCATATAAAACTCAAGCTGGGTAAACTCGGGGTTGTGCTTGAAGGAAACACCTTCGTTGCGGAAATCGCGCCCGATCTCGTAAACGCGGTCCAACCCACCCACCAACAGGCGTTTCAGATAAAGCTCGAAGCTGATGCGTAAAAACAGTTCCTGATGCAGCTGATTGTGATAGGTCGTGAAAGGTCGCGCTGCCGCGCCACCATAGATAGGCTGCAAAATTGGCGTTTCAACTTCCATAAAGTCACGCTCGTCCAAAAAGGCGCGGATCGCCTTGACCGTCTCAGCCCTGACCCGGAATATCTCGCGCACTTCAGGGTTCACAGCCAGGTCAACGTATCGGCGGCGATAGCGGGTTTCAGGATCGGTCAACTGGGCGTGCCGCACGACTTCGCCGTCCACGGTTTCGTCCTTATCGGCCGGCAGGGGCAGAAGCGCCTTGGAGAGCATCCTGAAATCCTGAACCTGCAGCGTCACTTCGCCGCGCCGCGTGCGCATCATTTGCCCGCTGGCTTCGATGAAGTCGCCCAGGTCGTAAAAGCGAACGAATTCGTCCAGTTTCTCTGCGCCGATCTCGTTCACGCGCATCAAAAGCTGTATCTTTCCGGTGCGGTCTTCGATATGAGCGAAGCTGAGCTTGCCCATATGGCGAATCGCGCGCAATCTGCCAGCCAAAACCACCTCAACAGGCTCCTGGCTGCCTTCTGCTTCAGCTTTTTCAAAAAGGGCGACCGCGCTGGCGTTGGTATGGCTCTTATGCGCGCGCAAGGGGTAGGGTTCCTGCCCGATCGCGCGTAATTGCTCCAGCTTATTCAGCCGCTGCATCTCCAGGTCGGAAAAATCATCTTTTAGCATTGCTTCATCCTCTCATAAAAATGCCCCACCGCAACGGGTGGGGCATTTTGGTTTTGTCTGATTACTCTATCGCAAGAATTTCGACGGCAAAAGCTCCACCGGGCGTCTCCACCTTGACCGTATCACCGATCTTGTGATTGATCAATGCATGACCCATGGGCGATTCGTGCGAGATGCGTTTATCCAGGGGGTCAGCTTCGGCCGGCCCAACGATCATAAAGGTTTCCGGCTCTTCGCCTTCTTCCTGAATGGTCACTTTTGAACCGATCTTAACAATCCCTGATAAATTCGCTTCTTCATCGATGATATGGGCATTGGCGAGCAAAATTTCGAGCTCCTTGATGCGCCCTTCGGTGAAGGATTGTTCATTCTTGGCGGCTTCGTATTCTGCATTTTCGATCAATTCACCATCTTCCATGGCATCCTGGAGACGTTTGGCAACTTCTTTGCGTTTGACCGTGCGCAAATAGGTTAATTCTTGTTCGGATTTCTCAAAACCCTCTCGTGTCAGGTAAGAACGTGACATAACTTATTCCTATACTTCTACTTTCTTCCCCATAGGGATAAATACAAAATGCGCTTGAGGATCACTCCCTCCAAACGCGGTGGAGCAATTATACTATGAAAATGAAAGGGTAAATAGCTCTGAATCATTTCTGTTTCGATAATATTCTTTGCTTTTTATCCTTCTTTGGGGTAAAGCGGGCATAAGTCAGCTTTGATCTGCGACAAATAACGATTTTCACGGGATCAAAAACAAACACCCCGTGAAAATCACAGGGTGTTTGGGCTTAGGGCTTAAGAATTTTAGCCTTCGTTGTTGATGACTTTATTCGCGCTTTTGAGGTTGACGTTGATCTTCTTAGGCTGCGTTTCAGGTTTCTTGGGAAGACGGATGGTCAGAATTCCGTTTTCGGAATCTGCGCTGATGGCATCAGCCTCGATCACGCCGGGCATGCTGATGCTGCGATAGAAGCTGCCAAAGCTGCGTTCGCGAATGTGATATCTGCCCTCTTCAAAATCCTTGTTCTCTTCTTCGATCTCGCCTTTGATCGAAAGGGTGTTATCGTCATAGGTGATCTCCATTTTTGAAGGATCAAAACCGGCAACGCTGGCTTTGACGATGTATTCAGCGTCGTTTTCGATCACATCGAGTGGAAATCCGGAAGGAAGTTGTTCAGATTCAAAGTCAAAAATTCGGTTCATCGCGCGTTCCAAATTGTATTGGTTTCTCCAATAAGGTGTTTTTCTAATCATGTAAGCCATTTTTACCTCCAGAATGCTTGTTTGTTGTCTTTACTTTAAGTCTGGAGTGTAAGAACTTTGTATAAGGAATGTTAGCAAAGTGTTAGAGACTCAGGAAGTGCGATTGGCGCGCAGGGCCATGATCGCCGGGGCGAGCGCCTCAAGCTCAGGTTGCCGATGACCTAATTTCGAGCTGAGCACGAGCGGCAATTGACTGCCAGCCAAACCACTGGCCTGGCTGAGGGCCTCAGCCATGGGCTTGAGCCAAATATCGCCCAGCAGGTGATAGGGATATCCAACGATGATGGTCTCGGGATGCAAAACGTGGACAAGGCTTTCCAGATTGCGGCCGAGAAATCTGGCCGCTTCTTCAACGATCTCAATGCTGTATGGGTCCTGATCGAGCGCGCTTTGTATAAATTCGGTCAGGAGAAGCCCGGGTTCCCAATGGTTGGAATGCCTGAAATCCGCCAGCCCAAGCAGCCCGGCGCCACTGGCAAGGTCGTCAAGGGTCTGGAAGCGTTCGCCAGGTGAGGAATTTTGAGCCAGTCGCACTTTTCCCAACGTGCCAGCGCTCAGGCCGGTATTATGATAGAGCTGACCATCGGACAGGATGCTGAGGCGGACCCGCGGCGAGAAGGTGAGATAAAAGGCCTGGGTCAGGTCGCCATGGCCGCCAAACAAGAGTTCTGCCAAAAGACCGGCATTGGCTTTTGTTTCAGCATAAACAGGCAGGTTCAGACGCAGGCCCAACTGGGAGCGCAGAGCGTCTGATTTCCATTCACTAAATTCAGGCGAAGAGTCAATGATGCCGGTTTGAGGGTCATAATTGCCGGCAACAGAAACCGAAACAACGTCCGGCAGCGGCAGGCGTTGGGCCTGGGTGATCATCAGCAGCCGGTCAACGTGGCTGCTGACCTCGGAGAGGAAGCCAGGGAAGCTTAGATTGCCAGCTGAAGTGAACTCAACGCGTTCGTTCACCAGACCGCTGGGATTGCCATAAACGATGAGTGTCCGCTCACTGGCGATGTTGATGCCCAGGATGTAATTGCTGGTGTTTTGAGGCACGGTTCTGCTATTGCGAAACATGGAATCATTATAACGCCGGATGGACGCGAAAACGGCAGAGCAATTCTGAATATGCCAGTGGGCGAGGTTCAATTTCAGAAGGATGTTTTCATGGATTGATAGGGAAATGTGGAAAAAAGTGGATTTATTTTGATAAGCCCATATAATAAACACAATAAGGACGCATGTATAATATTTAACGATACCACTGGAGGAAGAAAGAAATGCCCCGAAAAGTTGATTCCCGTATCATCAGAACGAAAGCCGCATTAAGAAAGAGTTTGTATGAACTCATTCTTGAACGGGGCTATGATGATATCAGCATCCAAACCATCACCGACCAGGCCAGGCTCGGCAGAGCCACTTTTTATCTGCATTACAGGGATAAAGACGATCTTCTCCTGGATCTGATGCACACGATCTCGGACGCATTTTTCCAAACCTTGTCGAAGGAAGAACAAGAGGATAATCCTTATCTGAATGAAGGCACTCTTAAACGCATGTTTGATTATTCTGAGGAATATTTTGACTTTTTCCGAATCATCGTCAGTGACAAAAGTGGTGTGGTTGGTGTGCGCTTTTTGATGCAGATCATGCGTGAAAAAATCAGTAATACCTTCCTCGAGATGGACGAACGAAAAATCAACACGCTTTATACACGTGATTTGGTAGAAAACTATGTTGCTGGCGCGATGTTCATGATCATTTTTTGGTGGTTGGAGAACGAAATGCCGATTCCAGCAGAAGATATGGCGAGGATGTTGTTGAAAACCAACCGTGCCGCGCTCGCGGTGGTTGAAAATGAATTACTTTTGTTAAAAGAAGGCTTAACTGTCTCGGACGAAATCAATCTGGTTGTTGAAAAGGAAGATCAATAATTCAAGAAGGCTGGCGAATTTTCATCTGGCAGATTTTCACTGCCTGACAGAATGGGGGGATGGGAGTAAAATCAGAGCTGGAAAGGCAAAAGAATGAAGAAATTTCGCACGATCACGCTCTTTGTTTTAAGTTTGGCTTTGTTGATGGCTTGTACTCCTCAGAGCCAGTCAACCCCTACGGGTACAACTGTTCCCACAGCCCAAATTCCGACCAATACCCAGGTGCCAACTTTGCCAGCGACCGCGACGGCAACACTACTGCCGACCATTCAACCGACAGCAACATCACTGCCAGAGCCAACGCCGACCGCCTTCCCGGGTTTTGCTCAAAATTTCAAGTTCTATCAGGCCTGGACCAAAAAGGAGACCACCTGGTTTTACTTTATGAACGCGCATGTCGATCAGACGGTTTACGCGCTGGTTGACGACCTTGAAGGCAAGAGCTACAGCCTGATCTGCCCACCGGATGAAACTTTTCCGCAGGATCTGCGTTGTTACAGCGAAGAGCTCTTTAAGGGAAAGAACGAATATAAAGTTACCTTTTATTCAGATCCCGAACACCAGTATCCTTTCCACGAACAAATTGTGGCGTCCAATTTGAATTCGACCTATCTGACCTACGATAATTGCGAAAAAGAGTATCGCATCTATGACGGCAGGTGTTATTCTTCCATCACTTGTTACGGGGAGAATGGGGAAGTGGTGTATTCTTACGATGACATGCCCTATGAAACCGGCACTTTTGAAGGCTACACGCTTCCATGCCGCTAAAAATTATCGGTATGAAGAGATTCAGGCTCTTTTTCCTTTCTGTCCTTGTGTTGATCACCAGCCTTGCATCGGGTTGTGGGTTTAAGGCCAAAGCTGTTCCAACACAGGAAGCCAGCCCGATCCCCAGCGCGACAAGCCAGCCAACGGCAACGCTCACAGCGACCCCAACAGCGACAGAAACGGCGCTGCCAATGGCGACCGCAACCATCGTGCCAACACCAACTGAAACGCTGATCCCCTTTGCCGGCTTTCCGGATATGTTCCGCCTTTTTCGCACCTGGTATCTGGACGAAAAGACCTATTTTTACTTTCTAAATGCCGGGATCGAGGGCAAGCTTTTTGCGACTGCCGAAGAGTTTCCCCTGGACTGTCAGGCGGATGCCTCTTTCCCCGGTCAGATGATCTGTGTTTATGATGGCGTTATTGAGGGCTACAGCCTGATGAAATTCCGCTTCTTTACCGATTCAGCCCGGACCGTGCAGGTTTTTGAGGCTGACTACAATGCGGATCTGGTTGATAACACGATCTATCACCATCAATACGATTGCCCTGACCGCGGCAAAGATGTTAATTGTGTATCTGAGTATCGCCTCTACGACGGAATTTGCTATTATGCCCATACATGTTATGATGCGTGTGGACTTTATTATTCCAAAGACAACCTGCCGAAAGTTTTTAATGAATTTCAGGGATATACGACTCCCTGCAACTGAGATAACCATGCTAAAAAGAACAGTAATACTGATTTTCATCCTTATCTTGTCTGCTGCGATGCTAATCGCGGCTTGCGGTCCGCGTATTGATCTTGCCGCTACCGAAACGGCTGCGGTTACTGATACGCCAACCCCAACGCCAACTGAAACAGCAACCCCGACTGCTACGGCAACGGCGACAGAAACACCAACACCAACCATGACGGCGACGGCGACAGAAACGGCGACACCGACAGTCACGCTCACGCCAACCTGGCATCCCAATCCTTACATGATCTGGCCCAGAGCAACCTTTACCCAGTTTGACGTCTGGTGGGCAGGCAACTGGTGCGCTGAACGGGGCCAGAATGTCAGTTGTGAGATCGAATATCGCGATTATAACGGACAATGCCTGGTGGGGATGTCCTGTTCAGATGCCTGTGGAATTTATTATGGAGTCGATACGATCAAATATGGAACGGGTCCGTATAGCTTCAGCGGCCCATGTTATTGAGTGGAAAATGATGAAAAGACATATTCGCATATTAATATTGTTATTGGGCGTTTTGGCGATGAATGGCTGTGGATTGGGGAAACCTGAGCCAACCAGCACTCCCACCCAAACCCCTTTGCCAACCAACACGATGACTTATACACCCAGCCCGACCCTGACCGAAACGCCCACCCTGACGCCGACAGAGACGGAGACGCCCACACCAACTGTCACCCCGACCGAGACGGTCACACCAACACTGGAGTTGACCGCGCGCCTGATCTGGCCGCGCGCGAGATTTGGCCCGGGGGACGTCACCTGGCGGGATTATAGCTGCCCACAGGAAGGCCAAAATCTCAGCTGCGAGTTTGAGTATCGGAAGGATGAAAGCAATAATTGCTATGTTGGCGCGACCTGCTATGACGCCTGCGGCTGGTTTTATTCGGTGGACACGATCCCACCGGGGGTGGAAGAGTTTTCCCAACCTTGTTATTAATAAAATCACCCCTGCGTAAGGGGTGATTTTTTATTCCGATAAGGTCAGATGAGGTGTGGAACGTCTCCTCTCGGGACGATCCGACCTGTCAGGATCACTTTAATACTTATAAATCCCGCCGCCGATGAATTCGCGAATGACGGATTCTTCAGGGACAAAGCTGTCATCCTCGACGGCATCGATCTCCTGGAACATTCTGTTCACCCGATCAGCGCGCTCCCAGGCGTCATGACGCAAGGGGTCGTTCTTATATTCCTGCGCCCAGCGGGCAAAGCTTTCGCCCAGTTTTGCCTTGTAAATTGGCAATTCGTAGGGCATGGCGCTGTTGACGATGGTATCAGCGGTGTTGAGATAGGGGATGATGTGGCGCAATTCGCTTGAGCGCACATAATGCCAGTGCAGCAAGGTTTGGGTTGGGTCATAAGCCCGGTGAGAGGCGTCCCGCAACATGCGGCGCATCAGGCGGATATCGGTCCAACGGGCATAATTACCATTTTCGAGCTTCAGCTGCAGCAGGGGTTCGATATAGAGCTTGAACTTCCACTCATTGGGAATATCAGCCGTCATTTCGGGGTAAAGCCCATGCAGGCTGTCGATCAGGACGATCTCGTTCTTGTTCAAACGCATGGGGGTATGATCGGGATGGGATTTCCCGGTTTTGAAATCATAAAAAGGAATGCGCACTTCTTTTCCCTGGAAAAGCTCGGTCAGGTTCTGGTTGATCAGCTTCATGTTCAGGGCTTGCGGAGTCTCAAAATCATAATCGCCAAATTCATCCTTTGGATGCATCTCAAGGTCGAAGAAATAGTGATCAATGTTGAGTGTGATCAATTTGAAGCCTTGTTTTGCCAAATGTTCCCCGACTTTGATTGTGGTGGTGGTTTTGCCGCTGGAGCTGGGACCGACGATGAAGACCACCCGCACCTCGTCCTGACGATCGAGGATCAGGTTGGCGGCGTTTTCAACGTCTTCACTGTAAGCTGCTTCTGATGCGGTCGCCAGATCGTGCAGGTTCCCTTTTCGGATTTGTTTATTGAGGCTTTTGCTGGTGTGGACGTTATGCGAAACAGACCAATCCAAAACCTGCCAAAGTTTGGGCCAGGGGATGTTGCCGGAGGGGCTGCGGTCGCTGTCGCCGCGTTTGGCGCGCTGTCGGGCACGCTCCTCGCGGTAGAGGATGTAGGCTTTTGCCACTTTGGCTCTGCCGTTTTCTATCAGCACTTTTTCAACCAGATCCTGAATCATTTCAATGTTTGGGATCTCGTCTTCCCGCAGATTTTGCTCCAATAAGGCTACTACCTGAGCGGAAAGCTCCTCGGCTGCTTCTTTATCCCGACCTCCAACCGCGACCGCGGCGCGATAAATGGCGTTGGTGATCCGTTCGGGGGTGAAAGCGACGATGCTTCCATCTCGTTTGATGACCTGGGTGAGTGTTGTCATGCGAACCTCCATATCTTAAAGCTTGTGTGAAAATTATAGCACGATGGAAAACAATTAAGCAGCGATCGATTCTCTGAATAGCATAGGATATAAACCATAGACTGGAGGCCGCGATGGAGTGTATCGATAACCTGAAATTTTCTTTTAACCAACACCCCCATGCTATAATATTGCCATGACAAATTCCTCATTTCCTCCACACCTACGAATTATTGCCCATCGGGGGGCGTCGGCTCTGGCGCCCGAAAACACAATGGCGGCCTTCCGTCTGGCCTACGAGCTTGGCGCTGATGGCATTGAGCTGGATGTCATGCTCTCTCAGGACCAAAAGCTGGTGGTTCATCACGACCAGAGCGTCAACCGCACCACCAACGGCCATGGGAAAGTCTTTGAATTGAAATGGGATTACCTGAAAACACTGGACGCTGGCAGCAAGTTTGGCGATCAATTTGTTGGTGAGCCGCTGCCGCTGCTTGAGGATGTGTTTGAGGAACTGGGCGGCAGGTTTTTGATCAATGTTGAGCTTAAAAACTATGCCACACCCAACGATGACCTGACCGCGTTGGTTGTTGACCTGATCGAAAAAATGAACCTCGGCAAGGACGTGATCTTGTCGTCTTTTGGTGGCAAAAACCTGCTTCAGGCCAGAGCAAAGAACCCCTCCATTCGTCGCGGTTTGCTGGCGATGCCAGGGCTGGCGGGCAGCCCTTACCGCGGCTTTCTGGGCAAGCGGTTCGACTATACAGCTTTGCACCCCTATCATGGCGATGTCCGAGCCAACCTGGTCAGGCGAATGCATCAGAAGGGTAAAGAGGTGAATGTCTGGACGGTTGATAAGGCGGAAGATCTTCTGCGCATGCGCGATTGCCAGGTAGATATGGTGATCTGCAACGATCCCAAACGTGCGCGGCAGACTTACGAGGCTGGATGAAAAAACGCCTCCTGGCAATTCTGCTAACACTCAGCTTGCTGCTGAGTGCCTTGCCTTCTGCTTCGGGGGCAAGCCAAACCCCGGTTGAAACCGATGTTGAACAGATTTTGCGTTCGATGAGCCCGGCTGAGCGCGTCGGACAATTGTTTCTGATCCCCTTTGAGGGCGCAAGCGCCACCGAAGGCAGTGACATCTATGATCTGATCACCAATTATCACATCGGGGGCGTGGTTCTAAGCGCGGAACGGGATAATTTTGTGGACGAGGACAGCGTAGCGGCTGCCTGGAACCTGATCCAGCAATTGCAGCAAGCAAACTGGAACGCCAGACAGGGTGATGCCCCTGTAAATCCAAACCAACCAGGCAGATATGTGCCCCTTTATGTGGGCATGAGCCTTGTGCGGGGTGATAACCGGACGGCTCAACTGCTTGGCGGGCTGACGCAGTATCCATCACCGATGTCGATCGGGGCGACCTGGTCGGACGATCTGGCCCGCGAGGTGGGCGCGGTCATCGGGCAGGAGCTTTCCGCCCTTGGCGTTAACTTCTTTCTTGGGCCGGCTCTGGACGTTGTGGATAGCAAAGATCTGGTGGCGGCTTCGTTTGCCAACACGCAAAGCTTTGGCGGTGACCCTTATTGGGTTGGTGAACTGGGCAAAGCTTACGTGCAGGGCATTCATCAGGGCAGCCAAAACCGGATCAGTGTGATCGCGCAGCATTTCCCAGGTTTGGGCAGCGTTGACCGACCTCCTTATGATGAGGTTTCGACCATCCAGAAAACTTTGGATCAGCTGGAGCAGATCGAGCTGGCACCTTATTTCAGCCTGACAGGTGATGCTGACCCGCAGCGTCAGGTGGATGGACTGATGATCTCTGCGGTGCGATTTCAAGGTCTGCAGGGCAACATCCGCGCGACGACCAAACCGGTAAATTTTGACAAAACCGCACTCGAACAATTGCTCTCACCGGAGCCATTGGCCAGCTGGAGGCAAGCCGGTGGGTTGACCATCAGCGATAGTTTGGGCAGCACGGCGGTAAAACAGTTTTTCGCTTCCAATGACAGCGAGTTTGACCCCCTGAGTGTCGCCCGCACGGCTTTTTTGGCGGGCAATGATATTCTTTATCTGGATGATTTTAAGTCCCGTTCTGACGAGGACCCCAGCGCGACCATTCGAAGGATCGCGACCTTTTTCACCCAAAAATATCAGGAAGATGCCCTGTTTGCTCAAAGAGTGGACGAGTCGGTCGCCCGAATTTTGACCGCCAAGCTGAAATTGTATTCAAAGTTTGAGCTGGATGAGGTTTTGACGGACGAAAGTGGGTTGAGTCAGGTTGGTGCTGCCAACACGATCCCCTTAACGGTCAACCGTGAGGCTGCCAGCCTAATCTCGCCTTCGGTGGAGTATCTAAATACCGTTTTACCGCAACCCCCTGCCTTACAGGAGTTCATTACGGTATTTACCGATACCCGCAGCGCGCAGCAGTGCTCCAACTGCCCTCAGATAAGCGAATTTGGAAATATGGATTTTGAAAACACCTTGATTCGCTATTATGGTGGTCTGGGAACCAATCAGCTCAATGCCGACAGGATCCATTCTTATTCTTTCTTGCAGTTGACGGAGATCCTTGACCAAAGGTCAGATCCGTCTGATCCTTATCTGGCGGATAATCTGCGCCGATCGCAATGGGTCGTTTTTAACATCTTAAACGAAGACCCATCCAAACCAGAAACAAGCGCTTTGAAACGAATCTTATCGGAGCGTCTCGACCTTTTACGCGATAAAAAAGTGATCGTTTTCAGTTACAGTGAACCCTATTATCTCGATTCAACCGATCTGGCAAATATCACGGCTTACTACGCCATGTACAACAAAAGTCAAAGCGCTTTTGACATCGCGGCTCGTCTAATGATGCGGGAAATGGGCGCGAACGGCTTTTTGCCGGTTTCTTTAAGCGCGATTGATTATCAAATCCGCTCGGTTACCGCGCCTGAACCCAATCAGATCATTCAGGTTAATTTACTTACGTCCAATATGGCTTTGCCAACCCAAGCCCTGGAAACGGCCGTGGCTGAGACCCCGGTGCCGCTTTTCGTGATGGGTGAAAACGTGCGCATTCAGGCGGGGCCAATTGTTGATCAACATGGCAATCGTGTACCGGATGGTACGGTGGTGCGCTTTACGGTGAGGCTTGCTTCGGAGAACCTGATCGTTTCACAGCCGGAAGCCACAACTCAAAATGGTCTGGCAACCATCGATTATCGCATTGAGAGGGATGGCATCTTTGAGGTTTCCGCCATCAGCGAACCAGCCCGAACTTCGGGCACGCTTGTCCTGAACACTCAGGGTGGGTTGGCGCAGGTCATTTTGCCCACGTCAACACCGATGCCAACCCCGACAGCAACCCTGGTTCCAACGCCGACCCAAACCCCTCAAGCGACTCCGACACCTGAACCTCAGGCAAACGAAAGCGGATATCCAAAACTAACGGATTGGTTGTTATCGGTCTTGATCGTGGTCATAGGTGGATTGCTCGCCTGGGTGGTTGGTTATAAATGGTGGGGCGGAACGCGCTGGGCGATGCGCTCAGCCTCATTTACCATTATTGGTGGCTTGTCCTCTTACCTTTTGCTTACTTTGGGGATCAAACCGATCATGGCTTTGGTGAAACAAAGCGCGAGCTGGTTTGTCGTGCAGATGACAGTGATCGGAATGTTGTTCGGATGGGCTTTCGCCCTGGCATGGTGGGTCTATCTGCAGAGTAAAAACACGCACGATACGATCAAACGGCTGTAGAGAATTATTGGGATTAAATTAGAATACATTGCATGGTCGAGAGACCTAATCAGTGTAGGTCTGATTGAGAAAGAGGTCAAAAATTCGACCTCTTTCTCAATCAGACATCATCAGGTTCTGGTCAACGACATCAGCACTTTTATAAATTATGCAGCAAGGTCATTAACAGGCTCAGGAATGCCAGGCCACCGGCGATCAGGCCGAGCCGCAGCTCGGATTCCCCTAATCTCACAGGAAAGGCAGAATAAGCATAGCTGCTTCCAAAACGACGCAGGTTGCCGGTGGATTCACCGGTGAGGGCTTTGATGAAGGTGGTCACGTCGCGGGGGCGCTCATCGGGGTGCAGCTGCATTGCCCAAAGAATCGCCTGTTCAACCCGAGGGCTGATGGCTGGATTGATGGAACGAGGGGTGGGCAGGCTTTCGGGGTTGAGGAAGCGGTCGCGCACGTTCAGGGGAGCTTTGTTTGTGAGCAGATGGTAGAGCGTGCAGCCAAAAGCGTAGATATCGGAACGGGCATCGGTATGGCTGGGATCGCCGCCGTATTGTTCCAGGGGCGTATAAAGGGCGGTGCCCTGGCCCTGCATGATGGTAATGGTCACTTCGCCGGGAGCCAGCAACTTCACCAGGCCAAAGTCAACCAACTTGATCAGACCGCTGGGCGTGACTTTGAGGTTGGAGGGTTTGATATCGCGGTGCAGAATGCAGGGGGTCTGATTGTGCAGGTAACTGAGCGCGTCGCCGATCTGGATCGCCCAGTTGAGCACCTCTTCTTCGGTCAGAAAACGATTGGCGCTCTCGGCTTTGGCGATCGCCGCGCGCAGGTCATCCCCCGGTACGTAATCCATGACGAGGAAATCATCTTCGTCGATGGAGAAAAAGTCGGAAACTTTGGGGAGGTTGGGGTGATCAAGGCGGGCCAGTACCGTTGCCTCCCGCATAAATTGCTCCCGCGATTCCTGTAAAACATCCTCAGGAAAGCTGGCATCATAGCGAACTTGCTTAATGGCGCAGAGGCGGCCCTCAAGGCGCAAATCTTCCGCCAGATAAATGGAGCCAAAGCCCCCCTGGCCGATGATTTGTTTGATCTGGTAACGCTCGTGTAGAACAGTCCCTTCGCTGGGAGTAATCTTCATCCTCGATAAATCCTTTGCAATTCAACCAGACAGACCTTTTTGGTATGGTCATCTGGTTTGCATGGATTATAATCTTAAATCAGAGCGAAAATATGGAAAACGCAGTTCTGATCGCAAACAATGGGCCCCTGAATGGGCAGCAATGGGTCATCGACCGCGACTTGACGATCGGGCGCGATGTCGGCTGTGACATCGTGATCCCTGACCGCCAGGTTTCGCGCCAGCATGCCCGCATCAGTTTGAGCGGCAATGGCGTGCTGCTGGAAGACCTGGGCAGCAAGAACGGCACATTCCTGAACAATCAGGCGGTCAACTCTCCGATGAAGCTGATCGAAGCGGATGAAATTACCATCGCGATCACCCAAACCTTTTTGTTTTTGAGTTCGGATGCCACTTTGCCCCTTTCCGACCTGCCGGAGGAAGTCGGCCAACTGTTCATGCTTAGGCTGGACGAAGCCGCGCGGCGCGTTTGGGTCAGGGGTGTGGAGTTGGATCCGCCTTTATCCAACCAGCAATTCTCGCTTTTGGCTTATTTGTACGCGCGACCTGGGGAAGTTGTCTCCCGTGAGGAACTGATCACGGCGGTTTGGGGTGAAGAAGAACGCTGGGTGAGCGAGCAGGCTTTTGACGCGCTGGTGCGGCGCCTGCGCGAACGCCTGAACCAGCTTGATCCCGATTACGACTATATTGTGACTGTGCGCGGCCACGGCCTGCGTTTCCAGAACGAATCGCATTAGGTTCCCTCTCAATAATAGAAAAGCTAATTTATCGGAAAACTTCGGCTAATATGTAGTGGCACTACATATCAGCCGAAAGTTGACAGCTTTACTATTTATTCAAGACATGCGAAAAAAAATCTGACAAAGAAAAAATCTCCGTTGACGATAAAACGACAACGTGATATTATTTTTGCCTAATGCCCTCATCGTCTAGCGGCCCAGGACGTGGCCCTCTCAAGGCCAAAACCAGGATTCGAATTCCTGTGGGGGCATTTTCTGTTTTCCGAAACCAACTACAATTTATTGGGTTAATAAACTAGAGTTAGCCATGGGAAAAAGCAGCGATCAATTCTTACCCTATCCCCGATTAGGCTTCCGTCGTGCCATGATGGGTGCCATAGGCAAATTTCTGGTCAAAGTTCTTGCCAGGCCTCAAATTGAGGGGCTTGAGAATATCCCGGAAGAAGGCCCGGTCATTCTGGCGGGTAATCACGTATCTTCCCTGGAACCGCTCTTTATGACCCTTTTCACCGAGCGCAAGGTTGAGCCCATGGGAGCGGGAGATATGCCATTTGACGGCGCGCTCGACCTGATCGTAAATTATTATGGATACATCCCGATCAACCGCGGGCAGCTCGATCGAAAAGCGATGAACCAGGCCTTAAGCATCCTTGATCAAGGCGGTTTTTTGGGCATCTTCCCTGAAGGCGGCACCTGGGATCCGGGGAATATGCGTGCCCAGATTGGTGTGGCATGGCTGAGCCACAAAGGACGGGCAAAGGTGGTTCCGCTGGGCTTTAGTGGTTTTAATAACAGTCTCGGAAGGGTCTTTAAATTCAAACGACCAAAATTCCGTATGAATATCGGGAAAGCCATTCCAGCTCTTTCCACGGAGAATGATGAGCGACCGATCAAAGAAATCTATCAGGAATACGCGAATATGGTGATGGGAAAAGTGCGCGAATTGATCGATCCGGCAGAATTCCTCGATGTTCCGACCAGGTCGGAATATTCTCTCGACCTTGTTAGAGAAAATGAAAAGGTTATCAACTTATCTGGCTATGATGCTATTGCACAGTTCTTCCATAACCGGATAATGCTCGATTCTCTCTTTAATAATTTAAAAAAACCGATCAAAAAGCTATATCCAGAAGAGCAGCAAGGCACAATTACGGAATTTGCGCAGGCGCTGAGAGCCTCCTTGGAAATACTGGAAGAGAATCCGGCATTCTTCACCTACCGTCTTGGCATGGAGCGGGGCCGCGAACTCGAAGCTTCGATCCGGCGTTTGATCGAATTCCTTGAGAACGAAACAGTCGGGACAGGAATCAATTTATTGGCAAAAGCCCGACACCATTACCCGGACGGAAGGGTTGAAGAACTTAGCCATACTTATATGCTGAGCGCTGAATAAAAATCAGCTAACTTCCGAGGCTTTGATATCGCGAACATTGAGCTGCAGGGACTGCCTGCCCTGATAGCTGTTGATCTCAAAAGCGTAGGCAACATCCACATGGCTGGGTAGGTCTGCCAGCCAGTAACCCTGATTAAAAGCGATCGCGTCAAACTGGTGTGTGTCAGCGCCAAGCGTGAGCTTGAGGTGGCGCCCATCGCCAACGCCCCAGGCTCGCATCACCTTGCAATTGCGGCTGCAAAAGAGCGCGTCGGGGTTGTGCGTGCCGGTAGGCTCCAGTTGGGCGATATCGGAAAGGATCCCGGGGACATGCTCGGGCTTCAGGCGATCCAGCGAGATCTCGTAGTCGATCGCCAGCTCCGGCACCAGCTCCATGCCGGCGAGAGTGTCGCGGGCGATTTGGTTCAGGCGTTCGCTGAATTCTCCCAGCAAGGTTTCCTGGACGGTCAGACCGGCCGCCATGGCATGGCCGCCGTAGTGGTCGAGCAGATCAGAGCATTGCTCGAGAGCTTCCACAATATTAAACTCCGGAATGGAACGGCAGGATGCTTTGATCCAGCCATCTTCAAAGCGCCCGATGATAGCGGGTTTGTAGAAACTTTCTGCAACCCGCCCGGCTGCAAGGCCAACGACGCCGGCTTCATAATCAGCAGAAACTGAGATCACGACCGGCGTATCAGCGTCGAGCGCGTTGGCTTCGTTGATGGCTGCTTCCTGGATCGCGTGCGTGATGTCTTTGCGCTGTTGATTGTAGTTGTCGAGCATCTGGGCCAGCATTCCTGCCTGAAAAAGATCCTGGGTGGTTAGTAGTTCGAAAGCTGCCAGAGCTGAATCCATGCGACCAGCAGCGTTGAGGCGCGGGCCAATGGCAAAGCCGAGGTGCCCGGCGTTTAGCTGCTCGATCTTGATGCCTGAAGCCTGAATGAGCGAGAAGAGTCCCTGACGATGGGTATTGCGCATTGCCTTTAACCCAGCTTTGACCAGGGCACGGTTTTCGCCGTCGAGGGGTGCGACATCGACCACGGTGCCAATGGCGACCAGATCGAGCCACTGCGCGGGGTCTATGCCCTTTTGCGGGTAAGCTTGCAGATAGGCTTTGGCAATTTTATAAGCCAGGGCAACACCTGCCAGCATTTTGTAGGGGTAGGGATCAGCGGGTTGGTGAGGATCGATAACCGCGTCGGCTTGCGGTAAAGTCGGACCTGGTAAGTGATGATCGCTGACAATGACCTGCATACCGAGTTCTTTTGCCAGCGCAACCTCCTTATTGGAACGAATGCCACAGTCAACGGTGATGATCAGATCAATGCCTTCGTCATGGAGCTGCTGGATCGCGTCGCAATTGAGCCCATAGCCCTCATCAAAACGATTGGGAATGTAGACGCGCGGAGTGTGGCCAAGTTGATTGAAAAACTCATAGAGAACGGCTAAGGAGGTTACCCCATCGGTGTCATAATCGCCATAGATGGCAATTTTCTTTTCGGTTTGCAGCGCTTCGTGGATCAGGGCAACTGCTTTGTCCATGTCCTTGAGCTGGAATGGGTCGGGATTGGTGGGGGATTCCTGGCTCAGGTAGGCCTGAGCGGCTTCGGCGGTGATGATGCCGCGGTTGAAAAGCAGTTGACGTAGGAAAGGCGAATGAGCGCTTAATTCCTGATTGATATGCCTGGGGATTAGCGGCGCGATCTTCCAGCGTTTGATGGTGTGGGCGTTTGTTTCTGTCATAGTGGCTTCAATTGTACCTTTTGGCGCAGGAAATTCAAACAATGTCTGTTACGGCCTGGGCGTATTGCTCAGCCAGGGCGTGCTGGTGGGTAAAGACGTGTTGGTGCTGGTGGGCGTGAAGCTCGGCGTGAGGGTTGGCGTTGGTGTAATTGTTGGCGTAGCCGTCGGTGGATTGCCTAAAACGCGGAAGTGCCCGCTCATCAACCAAACGGTACCGATGAAGAACTGCAGCTCATATTGCCCAGGCAGCCATTCTTCGGCGGGCAATTCGAGCCTGCTGGCGCCATAGCCGCCGCTGTGACCCGACCAGGTACCAACACTGTAATGAATAATTTCGCCATCCCTGCGCCAGACCTCGCTCCATTGAATGCCGTCGGTCATCATATTGTAGCTATAGGTGCCATAAATAACCTCGAGCGGGTTCTCAAACTCGATCGCCGGATCGATGGGTTGCAGGTCATCATCGATCTCTGTTGAGAACTTGAGAATACTAAAGATATAAGCTTCCTGAGGGGTGCCGATGGCTTCGAATTTGTCGATGATCTCATTGGGCAGGGAGGGTGTGTTCGTGATCGAAGGCGTATTGGTGATGGTAGGCGTGAGCGTGATCGTTGGGGTCAGCGTGATGGTTGGTGTTTGGGTAATGGTGGGGGTGAGCGAAGGTGTTAGGGTTGGTGGAAAGTATTTATAGGCAATGTCTTCACCCCATCGCAGGGAAGCATAGGCAAAAAAGCCCAAAGCCAGGGCAGCCACGATCAGACGGATGCCCAACTCGTAAAGCTGGCGTTTTTTATAGAAAAAAGGCAATTTCCGCCCGCTCTGAATGGCGTTTTTGGCGCGAAAGATCATGATCACAGCCGCAATAGCTGCCATGATGGCAAGTACGATCACTGTCGAGCGGATATCAAGGTTCATTGATCGTCATCCCGCCATTTTTTCAGCCGCTCGGCGATCTGGGCTTCGTAGCCCTGATCGGAGGGATGGTAAAAACGGCGGTCTTTGAGGTCATCGGGCAGGTATTGCTGTTTGACCCAATGACCTTCGTGGTTGTGAGGATAGTCATAACCCTGGCCGTGCCCGAGCCCTTTGCCATCGCGGCTGGCGTCCATAAGGTGGATCGGTACGGGTTTAGCGCCATTTTTCTCGATCTCATCCCGAACCTCAAAATAAGCGCCAACTGAATTACTCTTTGGAGCGGTTGCCAGATAGAGCGTGGCGTGAGCGATGGGATAAATGCCTTCGGGCATGCCGATATATTCAAAATTTTGAGCGGCAGCGTTGGCAACCAAAATACCCTGCGGGTCTGCCAGACCGATATCCTCACTTGCCAGGATGATCAGGCGGCGCAGGATAAAACGCGGGTCTTCCCCCGCCACGATCATCTTCATTAGCCAGTAAAGTGCGGAGTCAGGGTCGCTGCCGCGCACCGATTTGATGAAAGCGGAGATCGTGTCGTAGTGCTGGTCGTCCGTTTTGTCGTAGAGCACCGCGCGGCGTTGAATCGACTCCTGGGCGACTTCGAGTGTGATGTGAATGCTGCCGTTTTCGACGGGAGTGGTTTCGACTGCCAGCTCAAGCGCGTTGAGGGCGTTGCGGGCATCACCGCCAGAAATTTCTGCCAGGTGCAAAAGCGCGTCCTCGTCCGCTTCGATCTTGCGCAGGCTGTAGCCGCCTTTTTCCTCTTGCAACGCACGCTTGAGCAAGGTGAGGATGTCTTCACTGCTAAGCGGCTTGAGTTCAAAAATGCGAGAACGGCTGACCAGGGCTTTGATGACGTCAAAATAAGGGTTTTGGGTGGTGGCGCCGATCAGGGTGATCAGGCCATTTTCCACCTGCGGTAAAAGGGCATCCTGCTGGGCTTTGTTCCAGCGATGGATCTCGTCAATGAAAAGGATCGTGCGCTGACGTTGATATTTGCGGCGTTCGGTCGCGTCCTGGATAGCTTTGCGCAAATCCGCCACGCCCGCCAGAACCGCGCTGAGGGTGAGAAAATGGGCGTTGGTCGTGTTGGCGATCACCTGGGCGAAGGTGGTTTTGCCTGTGCCTGGGGGACCGTAGAGGATGATGGAGCTGAACAGGCGGTCTGCCTCGATGGCACGGCGCAGGAGCGTATTTTTGCCAATGATGTGATCCTGCCCGACGATCTCATCAAGCGTTTGCGGGCGCATTCGGGCGGCTAGCGGCGCGTTGGCTGCTAATTCTTCCTGCATGGAGTAGTCAAAAAGATCCATTGGCTAACACCGTCCTAATCCTGATCAATGCGATGGATCCAGGATCTGTGTCCTTTGCGCTGTCGGCGGGTTGACGGCAGGATGGGGTCTTCGTCTGTTGATGCTTTGGCTCGTTTTGAGATGATGATGTAGAAAAAGAGGATGCCAAGCAGAATGATCACCTGATATGGCTGCACCTGTTTGCCAGAACCAGCACCAAGAATAAGCCACACAAGGGCTGCCAAAGCCAGAATTATGGTAAGACGTGCCAAACGTTTAAACATTTTGCTCCTAAAAAGACGGGGGTCTTAGCCCTGCCTATATTTTACATTGGTTTTGGACTTGTATCAGATTCGGTTTAACCACGTTTAGGATTGTAGGGCATATAGAGAGAAAGATTACTTAATTACTACTCAGAATTTGCATTTGGTTGACAATGAAAAAACGATAAAAAGACCCACTCCCCGGCTTCGCCGACCCTCTCCCTTCGCCTTCGGCTGGAGAGGGTTATAGTTTATCGAAGTCAATCTTCTGTATTAATTAAAAAAACCATTAAATGTTTTCTCAATGTCAAATTGGTACATACGTGATTAACAATAATAGTTGGTCTTTCTTGTGGAACTTCGGATTGAGGGTAGACCCTCAATCGCGACCTACCCATTGTGTGGATGATGAGACGGGTAGGGAGAATTTTGTGAATTCCAGCTTTTGTGCATCAAGCAGCAATAATTTTCTTTCAGGAATTCCTTTGTTAAGTAAGGTTTGCAGGCTGATGGCGGCCATGAGCGAGGCGGTCAGGCCGACCGTGAAGGCAAGGGTGCCTGTTTCGTGCTCTTCCCCGCTGTATTCCTGGCAATCTCCATAGATCAGGTTCAACAGATCCTGCCCAGGCAGAATCGGGCAAACCTGTCCCTGCCAGCCAGCAACCGCGCCGTGAGCCAATGGGATTTGGGCTGTTTTGGCGGCTTGCTGAAGAATGAAGCGGTCGGGGATGTTATCGAGCGCGTCCAGCACAAGGTCGCAGCCCGCGAGAAGATCGGACGCGTTTTCTGCTGTCATTCTCACCTGAATGGCGTCAACTTCCACCAGTGGATTCACGGCCAGCATGCGGTGTTTGGCAGCCAAAACCTTGGGCTTGCCCAGGTTCGGGGTTGAGCTTAGCAGTTGACGGTTGAGATTGCTTTCTTCAAAGAGGTCTGGATCGACAACGCGAATGAAACCCACGCCCAATCTGCCGAGCTGTTCAAGCAAATAGCCGCCCAGACCTCCGCAGCCGATGATGACGACCCGTTTTTGGGCAAGCAAGGCTTGTTCCTGTGGGCTGATCGCGTTTTGATTCCTGAGATATCGTTCAAGTTCCATTTATCCACCTGCCATCAGGTGCAGGACCATAACGTCGTCACCATCGTTGATCGCATGGCGGTCGTATTCCTCTTCGGCCACATATTCGCCGTTTACGCGCACGATGATGTGGCGGAAGGTGAAAACTTTTTCGTCCAGGAGCGCCCTGACGGTCATGCCTTCGTGCCAGGGCGACTCTTCGGTGTTTACGGTAATCAAAGTCTTGGCTCAATCACTTCCAGCAGCATGGGCAGGTCCATGCCGATCTCTTTCAGGCGTTCGGGTTTGGGAACGCCATTTTCGGTCCAGCCACGGCGTTTATAGACGGCGTTGATCAGCTGCTCATATTGATCTTCGCGGTAGGCGCGCGTTTTGGCGATCTTTTCTTCCAGGCTCATTGTGTCTGGGTCAAGTCCCTGGATCTCACGCAGCTGTTTGTCGTAAAGCTCCTGACGGGAGAGATATTCCTCCTTGCTTACCGGGCCAAGCGAGCGATAAGGGGGATAGTCGTCCTTGCGCTCACCTTTGCCCATGCGGATATTGAAAATGCGCTGGAATTGATAGACGCGCTCAGACTGGATGATCAGCTCTTCCTTATCGATGTTCTGACCGGTGACGGCGTTAAAGAGGTCAACATAATTCTGAACGTGTTCGGGCACTTTGGCGGGGGTGTCGGTCTTGTAGTTATCCGCCGGAACAATGTCATTCCAGGGCAATTTACACAAACCAACCAGACCAAACCAGGTGCGG
>DBPR01000006.1:74909-75063 GCA_002305635.1 Anaerolineaceae bacterium UBA1415 | reverse complement strand
TGGACTTGTTTTTCAACAATCTCCCCCGTTCCCTTGACCAGAGCGGGATTCGGGTTTAGAATAATTGTCCTTGCTTAAAAGGTCCTCGTAGCTTAATGGATAGAGCACCTGCTTGCGGAGCAGACGGTTGCGCGTTCGACTCGCGCCGAGGACA
>DBPR01000006.1:36554-74781 GCA_002305635.1 Anaerolineaceae bacterium UBA1415 | reverse complement strand
GTTCATACTGATTAGAGTACTTGTACCAAGCACTTGTTCGACTCGCGCCGAGGACACTTTTTCTTTTAACTCACCCTTTTCATAATAAAAGATTAGAGTACTTGTCCCAAGCACTTATTCGACTCGCGCCGAGGACACTTTTTCTTTTAACTCACCCTTTTCATAATAAAAGATTAGAGTACTTGTCCCAAGCACACCTTCGACTCGCGCCGAGGACACTTTTCTATTTAATCTACTCCCCTTTTTGAAAAGATTAGAGTACTTGTCCCAGGCACACCTTCATGCGTTTCAATCACGCGTTGGCCATGTCACACATGTAGGACGAGACCAAGTGCCCTACATGTGCTGTCCGCTAAATCCGATCCATACGATACAAAATCACTAATCCTAACTTTACCTCTGCAGGATCAGGAGACTTTAGAGGGAAAAGCGCCCGATACCTCAGCAGTTCTCAAACAAATAAAGATAAGGTTCGCTCGTGGTCTCCCGACCACGAGCCACAACCTTATTTTATCCTGAGAATTGCCTATACAACACACCATTCGGCGGTTGACATGCATTAATCTTCGAAATCAACAATTTCCGGACCGCTCTTTTTGGTTTTACACAAATCAAAAGCCTGTTTTCCTTCGTTTTTCCACCAGTCCTGGTACTTCTCACCTTCTGTTGGATCAGCCTCATTGTCTGGCTTCTGCTCAGGCTCTTGTTTCGCGGCTTTCTTCACCGTTTTATTACCGGTCTCGATCTTTACTCCTGCCCCAAAAAAGAGCTGAGCCAGAACGAACAAGCCGATCGCCTGCCAGTATGACAAGGTCGGCAGGTTGAAAATCCCCGGCATCAAGTGGTTCCACAACCAGCGCACCAGCAACCCGGCAACCGCAACAACAACAGCTATCACCACAACTACTACGATGATCATCCCCACGACCATAAAAGCGTCTGAGGTCTTCTTCTTACCATCGCCATCTTTCTTACCATAAACTCTGGTTGGTTCTACTTCAAGATTCATTTTTCTCCTCTATTCATCCATGTTTGGATCTAAGTCACTTAATTTCTCCCGCAAAACCCTAATTGCCCTGCGCTTTCGCGCCAAAAGCGTGCCGATCGGTGTTTGCCACTCGCTGGATAGCTCCTCAAACGTTCTCCCCATCAGCATATTGGCAACGACCACCGCTCTCTGGTCAGGTTTCAGCGATTCAATCGCCTCGAAAAGCCTTGCCCGCAACTCTGTTTGCTCAATCTCCAGCACAGGTGAATCCTCACCAGTCAAGATATCCAGCGGAGAAAGCTCTTCTCCATTTGAAACGACAGAGCTCTCCAAAGGAACGGAACGTTTGCTCCGTCGCTTCTGATCGATCAGCAGGTTGTTCAGGCTGCGAAAGATATAGGCACTTAGGTTTCGGATTGGAGCGAGCGGCACAACGCGGTTGACCAGGCGCAGCAGCAAGTCAGCGACCAGATCCTGCGCAGTCCCAAGGTCGAGATCGCGGTCGCGGGATAGCAAAAACGCCACGAGGCGGTAGTGCTCCCCACCAAAGAAGCGATACAAAACCTCAGTCGGGTCAAGCTGGTGAGAGCCGGACGAGTTATCTTCATTGTTTGGCTGCATCTTACGTGTCACTTCCTCGCTCATAACATTAAGACGAATGAGCAATAACTTTTATTGCAAATTGAATACCAAATCTTGATGGAATTGCATGGCAATGGAAACTTCAACGTTTCACGTGAAACATTCAGCTTTCGACCGCCAAACTTTTATCGTCTTTCGCAAGTTGATAAAAAAAGAAGTTATGTCTGTTTACAAGCCAATCCGCTTATCCACTTACAGAAATTCGAGATGTTTCACGTGAAACATCTTATAAGCAACAAGCCACTTTCCACAAACAGGGTAAAATAGCTGGGTGCTATTCTTTTTACGACCGGGCACAGTTTTTGCATTAAAATATTGACCGTACTGTTACGGAGGTAATGATGAAAAGAACAATCCTGATCCTAACCCTGATCTTAGGCTTGGTTTTATGCGCCTGCGAGCCGCTCAGCGCGCCTGTCACAGACACAGAGGTTGCCACAACCGAAGCTCCAAAGACTGTCGTTGGAAAACCGACTCCAACCCCGTTGTACCTGTCGGATCTCTACGAACTGACCATGTTCACCGGCGGGGAGGGCTGGGCCACCAATGTCAATAAAGACAGAATTTACAATACTCAAAACTTCGGGGAACATTTTTATGACGTTACTCCACCCGATTTCGCTTCAGTTTCAGGCGGCAACAGCATTTTCACCACTTTCGCAAACAGCAGCACAGCCTGGGTCTGCGCCAACACGCCCGGCGCGAACGGAACGCTCTTTCAAACCAACGACGCAGGCAAGACCTGGATCAGCAGCAAGATCGACTTCCCCTGCGGAATGATGATCATCCCCGTCCTCGGGACTGGTTACGTTCTCTCCAACGAAGATGCAGGCATGGGCTCTCAATATATGAGCCTGCATAAGACCGAAGACGACGGCGCAAGCTGGACTGAAATCTTCAGGCACGATCCCGCGAATCCTCAACAGCCTGGTCTGCCAACCAGCGGCGTCAAGAATCAGTTCGTTAGTCTGAACAAAGATATTCTTTTAGTTGGCGGATCTGAACCTGTATCTGGCTCACTTTATTTATATCGATCAGAAGACGGCGGCGCTTCGTGGAGCCAGAAGGGCTGTCAGGGTTTGCCGGACAGCGATGAGGCCGAGCTTTCGCCAACAGGAATTACGCGAGTCAACGCTAACGAAGCCTACATCGCGATTGAGGCTTTTTTGCCAAATCAGGAAAGCAAGCCAACCCATTTTTGCTATACCTCAGACGCCGGCCAGACCTGGAATTATCTCTCCACCCTGGACAATGTCGCTTTCTCTGATTTTGGCTCAAGCCAAACCGGTGTCGCCTTCTCGGATGGCAAAATGTATCAGAGCAGCGACGGCGGTAAAACCTGGGTGGATGTCAGCCAGGGCTTGCCGCAGGCTATCACCCCCGTAGGGGTTGACATGGTTTCCAACCTGTACGGCTACCTGACTGTTTCGATCACGCCGGATACGCTCATCCAAAACCGTATTTACATGACTGTAGACGGCGGCGGACTCTGGAAAGCGATGCCTGGTACAATTCTTAAATGATCTCTGTAGAACAAAGCCTTGTAAGCCACTGTGGAGCAAATCAAAGAGAAAATTAAGTTTGAGTAAACCATGAACGTAAAGAAAATCATTTTGGCAAGTCTTCTGCTGACAATATTACTGCTTCCGATCGGCGAAGCATCCGCAGCAATGCTGGCAAGTGATTCTCACGCCATCAACTGTCCCGTGGGTCAAGTTTGTACACCAGCGGTTCAGGCGGTGAATCCAGAGCAGTCGGAGCCGGAAAAGGTCATTTATTTAACGTTTGACGATGGGCCAGACCCTAACTGGACGCCGCAGATTCTGGATATTTTGGATCGTTACCATGCCGGAGCCACTTTTTATATGATCGGCAGGAACGCCGTCACTTTTCCGGAAGTTGTCCGCCAGGTCGCGGAGCATAAACAAAGAATCGCCATCCACGGCTACAACCATATGGACATGTCCAATCTGGATTACCAGACCTTTTATCTGGAAGTTAATGATTCTGAGTCAGTGATCCTTGCAGCTTTGCAGTCAGAACCGAACCTTGCCTCTCAGTATGTCAGGTGCCTGAGGCCGCCCTATGGGCTGACCAGCGACTATCTCTACCAAACCGCGCATCAGATGGGTTATGAGATCTCCATGTGGAATATTGACACAAACGACTGGCAGCAACCCGACCCAGACGACATGCTCGCGGATATTTTGAAAATTTTGGAGCCTGGGAAAGTGATCTTAATGCACGACGGCGGCAAAGAGCGCGAAAAAACACTGCTTGGTTTGCAATTGATCCTGCACGAGCTGATCATGCAAGGTTACAGGATCGAACCTTTGTGTAATTATTAATGGAAAGTGCGCGAACCGAAGCAAAGAAAAGCAATTATTATTAACGTTTGTTTAACATTTGTGTGTTTTTTATATAAATGCTGTTTTATTTATTATCTTTCATCATATTTGCCTTGCTTTTATAACAAATCTGTATATACTAATAATTGTTAGTCGCCTGGGTGCCCCCCTCACCCAGGCGACTAACCTTTTAAAGCAGATTTCCGCTACAATTAATCCCATGAGCTCAAATGTTTACTTTATGCAATGCGATCTGAAAGAGTGTTGTTTCCGCTTTCCGCTCGATCTGGATCAGTTCGAAGGCAAGGTGTGTCCGTTGTGCGGTGGAAAACTCAGCAAGGAAGTCCCCCGCCTGGCTCAATGGCAGCCCGATTGGATCGACACCCAGCTGCCAGAAGTTTACCTCGTGCTGGATAACATACGTTCCGCGCACAATCTGGGTTCCATCCTGCGCACAGCCGAAGGGGCCGGGGTATCGGGCCTCTACCTGTGCGGGCTGACGCCTTCACCTGATAAGAACCCTGCCGTCGCCAAAACAGCGCTCGGATCCGAACAACGACTGACCTGGCAGTGGCAGTCCAACGCGCTTCGTTGTTGCGAGCATCTGAAAGAAAAGGGCTTTCAGATTGTGTGCATCGAAGCCGCCCCTCAGGCCAAAAGCATTTTTTCAAAAACCCTTCAATACAAAACCTCGAAGATCGCCCTGGTATTGGGCAGCGAGCCAGCGGGGGTAGACCCTGCAATTATCGAACTGGCCGACGAAGTAGTCTACATTCCGATGTCTGGTGAAAAGTCTTCATTGAACGTCTCGGTTGCCTGCGGAATCGCACTCTACAGCGTGATAAGCGCGTTTCAAAACTAAACACTTTCCTCAGTCGTATTAAAAAAATAGCCCCGAATTTGATTCGGGGCTGGGTGAATGATCCTTCAGGGAAAGAATCAAGGTTGGATGATCGTGCCCGCGGGAAGGACGGTGTGCTTGGGGATGATGACGATCCCATCGCGAACGTAATAGTAATCGCCATTTAGTTCGGTGTTTTCAGGGAAGGGTTTGATGACTACATTATCCCCAATGCTGGAATTTTTGTCGATGATGGCGCCTTCGATCCTGCAATTCCGGCCAATCCCTATGGGCGCGCCGTTGCTCAGGGTGCCATACCAGTCCGCGCCCATCACGATGGTATCGCGAATTTCTGTTCCCTCGCCAATATGGCTGCGCAAACCAATAATGGAATGGAAAATCTTGGATTTTGAAATTTCAGAGCCTTCCGCGATCAAAGCCTGCTTGATCTCACAGGCACTAAGCCGACTGCCGGGCAAAAAGCGCGGATGGGTGAAAATGGGATTATCCGGGTCATAAAAGTCAAACTCAGGATCATCGTCGGTTAAGGCGAGGTTGGTCTCATAAAAAGTGCGGATCGTTCCGATATCACGCCAGTAGCCTTCAAAATTGTAGCCAAAAACCCTTCTTCCCTTTTCGATCAGAGAGGGAATGATATCGCCGCCAAAATCGTCCATCTTGCGCTCACCAAAATCGGGCCGCAAAACCTCCATCAAAACGTCCATGCGGAAGATATAAATTCCCATCGAGCCCAGGTAGGGGCTGACAGGATCGTCACGGCTGATCATATCCTGTAAAAGAGCAGGGTCTTTTGGTTTTTCCGCGAAACGGGTGACACGCCCATCTTCATCGCTTTTAAGAATACCAAAACGGGGTGCGTCTTCCTTCAGAACCGGTTGAACCGCGACAGTAATATCAGCATTGTTCGCGATGTGGAAATCGGTCATCTTCGCATAATCCATGCGATAAAGATGATCACCAGCCAGGATCAGGACGTGCTTTTTCCGCGATGAGCGAATTTCCTGCTGCTGTTTCCGGACAGCATCTGCCGTGCCCTGATACCAGGAGGTGTTTTCCATGGTTTGTTCAGCGGCCCAGATCTGTACGCCGCCCTGATGGAAATGGTCGAAATTATAGGTTCGACTGATATGGCGGTGCAGTGACACGGACAAAAACTGGGTCAATACCGAAATATTGTAAATACCGGAATTAATACAGTTACTGATCGGAATGTCAATTAAACGATACTTACCAGCAATAGGTACCGCTGGTTTGGCTCTTTCGGCAGTAAGAGGAAAAAGACGTTTTCCCTGACCACCACCTAAGATTACCGCAAGAACTTCATCCATTTTTGGCATAGCTCTCCTTTTTAGCATAAATCATGCAGTTTTATATATTTTTTAATACGATTACCATTGATCGCTTTTCTGTAAAAGCCATCAACGGTTGTGCGAAAAGATACTTATATTGTACCCTTTATTTTTTGAACTGTCGCTAATAATTCATTAGCTGTTTGTAAACTCTTTTCGCTGGTACTGCCCGCCATCTCGGCCAGCTCCAACGTTCTGGCCTGATCTTTCAGCTGCGTGACCTGGGTGGAGGTTCGGCTTTGCTCAGTAATTTTTCTCACGTTCAGATGCTGATCGCCAAAAGCGGCGAGTTGCGGCAGATGGGTCACGCACATCACCTGATGATGCTGAGAAAGTTTCCAGAGCAATTCGCCCACGGTCATCCCGATCCGGCCGCCAATGCCGCTGTCAATTTCGTCGAAAACAAGGGTCGGGATTTGGTCCGCGTCAGCCAAAACATTTTTGAGCGCCAGCATCAGGCGCGAAGTCTCACCGCCGGAAGCGATCTTTGCCAGCGGTTTGAATCCTTCGCCTGGGTTGGACTCGATCAGGAATTCAACCTGGTCAACCCCATAGGCATCAAAAGCCAGTCCGCCATCAATATCCAGACCTTCAAGGTCAGGTTTTTGGGTGAGCAGGACTTGTAACTTCGCCTTTTTCATCTCCAGTTGCGCGAGCTGTTTTTGCATTTCTTCAGCCAAAACCTGAGCGGATTCCCGTCTCTTCTTTTGAATTCTCAAAGATTTTTCTGCCAGTGTTTTCTTAACTCGCTCTTTTTCCTGTTTTACTTCTTTTATCTGCGCGTCTACGTTTTCGATTTGCTCCAACTCATTTTGAGCTTTATGGTAGAAATTCAGAACTTCCGCCACTGATCCACCATGCTTGCGCTTGAGGTTGTTGATCAGATCGAGGCGCAGCTCGATTTGATCGAGCCGGGCAGGGTTGAATTCAATTTGCTCGTTATAACGCCGCAATTCATAAGCCAGATCACTCAGGCTGGTCAGCGCGCTTTCAACCTGATCGGACATGGACTGGGTTTGCGGGTCTATCCGCGCCAGTGAAATCAGATCGTTTGAAATATTTCCCAGTAAATCGGTCACCGAAAAGCTTTGCGGGTCAGATTCATCCAACGTCTGCAAGGCAGACTGGGCATGACGGCTGAGCACCTCGGCGTTGGCCAGGCGGGTTCGTTCCTGCCGCAGGGCATCTTCCTCATCGATGGAGAGCTTTGCCGCTTCGATCTGGCCGATCTGATATCTCAAAATATCGACGCGCTCATCAACATTGGCCTGCAACTGCGTCAAACGCTTTAATTCTGCTTCGACACCCTGCCAGCGTTGATAATCAACCTGATATTCATCCAGAAGGGATCCATTGCGGGCAAAACGATCCAATAATTCGCGGTGGCTTTTTACTTTGAGCAAGGAAAGGTGTTCGGACTGTCCGTGAACATCAACCAGCAGTGCGCCGATCTCTGCCTGCAGGCCCAGATTCACGCTGCGGCCGTTCACGCGAGCGATCGAGCGACCCTCAGCCCTGATCTCACGCGAAAGCAGAAGCGAGTTACCGTCTTCAAGCAAGCCTTCGGATTCAAGAAGCGGGGTTAGCTGGTTTAGAGTATGCTCATCGGGTTCAAAAAGAGCTTCGACAAAAGCCTTATCTTCACCCTGCCGAACCACACTGGAGTCCATCCTTTGCCCAAGTACCGCGCCGAGCGCGTCGAGAATGATCGATTTGCCGGCGCCGGTTTCGCCCGTCAAAATGACCAGGCCGTCGACAAACTGAATGGTCAGCTCGGTAATAATGGCAAAGTTTTGGATGTGCAGTTCTTTTATCATCGGTTCTTACAGACGCAGCCCTTTGGACTGAGCATAGGCAGTTGAGGCAACCAAAACTGTGTAAACGACCCGCCAGATCAGGGGCAGGATGTTGCTGAGAAATGAAAAGGCTTCACCGGAGAAGAACAGTAACGAAATGATCTGTGGCACAAGCATGGGGATGCAGCCGATGATCGCCCCCGCCAAAACTGCCCGGTTGAGCGCTTCGCTGCGGCGTTTATTGACGGCAAGCCGCACCGCCCGGTAGATCAGCATGCCCACGCTGGGAGCTACCAACAGTGTGAAGAAGCCCAGTCGCGAAACAAGCCATCCACCCGCGTAAGCAAGAATTCCCGCGATCAGAAAACCCAATACGAGATCAAAAAAACGGGTGGTGTCAAAAACTTTCTGCTGCGCTTTAACGCAATTCCGGCAGCGGTAGCCGGTTGGGGTTGAAACCGCGGTAGCGGGGGTTATCGGTTCGTTGCAGCGATTGCAGCGCAAAACAGGCGTTTCATCAGGGATGGGGTTGGTGTTTTGAGTTTCAGTCATTTTTCTTCATTTCAAGGATCGGGTTTCTTTGCATCATGGCAGCCAGATCCCGATAAAAGTAGTTTGGTTCCCCAAATCGCAGCATGTGCAAAGACTGCGGATTGTTGCGGATGTGGACATGATCGCCATCTTTAAGCGGAATGGGGGTTATGCCATCCACACTTAATACAACATCGTGACTACTGGTGGGGTAAAGATCAACTTCAGCGCCTTCGGCCAGTACAACAGCCCGGTCAAAACTTAGATGAGGCGCGATCGGCAAAATGAGCATATTTCGCAATTCAGGCGGCAAAACAGGGCCGCCGGAAGCCAGCGCGTAAGCCGTTGAGCCAGTGGCAGTGGAGACAATGACACCGTCAGCCATGTAAGAATTCATGTAACCTTCCCGCAAGTCAACGCGAACCTGAATGGGGCGCACATCCTTGCCCCGACAAATGACAACCTCATTAATAACATCCCATGTTTGAGAAAGCTGATCGTTGGAATAAAGTTCCGCTGTAAGCATCATTCTGCTTTCCAGATGATAATCCTTGCCGACAAGCCGCTTGATACCATCCGTAAGATTCTCTTCGTTTAATTCAACCAAAAAACCAAGCCGCCCGGACTGTACGCCCAAAATTGGAATGCCCAATGGCGCGCAAATGTGCCCGGCCCGCAAAAGCGTTCCATCTCCACCAAAAACGATCGCCAGATCAATGCCGTCCAGGTCCGGCTTGTTCTCCAGGTCATCAAAATCGCAGGGAAACCAACGCGTTTTAACATTTTTCTGGCTCAGCAGCTTTTCCAACTTTGCGGCAAGAGAAACCGCCCTTTCGACAGCGGCATTGGGCATTAGCAATACGTTTTGAGGTCTGAAGGGCTTTAGCGGCATGTTTTTATTATAGCCGGATTTATCCGATTTTATGGTCGTGCAGATGATCCGCGCGAATTTATTAGAACGAAATTCTTAGATTTACAGAATGAAATCCTGTGCTTTGACCCTAACAAAAAAGCCTGTACAATTAAGCCCCGTACAGCAGGGCAAAATGACGCAAAACAAAAATCAAACCCAAAGTCACACAGTCTGGCAAAAGATCAGTCAACACCGCTGGATTTTGCCCCTCCTCTCGATCCTGCTTTTCCTTGGTCTCTGGCAGCTGCTCTATATGCTGCTGAAACTGCCGACTTTTATTCTCCCTGGCCCGGCCATGGTTTGGGCGAAGTTTCTTGAGGTGCTAAAGAACGGTTTATGGTGGCGAAATCTCTCTTATACCTTGCTGGAGTTATCGCTGGGGTTGCTGACCGGCACAGTGGCGGCATCGCTGCTTGGCTATCTTCTATCCAAAACGGCCATGCTCGAGAACCTGCTCTCACCCTTCCTCGTTGGCAGCCAGTCTGTGCCGGTGGTCGCCATTGCGCCGCTGATCATTATTTGGTTTGGTCCGGGCTTGTTCTCAAAAGTGCTCATTTGCGCCATGACGGTTTTCTTTCCGGTACTTGTCAACGTTTTGATCGGCATGCGTGAGGTTTCGCAGGATCTGCGTGAGCTGATGCTTTCGCTCAAAGCCTCACGCTGGCAGATGCTGACCAAACTCGAATTTCCGGCTGCCTTGCCAGTCTTACTGGGTGGCCTGCGAATCGGAGCCACGCTTTCAGTGATCGGCGCCATCGTCGGCGAGCTGGTTGCCTCTGATCGCGGTTTGGGCTACCTGATCAATCTCGGCCGCGGCCAGTTTGACACCGCGTTGGTATTCGTTGCCGTCTTTAGCCTAATCTTCTTGGCAGCAATCTTATATGGAATTGTCTTATTTCTTGAACGCCGGGCGCTCAAATGGCAAACCTGGCGGGAGTTTTAACGGAGTTTATTAATGAAACGAATCTTCTTATCCTTGCTTTTGATCCTGACCTTGTTCCTTTCGGCTTGTCAACCTGAAACTCAGACCGAAGTGCGGGAAATCACGATCAATCTGACCTATGTGCCCAACGTCCAGTTCACGCCTTTTTATGTGGCAATTGAAAAAGGCTTCTTTGAAGCGGAAGGACTTAAGGTTAATTTGGTTTACGGCAACGAAGCCGATATGGTCGCCCTGGTAGGATCAAACCATCAGCAATTCATGATCGCCTCAGGTGAACAGGTCTTGCTAAGCCGGGAACAAGGACTGCCGGTTGTGGCGGTTGCCAACTGGTACAAGGATTATCCGGTCGGCGTGGCAGCGCTGAAAGAATCCGGTATCACCGAGCCAAAAGACCTGATCGGCAAAAAGATCGGCTTGCCCGGTCTGTATGGCGCCAATTACATCGGGATGGAAGCTTTGGCGGGTCAGACTGGACTGAAAAGCGGTGATTACGAGCTGGTTTCGATCGGTTTCAACCAGGTCGAGACCCTGGTAAGCAAAACGGTTGACGCGGTGGTGATCTATTTGGCAAACGAACCGGTGCAGCTGCGCGAGCGCGGTTACGAGATCAATGTGATGGCGGTCAAGGATTATATCCATCTGGTCGGCAACTGCCTGGTCACCAACGAAAGCAGCATGGCAAACGAGCCCGAATTGGTACGCAGCGTCGTCAAAGCCTTGATTCAGGGCATCCAATACACAGCCGAAAATCCTGATCAGGGCTGGGAGATCAGCCAGAAGTATGTTGAGAACCTGACCGAAGAGACCGCACCGATCCAGCGCAAGGTTTTGGATGAATCGATCAAACTCTGGCAGGTGGATCGTCCAAGTGAAGTCGATCAGGCAGAGAGTTGGAGCAACATGATGCAGGTGCTGCTTGACATTGGCCTGATGAAGAACAAAATTGACCTGAACAAAGTATATTCAAATGAGTTCCTTCCCTGAATTATCCCTTTCAGTGCGCGATCTGGCGGTCAGCTTTGCCGATAAAAGCGGCCGCCTCGAAGTGCTGGAGAATATCTCTTTCTCCCTGGCGAAGAACGAGTTCGTTTGCCTGATCGGGCCCTCCGGCAGTGGCAAATCGACCCTTTTGCGCACCCTCGCCGGTTTAATTCCATATTCACAGGGGACGATCGAATATCCGGATATTCACGACCGCCAGGTGCGCACCGGCCTGATCTTTCAGAAGCCGAATCTGATGCCCTGGCGAAATTTGAGCCAGAATATTGCCCTTCCGCTTGAACTGGAAGGCAAATCAAGATATGAAATTGCGCCAAAAGTGCGCGAGATGATCGCTTTGGTAGGGCTGGAAGGCTTTGAACACGCCTGGCCCCATGAACTAAGCGGCGGCATGGCCCAGCGCGCGGCGATCGCCCGCTCGCTGGTGCAGGACCCGGACATTCTCCTGCTGGACGAGCCCTTTGGCTCACTGGATGAACTCACGCGCGATCGTATGAGTGAAGAATTGCTGCGCATCTGGAGCGAAAAGACCAAAACGATCCTGATGGTGACCCATTCGATCAGCGAAGCAGTTTATCTTTCCGATCGTGTGCTGGTGCTTTCCCGGATTCCTTCTCAAATTGTCCTGGATCTGAAGATCGATCTGCCCCGCCCGCGTGACAGCCAGCTGCGTTACAGCACTGCTTTTGCCAAATCCGCTCAAGTATTGCATGACCACCTCAGAATTTAGAGCCTGATCGCGCCTTTATGGTATAGTTTTAACTCCAATTCAGAACAGGAGCGCTTTATGTACATTGCCATTGAAGGTGTGATCGGTGTAGGAAAAACCAGTCTGGCGCGATTGCTTGAGCCTCATTTTAAGGCGGAGACGCTGCTGGAAGTCTTTGAAGAAAACCCGTTTTTAGGTGATTTTTATGCTGACCGCAGTCGTTATGCTTTTCAGACCCAAATCTTTTTCCTGATGAGCCGCTATCATCAGCAAAATAAAGTGTTCGGGAACGCGAATTGGAAAGAAAAAACGATCATTTCCGATTACACCTTTGAAAAGGACGCCCTTTTTGCGGGGATCAATCTCTCTGGCGATGAGCTGGAGGTCTATCACAATGTTCATGACGCTTTGGCAGACAAATTCCCCAATCCCGATCTGGTAATTTATCTACGCGCGGGTCTTGAGACCCTGATGAACCGCATCGCTCACCGCGACCGCTCCTACGAACGCAATATGGAACGCGCCTACATTAATGAGCTGATGGAGGCTTACGATAAGTTTTTTGCCCATGACAAGTGGCTGGGTCGCGTTTTATTGATCGAAACGGACGATCTCAACTTTATTGAAAAACAGGAAGACCTGGATTATCTCGTTAATCGCATCAAACAAGCTTTGCGCCTGGCGCCCTATCAGCAAAGCCTGCCGCTGGAAGACTAAGGAGAATGGCATGAGAATTAATCAGGAAATGTTAATAAAGATCGCGAAGGATCATGTCGCCCAACGCGAGCGCAAAGAAAAAGACCTGATCGCTGTTTATCTGACCGGTTCCGTGACAGAGGGCGAGCCGCTATTGGGAGGCACCACCGATATTGATATGGTCTTCGTTCACAAAGAGGAGCCCAGCGTCAAACGCGAGGTTATTCGCGTTACTTATGAAATATCGCTGGATATCGAGCACCATCACCAAAGTTATTACACTTATCACCGCCGTTTGAGAAAAAATCCCTGGTTTGGGCATCATCTTTGTAAGCATCAGAATATTTTGCTCGACAAAGACCATTGGCTCGAGTTCCTGCACGCCAGTGTTAGTTCCGGCTTTGATAAGCCAGAAAACGTGTATGCCCGCGCGGAACAATTTTCCGTAAAAGCGCGCGAACAATGGTTTGATCTGGACGATCCGCAGGAAGTACCCTGGGGAGAATGGATCGCGCTTTATTTTAAGTCCGTTGGGACAGCTGCCAACGCGATCGCCTGTCTTGAAGGGCCCGTTCTCACGATCCGTCGTTTTATCAGCGATTTCAGCCGCAGGGTTGAGCTTATGGATCAGTTGGCATTGATCGGTGAGCTTAGCAGATTGTTGGGCAATCAGGAATTTGATCAGGAAAAATTCGAAAAATGGCGTCCAGTTTGGGAATCCGCGCTTGAAAAAGCGAATCAACAGGCGGATTGTCCTGCAAATATCAAAAAAGTTCGCAAAGCCTATTTTCTGCAAAGTGTGGATGTTCTGGCCGAAAACAATGCCCTCCACGCCGTCCTGTGGCCCATGCTGGAAACCTGGCAGCAGGCAGTCAGCGTTCTGGAAAAAGATCAGGAAGCGCTTAACTATTGGTTCGAATTTTTGCAGGAACTCAATTTTGGGCAGGATCAGAAGGAACGCTTGTTGAAAGACCTTGATCATTTTATTGATCAGGGAGAGCACATTCTCGAAGATTATAAGAACGAATTTAATCTCTAAATTGTGGATAACTTGCACTTTTTCTGTGGATAAGTGCTTGTTTTCTGTGAATAATCCTGTTTGCAGACTTCGGAAAAGCTTTGGATAAAAAAGGATAAGTTTCTGATTTTGAAACATTTTTACTCCAAACGGTAGATTATGTGGAAAGCCAGATATTTACAGGCATGATGATCAATTTTTAAGAAAAGACTGTTTTGTTTTGCTGTCTCTCCGACAATTTGGAAGAAAATGGCAGATAGTGATATCCAATCCACATTATCCACAGGCTCTACTAAAGACTACTATTTAAACATTATAAAAAGATGAATAAGATTTCTTATGCCAAAATGTACCGAGCTCACCGCCAAAAAGACCACCTGGCATAAGAAATCAACCACTTATCAAAAAACAGAGGAATTCTGAGACGAACTTTCTTATACTGTAGCCATTGAGACAGGAGGTGCCAGATGGAAATCGAAATCAAAATTGATGGCAACTACAAAGAGCCCAAAATAATCATACTCACCGAAAAAATGAGCGACGAGATCAGCTTATTGGTGAAAAAAATTACGGAAGACGTTCCGCAAATGATCGCTGGTTTTCAGAACGATCAGCTGAGGGTTCTTGAGCAGGATGAAATTTTCCGCATCTATACTGCTAATAACAAGGTTTTTGCCAGAACCAACGATGGCGAATATAGTCTGAGGCTAAGGCTGTATGAGCTGGAAGAACGGCTGGAAAAGAATGATTTCGTTCGCATCTCCAATTCCGAGATCATCAATATTCGCAAGGTCAAAGCTTTTGATCTCAGCTTTGCCGGCACGATCTGTGTGAAATTGATTGACGGAACGGTCACCTACGTCTCTCGGCGCTATGTGCCAAAAATTAAACAAATTTTAGGAATATAGGAAAGAAAAACAAGAGGTTAAATATGAAAAAAGAAACTATTGCAAGAATTATTTCAGGTGCCCCCGTTGGATTAATGATCAGCTACCTGATTACGATCATCATTTCTCTGATTATTGGTGATGGCAACTATCATGGAGTTGTTCCAGCATTGGTGGAAGAGACAGGTGGAGAACTGAAAGCTGTAATTATTCAGACACTGGCTTCAATGATTTACGGTGCTGCTTGGAGTGGAGCTTCAGTGATTTTTAAGCGTGATGACTGGAGCATATTGCGTCAAACCGTTACGCACTTTCTCATCATATCACTGGTAAGCTTGCCAATTGCATACTTTATGCATTGGATGCGACATAGCCTGATGGGCTTTGTCAATTATTTTGGAACTTTCATTGTGATATATGCGATCGTCTGGGCGATTTTGTATTCCGTAGCGAAAAGAAATGTTGATCAGATCAACGCCAGAGTGAAACAAAATAAGTAAGCCGCGTATTTTAGCTAAATATTCAGAAAAAAGCAGAATGCCAGACAGTGTTCTGCTTTTTCTTTTATGTTTCTATTTGAACAGCATTGGAAGAAAATGTATGGAAGGAATATGTACGTAATGGCAGGAATAAAGCCCCGGACGCGATTCTGAATTTTGAGTAGGGGCATCCCAGGCCTGAACGAAAATAAGGTGCCTTCCGTGGCCAAACATGGAATAGGGAACCGAAAGTTGAAAAGTGGATCGAAAGGGAAACTCAGACAGCGGAGTCAATTGATCTGCCTCATGAATTACAGCCTTCGGATGCCCGGGCGGGAAATCCATGGACCATATCACACGGCTTACGGAACTGTAGTCGATAAATTCTTCTTTATAAAAACTGTAGTCGTCGCTATAGCCTTCTATATCAAGATAAAGAGCCTGCTCAGTTTGCGATTCGAGCTCCGTCTCCGGCCCGTAAGCCAGCTGATAAGGATCAAAACTGGCAAGGGATGCCCGTGTGAGCGCTTTCAGCATTGATTTCTTGATATAGTCATTAAAATACCAGCAGGCTGGGGTGTGCCCTCCTGATTGTAGTGTGCCCATCTTAAAGCTCAGGGCTGGTAATTCCAATTGACCAAAAGCATAATCAATCAGCGTGCCGTGACTTTCGAAATTATTATCACCATTTCCAACAACCGGAACAGCTTGGGTCTCATAAGCCAGCTTGTTGGCAAGCATAAAAAGATCATCAGCGTATGGATTAGGCGCCGTGGCATCGTACAGAAAAGGTGTCAGAACCTTATTATGATAACTATCCAACTGCAGAAACAAGCTTGGTCTGGCTTGTGAAGCTAACTGGGAGAGAAAAGTGACCAAAGACTGTGTTTCTGGCTCACTGGCATACGTTGACCCTGAAAAATCAGGGCTGCAAGGGTCAGAAGTGCCAGCTGACCACTGATAAGGAAAATTCAGATTGAGACGAACTCCATTGACAAAAGAATCGCAGTATAGTGGATTGGCATTGTTTTCCCAGGTGATCGCTCCGCCAGCCCGCGCCTGGGACTCGGCGCGCGAACGGCCATCGGGATTTGCAATGAAAACTGAATAGATTTCAACAAAGTTTAGTAAAAATGTTGCCGTGGCGTCCTGCTCATAATTTTGGAGCAGACTTTCAAGAAAAAGAATATTTAATTCAACCGACGCGAAGGAATTTCCCCGCAAGCCGCTGATCAAAATCAGACGAGGTTTATTTTGCTCTCCATTTTCTTTGCTTAATTTTATGAGTTTAATTGCTCTTCCTTCAATGGAGGTGCCAATTTCGCTGATCTGAACCAAACCAGAATAAGCGCTCCTTAGCTCATTAAGCCTCTGATCGATGGTCTGACTGTCACGATAGCAATCGAAGCCTGGAATTGAAGACTTGACCTGATTTGCACTAACCTGCGATGAGTAAATTGCTGAGAAGAAAAAGACCAAAATGAGAAATAATGAAAAAAATCTGCTCTGCCAGCAATTCTCAGTATGAAATTTGTGCAACATGGATTCTCCTTTCCTCAAATGAATGTTATCCTATTTTTGATCGGAAATCGATCTGTAAGGACGGGGCTAAGTGCCCTCTGGGTATGACCCCGTCCGCAGCTTCTTCAAAATATATGACCAGATAATTGGTTCAATATTTACAACTATAATGACATTAGCTCCTAACCCAGGACTTATTTTTATCATACTGAAAATTGCTGATGCTCTGCTGTGACATGGAACATCCTTTACATGAAGATAAAGATGATTAAAAACGGTTTTCGTGTCTGGATAATTTTACATTGTTAGCAAAAAATTGTTATGATTATTCCTGAGGTCTTTTATGAGCCAGGCAGTTTATGAGCAGGAACTAAAGATCAATTTATGCGTGCCGGAAGTGCGGGTGGCAGATCCTGTTTTTAACGCCGATAACATCCTTGCAATGATTGGGCAAATATGCGCGAATGATGACAGCCCTCAGCTGATACTTTTTCCACAGCTTTGTCTGAGCGCGTTTACTTGTGAAGATTTATTCAGTCTTCCTCTGCTGCGGCAAGCCTGTCTGCAGCAACTTCGACGGATCGAACAAAACCTAAGCGGAAGAGAGGTTTTTGTCGCCCTCGGCTTGCCGCTTGAGGTCGATGGTGAGCTCTATGACGCGCTGGCCCTCCTGAATGGAGAAGGATTGTCTGCATTTGTGATCGATCAGAAACCCGATGCACGACATTTCAAGCCCGCCAGTACCATCGCGAAGAAATACATGACTTTGTATGGGAAGAATATCCCGATCATCACGGATGGCGTTCTTCCTGATCTGATCAAGGGAAAAAAGGTCAAAGTCTGGATCGGCAAGATGGAAGAAGCCCCCAGAATTGATGAAAACGAAATATTATTAAACCCTTGTGCCTTGCCAGCCTTTGGGGATGTCGATGATGAAACTATATTCTGGCAATATAGCCAAAACCAAAAGGGAATTCTGGCCGTTTGTTCTGCCGGAGCCACCGAATCGACCAGTCAATTTGCTTTTTCCGGACTGGCTCAGATATGGCAGAAAGGAAAACTTTTAGCAAGCGGAGAGCAGTTGAGTTTTCAGAATGAAAAGACCAGTCTTTCGCCGCCATCCAATCTGAAAATTCCAAAATCAGACGGTTATCAGAAAGCAATACGTAAACAAGACCTGCCATTTTTGTTTGAAAATGATGAAGCTCAGCTTGAACGCATCTTTGACATTCAGGTCGCCGGGCTGATGGGACGGCTCAGACACACTGGATCAAAACGAATGGTCATTGGTCTGAGCGGTGGCGCTGATTCGAGCATGGCCCTGATGGCTTGCTGTCAGGCTGCAAAAAACTTCAATTTGTCCTTGACAAGCATTCTGGGTGTGGTCATGCCGGGGCCGGGCACGTCCACGGCATCGCTGCAGAGGGTCTGGAAGCTTGTTGAGATAAGTGGAATTGAGGGTCGCAATAACGATATCAGTCAGGCGATTCAACAGCATCTGGCCGACATTGGCCACGATGCCAGCCCGGATGTGACCTTTGAAAACGTTCAGGCTCGTATTCGCACGCTTTATCTGATGAACTACGCCAATATGCATCAGGGTTTGGTGATCGGGACAGGTGATCTTTCCGAGATTGCCCTGGGTTGGTCAACCTATAATGGCGATCAGATGAGCATGTATAACGTCAACGCCGGTCTGCCGAAATCGGTGCTGCTGCGGCTCCTGCCCTGGGCTGCTGAGCGCCTGTTTGGCGAAGCGGGATTGAAGATCGCCGAAAAGATAGCTGCCGCGCCCATTTCCCCGGAATTGCGCCCGGTCAATGAGGATGGTCAGACGGAACAGATCACCGAAAAAGTGATCGGGCCTTACAAGCTGCATGATTTCTTTTTGTGGCATTTTCTCGCAGAAAAACAAGACCCGCGGGAGATTTTTGACCAGGCGTTGGAAATATTTGGCAAGGAATTTCAGGCTGAATTTATGCTTAGCTGCCTGCAGAAATTCATAGAACGTTTCTTCCGGCACCAGTTTAAACGCAGCGCTAGTCCCGACGGCGTTCAGATTTTTAGCGTTGGGTTGGATTCCTGCCATGCCTGGCGCATGCCAGCGGACGCGCGCGCGGAACTTTGGCTGGCTGCCTGCCATTACCTGAAAAATGAACACCCGAAGTTGAAGACGAAATGAAAAAAGAACTTTTACTGATCTTTGGTACCTCAGCGGACCCAATCCACACCGGGCATGTGCAGCTGATCATCGACGCGGTTCGCGCGTTGGAAAAGCGCGATATCAGGGTGCGGGAAGTCATGATGATGCCGGTCTTCAGACATCACAACATTCGCGACGCGATCAAACGCTCCCTGCCGCTGACCTTTCAGCACCGTTTTGAAATTTGTGAGCTGGCAGCAGCGGAATTGTGTGAAAAACTCTCCTGCCAGGTGAGCGTGAGCAGTTTTGAACGCCACCTGGTCGAAACAAAGAACCGCCCTAATTTCACTGCAGAAACAATGGAAGCCCTGAGAGCCACCACTGACATGGATATTTCCCTTGGATTTTTGATCGGCGCGGATAGCTTTTCAGGGACAGAGCCGGGTTTTCAGCATTGGTATCGCTGGCAGGACCTGCTGAAAACCACAACTTTGGTGATCAGCCCCCGTGAAGGCTTTTTGCCAAATTATGATTATTTGCGCAAGTTGGAAGAAATGGGCGGAAATTTGATTTATCTGTCAGAGCTGCAAGTTTTGGATGTATCTTCAAGCAATTTGCGGAATAGAATTATTGCCGGTGAAGATCCTGATGATCTGGTGAAAGAAGGTTTATTGAGCCCAGCAATAGCAGGATATATTTATGAGAAAAATTTGTCAGAAACCTGGCGACAGCTTGACTCGCAAACGGTTGTCCAGGTAATTAATGAGGAGGTTTTGATGCAGGATCCAATTGAAGTGCAGGTGGGCAAACTCTTGTTCGAGAAAAAGTTGACCCTCGGCCTGGCGGAAAGCTGTACCGGCGGCTTGATCGGGCACCTGATGACCAATGTGCCTGGTTCCTCGGAATACTTTATTGGCAGCATCGTTTCTTACGCTTATCAGGCGAAAGTGAAGCTTTTGGGCGTCAGCTGGGATACGCTGCGGCAATATGGCGCGGTCAGCAGCGAGACCGTGCTCGAAATGGCGCGAGGAGCGCGCAAGGCTTTTGACAGCGACCTGGCGCTTTCGGTCTCCTGCATTGCCGGGCCCGGAGGCGGGACCCCCTCAAAACCGGTTGGCACGAGCTGGCTCGGGTTTTCCACCAAAGACGGCGATAGCTCTTATCTGTTTCATTTTGAGGGCAGCCGGGTGGAAGTGAAAGAACAGCTCGCCCATCAGGCCCTGCAGGTCTTGCTCAATTATCTTAAGAAGCTCGACTAAACCAAAAGGCCATGAGCGACTGGAACTGGCGGGACGATTCGATCGAAAAGCGGATTGAGGCGCACAAACGGGAGTTTCGCTTTCCTGCCTTTATGCCCTTTTTCTGGCTGGGTCTGTCCGCCATAGCCGGATCCTTTTTGGCTGATCTTATTAAATTCCCCTGGTATCTCTGGGCAGCATTGCTCACCATCGCCCTCCTAGGCTGCTTGATCCATTTTCACAAACGCAAAAAATCACCGGCCACCTTCCGTACCGTTCCGATAAGCCTGATCCTGTCCGCTTTTGCCTTAAGCGCGATGCTGTATCAGATAAGCCTGCCGGCCATGAGCCCGCTCCAGTTGTCCTTCCATCACCTGAAAGGAAAAGTCACGCTGACTGGTTTGGTGATACTCCCGCCGGAAGAAAAGTCTTCCAGTCTCGAAGTGGTTGTGGCAGCGGAAAGCCTGCGGATGCAGGGAATAGATCAGCAGGTTGAGGGCAGACTCCTTTTTTATGTTCCGATCGGGACCACGTTGAAGTATGGCGACAGGCTTGAGATATGGGGAGAGCTTGAAAAGCCGGAAGAGGGTGAGGAATTTCAGTGGCGGGAATATCTGCGCCACAAAGGGATTGAAACAACTACCCGCTACCCGCAAATAAAAGTATTGGCTCACGACCAGGGCAATCCGATCCTGGCGGCTCTCTATCGGCTGCGGGATCACGGCGGACAGGTTTTGTCGCAAATTTTTCCCTCACCGGAAGACGCGCTTTTGCGCGGAATCTTGCTCGGTGATGAGAGCGCGATCTCAAAATCGATGGACGCGGCCTTTCGGCGCACCGGCACTTCGCATATCATCGCGATATCAGGCTTCAACATGGCGGTGCTGGCTGGCTTTGTCAGTCTTTTTCTGACCCGTCAGCTGGGTGCCAAAAGAGGCGCGCTCGCCACGATCGTTTTGCTTGCTGCTTATAGCCTCCTGGTCGGCGGCAGTCCTTCGGTCTTGCGGGCGGCATTCATGGGCGCTTTTACAGTCATCGCTGGCCTGATCGCGCGCAAAGGCAATACACTCAACAGTCTCGGGCTAAGCGCGATGTTAATGGTGCTCATTGATCCGCACCTTCCCTGGGATCTGGGCTTTCAGTTTTCCTTTCTGGCGACCCTCGGGCTGGCTCTGTTTGCCGGTCCCATTCAATTGCGTTTGGAAGACAGGTTTCAGGAACGCTTCCAAAACGAAACAATGCGCGGGCTTGCGGCAACCCTGGGCGAAGTTTTGTTTCTGACCCTGATCGCGCAGGCGATGGTACTGCCGGTCAGCCTCTGGCATTTTCATCAGCTTTCATGGCTGTTTTTGTTGGCGAATCCGCTCATTTTGCCCTTGCAGCCCGCAGTGATGATCCTGGGCCTGATCGCGATGGCGGGTGGAATGCTCTGGCTGCCTTTGGGCAAGGTTCTGGCTTGGATCGCCTGGCCCTTCGCCGCCCTGACGAATTGGATCGTGACCAGCCTGGCAGATATCCCGACCAAAACCATTAACCTGCCGCATTTTAATCTTTTCTGGATATTCTTTTATTATCTGATCCTGTTCGTGCTCGTCTTCCGCCCGAAAATGGGCCAATTGAAGGATCAAATCTTAAAACCCGAATATATTTTGCTTGGTTTGGGAGCTTTAAGCTTTGTTGTCTGGAGCTTCAACGCAAAAGCGCCGGATGGCAGGCTGCGTGTCCACCTTCCTCAGGGCGGCCAACAGACTTTTGTTCTGATCGAAGGAGGCAGGGGCGAAGCGCTTTTGCTGGCGGGATCGCCCGGCGAGGAGAGTCTGGCCTCTTTGCTCTCTGACCGTTTACCCTTGTTTTCGAAACGCCTGGACTCGATAATCATCTCGGATTGTCGGGGAGCGCAATTGAAGGGGCTCTTTCAGGTGGTCCAAAAGTACGAGGTCAACCAGGTTTTATGGGTCTGCGACCACGAAAACAATCAAACCAGCCGCAACCTTTATGCGTTGTTGGAAGAACGCAATATTCCTCAACAAATATTAACGAAAAGCATCAATCTGCAAAGCAAAACCGTATTGGTGAACCTGAGCGTGGACGAAGAAAAGGGACTATCACTAAAAATTGAATACGGCAAAACCGCTTTGCTTATCCTGACGAACGTAGGAGAAAGAAACAATGCGCCGTTGCTTCCAATTGCTTCTGTGACAGACGATAATGGGCAGGGATACAGCGTTTTTTCGGATTGTCAAAATTGTCAGGCTGACGAACATGAGGAAAACAAGGTTTTATTTTCTGAAAACGGTTTTGATTGGAAAGAAGTGATCAGCAATGGTGAAGTTTTGTCAATTATTGTTCATTAAGTAAAAGCTCGTGATAAACTGGTTTTTGCAAATGGTTTGATTCATCACACAAACAAGGCACACAGGAAAGGATGACATGAATTTGCAGCTTACCAATCAGGTTGATTATGCGATCCGTGCGATGTCGTTTTTGGCATGGAAGGAACAAGGAAAATGGATTTCGTCCAGTGTAATTGCCGAAGAAATGCATATTTCACGCCTCTTCCTTTCAAGAATTAACATGTTATTGGCACAGGCAGGTTTGATCCGCACACAACGCGGCGCGAGAGGCGGCGTTATGCTCGCAAAACCAGCCAGCGAAATAAGTGTTTATGAAGTGATCGCGGCCATCGATGGACCGGTGCTGATCAACAAGTGTCTGGGAAATTCTGAGCCCTGTACTTTCCCCTTAAGTGAACAACTAAAAAGATACTGGCAGACAACGCAGACTTTCATCGAAAACGAACTAAAAAGCACCACCCTGGCTGATCTGATTGAACTACAATAAACGAGCTGGCAAAGGAAGCTGCCGCCAGATATAAGAAACTTGTCTATTTAATACCCAATTTTCATACTTGGGTGTAATATTAAGCGGTCTGGCAACAGCCGCTCGTTTATTTAAGCGAAACCACTTTTTAAAACCAAATGGAGATTCAATGCTTAAGCGATTTACCCGTGTTTTACCCCTTCTTATGGCAATTTTCATCTTGTTTAGCCTGGTACAGTCCGAACCAGTCCAGGCAGAAGAACCTGTTTTTGACAATCAGGTTCTGATCATCCACTTCCAAAACCGCGATCAACTGGCTGACCTTGCCAATCGCTATGACGTGGTTGAGGTAGACCATAACACCAAAACCATCAAAGTTTTTAGTAATCAAATCACCCGCGATGCGCTGCAGGCGGAAGGCGTCAGCTGGCTGGTCGACCAGGCCTATACCAGCCTGATCAATCAAGCCATTAAGCCCCTGGCTGGCCAAACTACAGGCATTCCCGGCTACCCCTGCTACCGAACCATCCAGGAAGTCTATACCTCAGCAGATCAACTGGCAGTTACCTATCCTGACCTGGTTGAGATCCGCGATATCGGCGATTCCTGGGAAAAGACTCAAAACGCAAGCCAGGGCTGGGATATCAGAGTTATGGTGCTTGGCAATCAAACCGTGACCGGGATCCCAAAGAACGATGCCTTTTTCATGAGCGGCATTCATGCCCGTGAATGGGCGCCGGTTGAGCTCAATCTTCGCTTTGCGGAATATTTGCTCAGCAATTATGAAACCAACGCGGATGTCAAATGGCTGCTGGATTACAACAATATTCACCTTGTGCTCGTTACAAATCCTGATGGTCGCACACAGGATGAAGCCAACCTGCAGTGGCTTTGGCGCAAGAATACGAATAATAACTATTGCGCCGGTGGCACGGGTTCAGACGGTCGTGGCGCTGATCTGAACCGCAACTGGCCCTTCGCATGGCAGGCTGGTGGTCAACAGTGTAGCGAAACTTACCCGGGTGCTTCTCAGGGTTCTGAGCCTGAGACCCAGGCGTTGCTCAATTATGTTCGCACGCTTTATCCCGATATGCGCGGACCTAACCCGACTGATCCGGTCAATGAGCTGACCGCTACGGGAATGTTTATTGACCTGCACAGCTATTCCCGACTGGTGCTTTGGCCCTGGGGCTACACCTACGATAACGCCCCCAACAATGCCAGCCTGCGCGTGATGAGTTATAAATTCGCCTATTACAATGGTCACACGCCTCAAAAATCCACGGAGTTGTACCCCTCAGCAGGAACAACTGATGACTGGGCCTATGGCGAATTGGGTTTGCCGGGCTTTTGTTTTGAAGTTGGCGACAGCTTCCATCAGTCTTGCAGCGTTTTTGAGAACGATATCAATCCCCGGAATATCCAGGCCTTGATTCGTGCCGTAAAGATCGCGCGAAAACCTTATAAGATGACCTATGCTCCTGAGATCACGCAATTGACCGTGGAAGACGAAACGATTGATCCTGGTCAGAATCTGGTGATCAATTACACCGTCGATGACACTCGCTACAGTACCTATCAAGGCGGCGTGCCCTCACAGAATATCGACTCGATCCGTTGGTCAATTGACACACCGTCCTGGATCGCCGGCTCCAACCCGAAAGTGGTAACACTGCGCAAACAGGTACCTGTTTGGACAGGGGAGCTTGCGATTTCGCTCAGCAACCTCAATCTGGAACCCGGACAGCATGTTCTCTATCTGGAAGGCTGGGATGGCCAGGGAACCGGCTGGGGCGCTCCCACGGCTGTATTCTTCACTGTTAATGGCGGCGGAACCACAACACCGGAACCCACCGAGCTGCCGACCCCAACCCCGCAGCCCACGCCCACGCTTCCCTACCCAACCCCTACCCAAATTCCGGTGCAGGAAGAGATTTTCCTGCCCCTGGTGTTTGGTAACCCGACGAAACAAAAATAAGCAGTAGACAAGCGTACAACCAACAAGCCGACCACTCGTCGGCTTGTTGCTTTAATTGCATTGTCTCCATGAACACCGGATAATCATTTTTGCCTGCCCTTTCAGCAGGAAAGGGTGCCGTAGGGCAGATTAAAAATAGCCCTCTCAGTGGGAGAGGGTCGGCGAAGCCGGGGTGAGGGCAGAAGAGCAGGGCAGACAGGTAGCCGTAGGGTAGCCCTAAACGCGGAAAAAGAATAGCCGAAGTGCGGGTGAGGAGAAACTTGGATTTGCAGGATGATGGGACGAATGAGCACCTGAATGAGAAACATGGAAAAAAGACCAATCTTAAAACCCGGTTCACAAATTGAAAAAAGCTAATAGAATTTAACCAGAATTGATTGAATCTGAGGAGCTTATGGACAAATTTATTGTGATCGCGGGCAATATCGGAGCCGGTAAAACAACCCTGGTAAAAATACTGAGCGAAAGGTTGGGGTTTACGCCTTTCTATGAGCCGCATGAGGAAAACCCCTACCTGGCTGACTTCTATGAAGACATGAAAAGCTGGTCTTACCATTCGCAAGTCTACTTCCTGACCCGCAGACTTAAGATCCATAAAGAACTTCTTCAGGCAACGGGAACCGTAGTGCAGGATCGCAGCGTGTATGAAGACGCACAGATATTTGCCCGCAATCTTTATCTGCAGGGCGATCTGAGCCAGCGGGACTACCAGGTCTATCAGGATTTGTATCAGATTCTGGTATCGCTCCTGCCCATGCCCAGTCTGATCATTTACCTGAGAGCATCGGTTGACACCCTGATGAAGCGGATCGCCTGTCGCGGCAGGGAATATGAGGCAGGCATATCACGTGAGTATCTTGGCCGGCTCAACGAGCTTTATGAAGACTGGATGGGCAACTTTGACCAAAGTCCGGTTTTGATCGTTAACAGCGACGACTTGGATCTTGTCTCGAAACCCGAACACGTTGATCAGGTCGTGCGTTGGGTGCAAAACAAACTCAGCGGCCGCACCGAGGTGCGTTTGTAGCCACTATAGGTGACACTGGGGTAACACCTGTAGACGGGGAGCTCCGTCCGCTGCCTGGGCTTGAAAAAACTGTTTCAGGGCACGAAAAAGGAAATTACAGATATTAAATAACAAAGCGGTTCCACCCTGGGAACCGCTTTGTTATGCCAAAAATTCGATTAATTTAACAAATAAGCAAGTACCCATTTGGTCGTATCGACCAGGGCGTCTGTGTGCGTGCGCTCGTAATGATGCGAACTGTCTACGCCCGGGCCGATCAAAGCCACCGCGGCGCTGCCGCCAGCCCGCCAATAGGCCTTGGCGTCTGAGCTGTAATGAACATAGGTATCCACCTTCACCGGAATCTCATAATCCTCTGCCAGATCCCTCAGCTTGTTGGAAAGCTCGTGATGATACGGCCCGCTGGCGTCTTTTACGCAAATGCTGGCATGGTACTCGTCAGAATTTTGCCCGGAGCCAATTGCGGCCATATCCAGAGAGATCAACTCTTCCAGCTCTTCCGGGAAGTCGCTGCTGCCGCCGTGACCGACCTCTTCATAATTGGCGATCAGGAAGACCACGTCTTCAGCAGGCTTGAGACCGGCATCATGCAAGGCTTTGACGGCTGCCAGAATGTTGGCAACACAGGCTTTGTCATCTAAATGTCTGGATTTGACGAAGCCGTTCACCAGCTCGACCCGCGCGTCAAAGGACACAAAATCGCCCACATCAATGCCAAGCGAACGAACCTCTGCGGCGCTGCTAACGCGTTCGTCAAGGCGCACTTCCATGCTCTTGTTGTCTCGTTTTGCTTCACGAACGTTGTCATAAACATGGACGGAGGCCTCAACGGGCAAAAGGCTGCCGCGAATCACACCGTCGTTGCGGGTGTGGATCAGACAATTTTCTCCCTCAATGCTGCCCCACGCAAAGCCGCCAATATTGGTCAGTTCCAGCCTGCCGTTGCTCTTGATCTCGCGCACCATCGCGCCCAAAGTATCGACATGGGCCGTCAGCGCGCGCCTGGGGCCATTTTCGCCTGCTTTCTGGCCAGCAAGGCTCAGCAGCAGCGAGCCTTTTTTGGTCCATTCGCATTTAAGCTCTGGGAAACGGCGGGCTTCCTGCTCGACCAATTCCATCGCCTCTCGGGCGTAACCGGACGGGCTTGGGATTTCCAGCAGGCGCGCCAGAAAATCGATCATATATTCATTGTCAATTGATGGTAAAGGAACTTTTTCTAATTCTGTCATGCTAAAAACTCCTGGTTGTTTTCGAAAGCTGCGATTTTTTCCCGCCATTCCTGCGGAACTGGCTGGGAAACTCCTGTTTCGTGATTGAAGCATACCACAACCACTTCTCCTCGCGCGAAAACCGTCCCATTTTCGCTGTTTTCGACCTGAAAACGATAGCGTATACTCTTGTTTCCGATGTGAGAAACCATCACGCCCACGCGCACCGGATCATCAAAAAGGATCGAAGTCACGTAATCGATCTTCAGCCCGCCCACGACGGTGCCAAAGCCTTTGCGTATCGTTCCGTCCCAAATGCCGCTGGCGCGATAGTAAGCAATGCGGGCATGCTCGACGTAGTCCATGATGGCAACGTTGTTAACATGCTGCTGTGTGTCCAGATCCGCATATCGAACCTGGATATCGAGATAAAACGTGAATTCCTGAGGGGATGAAGGTTGAATTGAGGTCATGAGTTCTCCTGGTTTTGATGAAGAAATTATAGTCAATCCGCCATAAAAAGATAAAAAATGTTCAAGGATTCCAATAGTACGAAAAGAAGCAGATAGAAGCTTTTATGGAAAAAACATTGAAATTCCTCGTATAATGATGTCACAATGAAATCAGGAAAAGGAAGAACAATGACAGAAAAAGAATATACCCAATCGATCTGGAGCTTGTCAGACCTGTTTGAAAGCTTTGATGACCCCAGAATCGAAGAGACCTATCAGATCCTTAGCAAATCAGTGGAAGAATTTGAGGGTTACCGTGATCAGTTGACTGCCGATATTTCCAGTGAAAATTTTTTGGAAATTGTCAGCGAGATGGAAAAAACCAACAAACTGGCTTATCGGCTTTACGGCTTTGCCTCTCTCAGCTTTGCTTCCAACACCCAGGATCAAAAAGCCCAGATCGCCATCGCGCGCGTGCAGCAGTTTGTGGCTGAGCTCGAAAACCGTACCCTCTTCTTCAGTTTGTGGTGGAAAGCGCTCGATGATGAGAACGCTACACGCTTGCTGGAAAGCAGCGGCGACTATCGCTACTGGCTGGAACAGATCCGCAATTTCAAGCCCTATACCTTGAGCGAAGCAGAAGAAAAGATCATCAACATCAAAAATGTGACCGGCAGCAGCGCCATGGACATGCTATACGACTCGCTGACCAACCGTTACGTCTTCCATCTGGAAGTTGATGGCGAAGAAAAAGAAATGACCCGCGGTGAGTTAATGACCCTGGTTCGTTCGGCCGATCCCGATCTGCGCGCCAGAGCGTATCAGGAGCTTTACAGCGTTTATGGCAAAGATGCCCCCATTCTGGGTCAGATCTATCAAAACATTGTCCGTGACTGGAAGAATGAGAACATCGGCTTGCGCGGCTTTGCCAGCCCCATCTCGGTTCGCAACACCATCAACGACCTGCCCGACGAAGTTATCGACACTTTGCTCGAGGTCGCCCGCAAGAATATCGGCATCTTCCACCGCTTCTTCCGCCTCAAGGCGAAAAAGATCGGCATGGAAAAGTTGCGCCGATATGATATTTACGCGCCTGTGAGCGAGTCGGACAAGCGCTATAGCTATGATGAAGCGGTCGCGATGACCTTCGAGGCGTTTGAACGCTTCGATCCCAAATTTGCCCGGCTGGCAGGTCGCGTCTTTGATGAAAAACACGTTGACAGCGAAGTCCGCAAAGGCAAGATGGGCGGCGCCTTCTGTTCGACTCTCGGCCCCGACCTGACCCCCTGGGTTTTGCTCAACTATCAGGGCAAGGCAGATGATGTTTCTACGATGGCTCACGAGCTTGGGCATGCCGTTCATTCCATGATGGCGGAAGAACACAGCATCTTCACCCAGCATGCCTGTTTGCCCCTGGCTGAAACGGCCTCGACCTTCGGCGAAATGACCCTCACGGACCTGCTGCTTGAACGCGAAACGGATGAGGGCGTTAAGCAGGACATCTTGTTCGGACAGTTGGACGATGCTTTCGCGACAATTATCCGCCAGATATATTTCGCGCTCTTTGAACGCGAAGCTCATGACATGATCGCCAACAACGCCTCTGTGGACGAGCTTTCCGAAGCGTATTTGCGCAATCTAAAGGAAGAGTTTGGCGACGCGGTGGATGTTTCCGATGAATTCAAGTATGAGTGGGTCTCGATCCCGCATATTTATGGGACGCCATTCTATGTTTATGCCTATGCTTTTGGTCAGTTGCTGGTCTTCGCGCTCTACAAGCGCTACCAGGAAGAGGGCGAGAGCTTCAAGCCGAAGTATATGCGCATCTTGTCAGCTGGCGGCTCGGTCGCCCCGATCCCGCTTTTGGCGGAAGCGGGCATGGACGTCACCAAAGCCGAATTCTGGCAAGGCGGCTTTGATGTAATTGCAGGTATGGTTGACAGGCTGGAAGCACTCTAAAATTTGCTAAACAAGCTAGTTTAGTGAAATTAAGACAGGCTGGCATAAAAAATCCCAGCCTGTTTTGTTTAAATGATCGATGGAGATGATAAAATAAATTAATTCATCTTGTACAAGGAGGGCTGAATGTCTGACAAAAAGTATTCAAAAGAAGGTCGTTTTTTCATGTGTACAATTCTCATATTATTGATTATTGTAATGACTGTTTCTTGCTCACCAACTATTAATATCTATCCGCAAGGGAAACCAGAAACCAAACTGGAAGATAATGCGATACCAACTGTGGTTGTTCCAACTGCGATTCAACCAGAATCCATCCCTACGCAGGAACCGAAACCGACTGAAGTGGTGCCAACGGCCGTTCCCCCAACTCCTGTTCCACCGACCGCTATCCCACCAACACCAGTTCCAATTGTGTCATTGGATGTTGTCGATATCGGCAATGGCTTTTGGCTTACCTATGACACTGAATTATGGAAGGTCAATAGCGATCGTGGCTACAATTTCTTGCAATCAAGAAACTACAACGGCTGCAACATCATGTATCAGTTTGGTCATGGTATGGATATGAACACCTTTAATGCGAATTCTTTCTCGAAAACGCTTGGAGGAAAAGGCTTTAATGTGACAAGATGGACACGCAACTCAAATGGCGATCTGGTTCTTTTGGGGTTTTATTATGGGAGCGAATACTTTTCAGTTGAAGGCCCCAATGCCGAAACGCTCCCTGCTGAGTGTGAAGCACAGGCGTATGATGTCGTTGGTCTTTCTGCGGAAAATGACTTTATGCCATAGCCATAATTCGCTTCCAGTTTCGATGCAAATAACTGGATGATTAGGCATTTATGAAACAACGAGAGGCTGTCCTTTTTATGATAGCCTCTTGTTGTTTGGCTTGATCAATACTGTTTTGGTAATTTATTCATTGTGAGAACATTTATGCTCGCCATGACCGTGCCCGTGGCCGCCGCCATGCTTTTGGCCGTGTTGGTGTCCATGGCAATTTTCCTCGTGGTCATGGTGATCGCAGTTGGCGTCACCGGTTTGGGGCAGAAGGCCTGCTAATAGGGATAAAACCTGCTGCTTGACGGGCCCGCTTGCGCCGGAGAATATCTGGATATTGTTCGCGCGCAGTCCATTGACCGCGCCGCCGCCTATGCCCCCACAGATCAAGGTGTCGACGCCTTGTTCAACCAGGAACGCTACCAGTGCCCCATGCCCTTCTGCTGGAGCGGCAATGATCTTTTCGGTCACGATCTTTCCATCTTCAGCTTCAACGATGTAAAACTCGGGTGTGCGCCCAAAATGGGGGAAGACCTCGGTATGTTGGGCAGTTACTGCTATTTTCATGATATGTTTCCTTTCAGATTTTTGAATATTGGGTTTTATTGCCACGATATTGGTGTCCGCAATTTTTAATGAAAGCCCTTCCACAACCATTCGAGCCAGTTTGGCGCGGCCAGAAGCCAATAGCGTTTGCACGCTTTGCCGGGAAATCCCCATGGATTCTGACGCGGTTTTTTGGTCCATCCCTGCGTAATCAACCAGGCGCAAGGCTTCCCACTCCTCCATATCCAGGATGATCAGGCTGGAATCAACCGAATTGACCTTTGCAGGCCCCAGACGTGTGACAGTAGGAGCGGAACGGATGATCTTTGGGCTTGGTTTACGAGGCATTTTCGTCCTAATTATTGGCTAATGCTAATAATAAGCCAAGTCGTTCGATTTTGCAAGGGAAATACAGGGTGCGTTGAAGTTATATGGTTGAAAGATAGTCGTGCGTTTTTTTGAATCGTGTACTGGATGTCAATGGCATATAAAACATGGTTTCAATGTCAATTAATCAACGTGGTAGCAAGGTACAATTGATCAGGTAAGAGAAACTTTCTCAAAAAGAAGCTTCTTTTCCAGATGGAAAAAAGAATGGATGGTTTTTGATGCAAAAGAGAGATGAAATTGTGCTTGCCGGTGGCTGCTTCTGGGGAATGGAGGAGCTGTTCAGGCGGCAGCCTGGGGTTTTGGATACCGAATGCGGCTATACAGGTGGTGAAAACGATCATCCAAGCTACCAATACCATCCTGGCCACGCTGAAGCCCTCAAAATAGTCTTTGATCCCGATCAAACCAGTTTAAAGCAACTGTTGGACTTCTTTTTCCGCATGCATGACCCCACTTTTCTGAACCGTCAGGGCTTTGATCTTGGCAGCTCTTATCGTTCTGCCATTTTTTATAAGGACGATGAGCAAAAGAAAATTTCGGAGGAAATGATCGCCTTGGTTGAAAAGAGCGGCGCCTGGAAACGCCCGATCGTGACTACTTTAGAGGAACTGACAAGGTTTTGGGTTGCTGAAGATTACCATCAGGATTATCTTCAGAAAAAGCCCAATGGCTATACCTGTCACTTTGTTCGACCGATGAAAAGATTTTTGGAGGAAAGTTGAAGCGGGTGAATCCATCGGATTTACAAGAGACTGAGAACGCAGAAAACCCAAAGCATCATCCCTGGAGACGATATTTGCGGTTTTTAAAATGGTATGGGATTGGGGTGGTGGTGGTTGCGATAGTTCTGGCAACTTTGGGCTACAGCGGCGCGGGCTGGGAAGGCGTGAAGAATGGTTTGACCTGGGCTGGGCTTTTCGCGCTGTTCGGTTTGCCAGTGGCTGGCTTTTTCATCAGCATCAGCTTTTGGAGCGGATATGCCAACCGCTGGGGTGAATATAATTACAAAAAAGAATTAGAGGGGGAACCAAAAAACAGTAAGGAAGATTATTAGAACGAAATTTTTGAAGGATAGGACCCACAATTATTGATATTTGAGTCGTAGCTGCCACCTTCCGCCCTTCGGGCCTTTTCTCCATCACACGCACCGATAGCTATGGGGTATAAACACGGTCCTCATGTCTGTTTTTCAACGGGTTTGTCATACTACGAAAAAAGGGTTGGTTACGACGAACCAACCCTTTTTACTTGGTTTAATCAATCATTCAGGAGCGTTTATTGCTCTTTCGGCAGGGCGCTTTCCGGAACTGTTATTGCAGGAGTGGCGGGGATGATTTCCATAATATCCAGGACTTCATCGTCTTCATTAAGGGTGGTTTCCCAGACAAAGTCATCCATGAAGACATTACTGTTCAGTGAGCCATTGGTTCTAACCTCAAGCGTAACGGTTATCTTTTGATTTCCGTACGAAGTTAAATTCACATAGAGTGAGCCCCAACCTCCGGTTTCGTGTTCATCGCATAGTCCATATTGAAATACCACATTCCCGTTGACTTTTACATAAAAATAATCATTGGTACAACTTGTTTCCTGAGATACAATGTAAATCCTGGAGGTCAATCTTTTCTGAGGATGGGCAGTGATTTGCTGACTAATGGAAGAAACATCATTATATGAACCTCCAAGCCAGGATGCCCAGCTACCGCTGGTGGGTATTATTGAACTGGGAAGACCAGTGCTGGTACTGTAAATTGTCGGATAACCGCTTTGAGAATACTCAGTCCAGGAAACGCGGCCTTGTTCAAAATTCCAGTTTTTGATCGTGTAATCGGCTGGGGGTTGCGTCTGAGGCTTGAACACAAGGGGAAGCAAAAGTTTCTTATTCCCTGGTTGACCGGGCAGTTTGGGTCGTAATACGCTGATCGAGTGCATGCGCATCCCCTCATAAGAACCACCCCAGGCCATGGTGTAGGTGTGGCTGGGGTCATTATCCCAGGTGTCACGAATATAGATGCTACTGCCACTATAACCGTAACCCACCATCGTATGTCCTTCCAGGTTGACCATGACCGGGAAACCGGCATCAATTTCGGCCTTGAATTGTGCAAGACTAAAGCCTCCGGATACCTGGTTATCAGTTATCTGGTTATAACAGGAGGTGACTTCATAGCCTCTTTTCTGATAAAACAGCATCCTGCCCAGGTTGCCATCCGCCAGATTGTTACTGGCCATTGTTGCACAGGTCAATTGTTGCGCACTGTTATAGTTGTAAATAGCGGTAGCGCCGTCGGGGTTTTGATATCTTGACTGACTGGTTCGCATATAATCGCCGATCGCGGTGCCATAGGTATGTTCCGTCCAGCCGCCGGTGATGAATGGGTCATTTGCGGTACTGTCGGAAGAGACCCAATAATCATCAATGGATCCCCGGGAAGTTCGGCCATCAACGCCATTTTGAGATGCGATCAAGGGATTGCTGGGGTACTTGGCATTGGTGCGGTCAGTCCATGTTCCCCAGACGTTGTTCAAGGGCATCACTCCGCCGTTGGTCGGCCCGGTATAAATATTGGGCCAGGAAGTTCGATCATGATAGGCGGCGATCATGGCAGCTGAGACGGCTGTACAGCCAAAAACCCAGTTGTAGGAAGGGAAATTCGCGATAACTCCTTCGGGCTGCAGATCTTCAGCGTTGATCCACTCGTTTTGTCCCAGAGGAGGAGTGGAAGGGCCGTTAATGATGGATTCGGTGATTTCCGAACCATCATCCAATGTCAGATAGCGCTCAGAATAATATTCGCTGAAAACCGTGACATCTGATCCACTTTCATCAGTTGGCATGATATCCTGAGCTTGAGTCGAAGGGATGATGCTTCCGCCAAGCAAAGCAATCACCAGAAACACTAAGAACCATTTTGGGAAAACTGCTTTAAAACCTTTCATTTTCTACCTCGTCAGTTGGAAGTTTTCAATATTATAGGCTTGTTTTTCTGGAAACACAAGATGTTTTTGTAAACTTAAACAAAAAAACAATTTAAATTAAGAATTAAATGAGACTTTGGCTCATTTTTAACATTTCGTGTTCAAACGAAAAAAACCTCTTCCCTGATGGCTTCTGTCAGGGAAGAGGGGTCGCTACTTCATTTTATGCAGTTTTGTTAACCCGGGTTGTTTTCAGCCTCAAGAATGTTCTGGATGGCGTCGCTCACACGGGTTGCGATCTCGACGTTGTTCATCGTGTAAAGATGAATGCCGCGCACGTCGTTGGCGATCAGGTCCATGATCTGTTCAATGGCGTAATGAATACCAGCGTCGAACATGGCCTTACGGTCGCGACCGTAGCGATCGAACAGCCGCTGCAATTTAGCGGGCACACTGGCGCCGCTCAGCGCTACTGTGCGCTCGATCTGGCTTTGATTGGTGATGGGCATGATGCCGGCAGAGATGGGGACGTTGACGCCCGCTTTTTCTGCTTTTTCGCGGAATATGTAAAACTTCTCATTGTCGAAGAAGAGCTGGGTCATCAATCGGGTCACGCCCTGCTCAACCTTGAACTTAAGGTTTTCGATGTCTTTTTCCATTGATTCTGCCTGATAGTGCACTTCGGGGTAGCAGGCGCCCATCAGATTAAAGCTTGGGTCATAGGATTTGATAAAAGCAGCCAGGTCGGAGGCATACTTAAAATCTTCTTTGGGCGGGATGTCCGGGCTGATATCGCCCCGAAGCACCATGATATTCTCGATATGATGCTCTTTGAACTTCTCCAAAGTATCGATGACCAGCGCGCGGTCGGCATTGACGCAGGTCAGGTGAGCGACCGGTTCGGTATGGTAGGTGCGCAGGATCAACGAGGCGATTTCAAGCGTTTTGTCCTGCTGGGCTTTGCTGCCGCCCGCGCCGTAGGTTACGCTGATGAAATCCGCTGGGATACCGCGCAACTTTAATAGAGTATTGTAAATGACGTTATAAGGGGTGTCCTTTTTCGGCGGAAAGATCTCGAGCGAAAAAAGAGTTTTTTTGTGGTTAAATAGTTCTGCTATATTCATGATCACTCCAATTTGTCGTATTCTACACGAAGCATGATTAATTATACAAGTTTATTAATAAGTAATTCGTTTGGTTCCCTAATGATAACAGGATTGTGTTGGCCTGACGCCCCAGACAAGTAAGGCCGCGCGGTCCGATCCAAGACCAATCGCCATTATTAACTTTTCATAATAAAAACAGCTCAGGCACAACAGGGAGTCCTTATTTTGGTATACTGAAAACGTCAATGGCGGACGCTTTTTTTTGCGTCCCAGCAACAGGAAAAATCCCCCGTCTGATTTTAGGTCTGCCAAAATCAAATTATCGGGTTAGTAGGCAGCATTGGAATATCGAATTACAGGAGGTATGCCGTGGCTGGCATGAACAGATTTACCCAAAAAGCCAAACGCGTCCTCAGCCTGGCCCAGCAGGAAGCTGAACAAGCTAAGACGAAAACAATTGGCACCGAACACATGTTGTTGGGTATGTGTATTGAAGAAGGCACCGCCGCCAAACGAGTGCTGGATGAATTAGGCGTTGAGCTGGATAGCCTGCGGGCTGTTTTGGCTGAAATGAAGGAAAAAACTGAATCAACTCAGGAAGAGGAATCCACCGGAGGCCTGGGCGAGGATGTCAAACGCTTGCTCGAACAGGCTTTGGTGGAAGCTCTGGCTGATAAGGCCAGCATGGTTGGCACCGAACACCTCATCATGGCAATGTCACGGGATGAAAGCAGCACCGCCATGCGTGCTTTGGCGATGTTGGGCGTGAACGCGACGCAACTGGAACGTCAGACCACGCGTGTGATGGAAGAATATCAACGCATGCAGGAAGAAATTCAGAAGGAAGAAAAGAAGAACGAGCTTGAAAAGAGCGATGTCATTAGCCGCCGCGGCGTTTCGAGCCGAAAAGAAAAGGATGAGGGAAAAACACCCCTGGTCGACCAACTCGCGACCGATCTGACCTCGCTGGCGGAAGCTGGCAAGCTCGATCCGGTCATTGGCCGCAGCAAAGAAATTGAACGCGTCATTCAGATCCTTGCCCGCCGCACCAAGAACAATCCAGCCCTGATCGGTGAGCCTGGCGTTGGTAAAACAGCCATTGTGGAAGGCCTGGCGCAGCGCATTGTCGATGGCGACGTTCCTGCTTTGCTGCTTGACAAACGCGTTTTGCAGCTGGATGTTGGTTCGATGGTCGCGGGCACGATGTATCGCGGTCAGTTTGAAGAACGCCTCAAGCGCGTTATTGATGAACTCAAAAGCAGCGGCGATATCATCTTTATTGACGAAGTCCACATGCTGGTCGGCGCTGGTTCGGCTGGCTCTTCGGTGGATGCCGCCAACATCCTCAAACCCGCCCTTTCCCGCGGTGAATTGCAGGTGATCGGCGCGACAACTGCCAATGAGTATCGCAAAAACATTGAAAGCGACGCCGCGTTGGAACGCCGTTTCCAACCCATCGTGGTTGAGCAGCCCAGCGTGGAAGAAACCATTGAAATTCTGCATGGCTTGCGCCCGAATTATGAGGAGCATCACCGCCTGAACATCAGTGACGAAGCCCTTGAAGCCGCTGCCAGGCTAAGCTCCCGTTATGTCACAGAAAGATTTTTGCCCGACAAGGCGATCGATCTGGTCGACGAGGCTTCTTCCCGCGTGCGCATGTACAAGAGCGAAAGCGCTGTCAATAGTAAAGACATGATGGCGGCATTGCGCCAGATCCGCAGAGAACTCAAAAAAGCCAAGGGTTCGGGTGACGGCGACAATATCCAGGCGCTTACCAGGCGGCAGGAAGAGATCGAAGGGAAACTCCACAGTTTGCAAACTGCCTGGGATCGTGAAAACGCCCCTACGGTCACTGAAGAAGATATTGCAGAGGTGATCTCAATGTGGACTGGCATTCCGCTCATGCAGATCGAAACCGAGGAATCGGAACGTCTGCTGCATTTGGAAGAAGATCTTTCCAAATCCATTATTGGTCAGGCTGAAGCAATCGTTGCCGTGAGCAAGGCGATCCGCCGCGCCAGGGCTGGTCTGAAGAATCCCCGCCGCCCGATCGGCTCTTTCATGTTCCTGGGCCCCACAGGCGTCGGAAAAACTGAGCTAACCAAGGCGCTCGCCATGCAGATGTTTGGCAGCGAAGAGGCTCTGATCCAGATCGATATGTCCGAATTTATGGAGCGGCACAGCATAAGCCGCCTGGTTGGGGCGCCTCCCGGTTATGTTGGCTATGACGAAGCCGGGCAGTTGACGGAAGCGATCCGCCGTAAGCCTTATTCCATTGTCGTTTTCGACGAGGTTGAAAAAGCTCATCCGGAAGCGCTGAATATGCTCCTCCAGATCATGGAAGAAGGACATTTGAGCGATGCCAAGGGGCTGAAGGTCGATTTTCGCAACGCCATCATCATCATGACCACCAATATCGGCGCTGATCTGATCAGACGGCAGAGCGGTTTGGGTTTTGCATTAGAGATCGATGAGGACAAGGAAGAAGAACTTGAATACAAAGATATGCAGAAAAAGCTCATGGAAGCTTTGAAGCGCAATTTCAGACCAGAGTTCATTAATCGTTTTGATTCTGTGATCGTCTTCCGCTCGCTTAACCGCAAGGACATCCGCCAGATCGTCTCACTGGAGATCGACAAATTGAACGAGCGGCTGGAAGAGCAGCAGATCAAGCTGGTGCCGAGCGATCTGGCTCTCGACCATCTGGCAGAGTTGGGCTATGACCCCGAAATGGGCGCCCGCCCGGTGCGGCGCGTGATCACACAGGAAGTTGAAGAAAAACTTTCTGATGAATTGCTGGCAAAGCATTTCCAGGCTGGTGCTACCATCCAGGTGGACCTGGAAGAACGGGTCAATGCCGATGGTGAAACTGAAAAACACATCGTGCTGAAGGCGACGCAAACCCGGGAGGAAACGGCAGAGCTGCAATTGGCAGAAGCTTAAGCGAGGAGCGATGGCAAAAAGCTATACACGCTAT
>DBPR01000006.1:5705-36547 GCA_002305635.1 Anaerolineaceae bacterium UBA1415 | reverse complement strand
AAGCTGGGACAGTATGGTTGAAGAAGTCGTGCAGGAGACCCCCACCAAGGCTGTTTCCAAGGTGCGGGGTGTCAGTGGGAGTTCCCAGGTAAAGCATCTGGCTGAGATCGAGGGGCAAAAAGAAGAGCGCGTTCCAGTTGAGATGGAAGAATTCGCGCGCGTTTTGGGTGGGGGCATTGTGCCCGGCTCGATCGTCCTGATCGGCGGCGATCCTGGCATCGGCAAAAGCACGCTCACGCTCCAGATGGCGATGCAGCTGGCAGAAAAAAGCACGATCTTGTATGTATCCGGTGAAGAATCCGAACGCCAGATCAAAATGCGTGCGGTTCGCCTGGCAGGTGAAGAAAAGCTGCCGAACAATTTGCTCCTGGTGACCGAAACCAATCTGGGCGTGATCTTTGAGCACATCGCGCAGGTCAAACCCTCTCTGGTAATTGTAGACTCCATCCAAACCGTTACCCTGCCTGAGATGGAATCGGCGGCTGGCTCGATCTCGCAGGTGCGCGAATCGGCAGCCAAACTGCGCGAACTGGCAAAGCTAACCGGCATAACCGTCTTTTTGATCGGTCACGTCACCAAGGAAGGCACGATCGCGGGCCCACGCGTTCTGGAGCATATTGTTGACACGGTCTTGTATCTCGAGGGCGAGCATTTCCAGAGCTACCGCTTGCTGCGGTCGGTCAAGAACCGCTACGGCGCGACCAGCGAGGTGGGCGTCTTTGAGATGCAGGAGCGCGGCATGGTCGAGGTGCGCAACCCCAGCGAGGTTTTCCTGGCAGAGCGCATGATCAACGCGCCGGGGTCTGCCATCGCGGTCACGATGGAGGGCACGCGCCCGCTTTTGGTGGAAATTCAGGGGCTGACCACGCCGACCAGTTTTGGCAACCCACGCCGTACTGCCAATGGGATCGATATCAGTCGTTTGCTTATTTTGGCGGCGGTGCTGACGCGCAGAATTGGCGTCAATTTGAGCAATCAGGACGTCATATCCAATGTTGTCAGCGGCTTGAGGATCGAAGAGCCGGCGGCTGACCTTGCCGTGGCGACCGCGATCAGTTCTTCCTATAAAGATATCCCTGTGCGCGCGGATACGGTCTTGATCGGGGAGGTGGGGCTCTCGGGCGAGCTGCGCATGGTCGGGCAGATGCAAACCCGCCTGCGCGAAGCCGCGAAACTGGGTTTCAAGCGCGCTGTCGTCCCCAAACGCCTGCGCAAATCCGAGCCCTGGCCCGAAGGGATCGAAGTGGTTGAGGTTCGCTCACTAAAGGAAGCCATTCAGGAAGCCTTGCTGCCTGTCAAATAATACTTAGTAGATAAGGGATGACTTTATATAAGTTGTTAAAAAAAGCCCGAAAATAAAAAAAGATGTATTATTGACATAGAATAGCGGTGGAGCCTCTTCGGAGCCCATCTAAAAGGAGACGTTTTATTCTCCTTTTTTTAAACCTGATAACTGCCTTTTGGACTATACCTCTCATCCGCCCTTCGGGCTCCCGACACACAGGAAGAAGACTATGACCTTACCCCCTCCAGCGAAGCGCTGGGAGGGGGTCGGCGAAGCCGGGGGGTGGGTCCTTTGACAGTATGTGAACTTCTTTTAACTTTTTCAATATTCGTGCACTAAACTTATCGTTTTTCCTTGATGAAAACGCATTTTTTTGGCAAAAAGACAGAAGCTCAGGTGCCATGATATCCTTACCATGAAGCAAAATGGCTAACATTTTTTTGAGAATAAGGTATCATTTTCACATCGAAGCCCGAAAGAAAGGCAACTAACATGGAGCTACTCAATCAAATCCCCTTTATCCGCGCGACGCGGCGAAATCATGCCCTTGAGCATGCCAGCATGAAAATTTTGGCATCTAATTTTCAAGGTGTCAGAATGATGGGGCATTCCAACCCCACGGGCTTTGTCATCATTGCCGATTTGCCCACCGAAATTGTGACCGACGCGGTGCTGGAAGCGCGCCGCCGCCTTCTGGCTGGCGAACATGATCTCGCGATCCACCCTAGATGCGGCACCAACCTGGCAGCCTCCTCTTTTCTTTCAGGCGCGGCCGCTCTTCTCTCCCTCATGGGTCTGAGCCGCGGAAAGCAGCCGAAATGGTGGCATTTCCTCATCTCAGCCTTTGTCGCTGTCCCGATCTATATCATTAGCAAACCTATTGGTCCCCTTTTGCAGGAAAAATACACCACTGATGCCAATATCGGTGATCTTGAGGTTACCCTGATCCGCAGCCAAAAGCTCCACAAAGGCTTCATTCACCAGATCTGCACGCGAGCCTGACCCTAATAATATGAGCGAAGAAAGCACCAAACCCAGCCTTTACCTCCTGCGAGGCGATGACAGCGCCAAAATCAAAGACGTTTTGGCCAACTTTTTGGCTGGATTGGGGGACGAGAGCATGGGCGACCTCAACTGCGCCCGACTGAACGGCGAGAATCTGAGCTTTGAGGCTTTGCAGGCCGACGCGCTCACGATCCCTTTTCTGGCTGACCGGCGCCTGATCATTGTTGAGAACGCTCGTCAAATGCTGACTAAGGTCGGCAAAGATCAGCGGGGGCGCTACCTTGACCTCTTCGCCAACCTGCCGCCCAGCTCTGCTTTGGTGCTGGTGGTTGAAGATGAGTTGAGCAAAAAGTGGGGCGAACGCGATTGGGTCAACGCGAAAAGCTATTCCTGGTTGACCGATTGGATCGAAAAAACACCCGATCAGGCGCTGATCATCAATTGTGGCCTGCCTGATCAGAGCGAGATGCGTTCCTGGATCATTCGCAAGGCCAGGGAGATGGGCGGAGGCTTCAACCCGGAAGCCGCCCAGGTTTTGGCAAGCTATATTGGCAATGACACGCTCCAGGCTGCGCTGGAGATCGAAAAACTGATCACTTATGTCGGCGAAGGGCAGGTGGTTGAGGTTCAGGACGTCGAATTATTGACCACGCACGAAGAAGAAGGCAATGTTTTTTCTTTCATTGATGCTTTGGGGGAGCGCAACGGCGTCAAGGCAATGCGCGAGTTCCAGCTTTTGACCGAAAAAAGTGATGTGATGGAGCTGACCGGCATGATCCACCGCCAGTTTCGTCTGCTCATCCAGGCAAGAGAAATTCTCGATGAGGGCGGCAACCTCAAAAACATTGAAAAAGACCTGGACATGAAAACTTTCATCGCCAAAAAATTCTATGGTCAGGCCCAACGCTTCAGCATGAAGCAGCTGCTGGCTATCTACCGACGCCTGTTGAGCATTGATGAGGGCATCAAGACGGGCGGCATGCCTGGTCAGACCGCTTTTGAGCTTTTGATCGCCGATCTGACCAAATGAAAAAGACCTTCCCTCGGGAAATTTTTCAACTCATACTACTGTTGCTTCTTGTGACAATTGTTGGAGCAGCCTGCGCGGCCGGGCAGCCTCCCACTGTTTTGTCGCCACAGACCACACCTGTTCCCGCAGGCTGGTGGCAGCCTGTCCCTGGCGCAAAATGGCAGATCCAATATGAAGGCCAGCTTGAATTGATTGAGGGTGTCGAAGTGTATGATCTCGATCTTTTCGAAACCGATATCAGCACCATCGATCAGCTTCACGCCCAGGGCGCTAAAGTGATCTGCTACTTTTCAGCCGGTACGCTTGAAGACTGGGCGCCCGATTTCGAGCAATTTCCACCCAAATTAATTGGAAAAGAATACAGCGATTGGCCTGGGGAAACCTGGTTGGATATCAGCCAGCTTGACCTTCTGTTGCCCGTGCTCGAAGCCCGCATAGAGCTGTGCCGCCAGAAAGGCTTTGATGCCATCGACCCTGATAATTTGGATGCCTGGCAGAACGATACAGGCTTTGAGCTTACCCGCGATGACGCTCTGGCCTTTGCCAAAGCCCTGGCGGCCTTGGCTCACGAAAACGGACTGGCAGTCGGCTTAAAGAATAATCCTGATTTGCTTGCGTCCCTGGTCGATCTTTTTGATTTCATGGTCGTCGAAGAAGCCTTTGAGCAAGGTTGGTCCGAAGAGCTTTTGCCATTTCTTACCACGGGCAAGGCTGTTTTCGCGGTGGAGTACACGCGACAGGAGGCCATTCAGGATGCTGCCTGTCAGGCTGAGGTTAGTCAGAAATTTTCGGTAGTCTTTAAAACAAAATCACTGGATGCCGCAACCCGCTATTGTCATTAGTGTTGTCATATAAATGATAAAAATTTCAATTAAATTCAAAAGGAATTCTCCAATGAGAAATGTAAAAAATCTTATCCTGCTTGTTTTGGTTTTTGGTTTGGTTTTATCGGCTTGCGCCCCCAAACCCACCCCTACGCCTGAGCCGACCGCGACACTTGAGCCGACGCCAATCCCACCCACAGAAACGCCTGTTCCAACAGAAGTTCCAACGATCGAAGTTCAGGGAACTGAGGAACCGGTCGAGGAATCCCAGCCCCAGGCTGGAGAACGCTATCATGTAAGCGATGGCGGCTTTTCGTATATCATTCCTGAGGGCTGGACCCTGGCGGATTTCCCAGGCCTGAAGTACAAAATTCTTGCCAGTGATAAGCTGGTGGATGGCGTGATGCCCAATCTGGTCTTTGTTGACAGTCCACTGGTGGGAAATTTGGCCGATTCGCTGGACTCGCTCGAGGCTGGTCTGACTCAGATGCAACCCAACTTTAAAGTTCTCAGTATCGATCAGGGCCAGACCAAACAAGGCCACGAATACTACCGTTTAACAGCCACCAATGAGACCAACGGCATGAAGATGACCCAGGTGCAATATTATTTTGACCTGGGAGGAACCATGCTGGTGATCACCTATTCCACGGGCTTGCAGGATACTCCTGAGAACGAGGCCATGATCGAGCAGTTCATCCAGGATGTGCAGTTCGAGGAATAAGAAAGAACAATGGATAATAAATAACCGCCTAACTGGCGGTTGTTTTTTCTTTACTGGATTTTTCTGAGGAGGGCGTTTTGCTGCTCTCTTTGCTCGCTTTGGAGCCATTTGAGCTGTCAGGTTCGCTTTTATGACTTGATTTTTGTCCTGAAGGGGAGCGGTTGTCAGTGGCATAAAAGCCCTTGCCTTTAAAAACAATGCCGACCGGGGTGTAGACCTTGCGCAGGGCAACTTCGTTGCATTCGGGGCAAACCGTCAGCGCGTCATCGGTGAAATGCTGAAATTGATCAAAAGTATGGCCACATTGCTGGCATAAATAACTGTAAACAGGCATAAGTCCCAATTTCTCCTAATTCAGAACCATTATAGTACCACAGAACGGTCCTTCCACGCTCTTTAAAATACGACATCAGGGTAAGAGTTTTGTTAAAAACCAGTACGATCTCAGGTTGTCTCCCATTCTTGTTCCCGTTTTAAACTTGAATAATTCCGTTTCTTGCCGTATCCTCCGTCTTAAACATATAGACCTCAAAAAACTGCTGGCAGACATTGATACGAACTGGAGTATTTATGCTTTTAGAGGAAAGCTGTAAACAAGATAAGGAAGAACGCGATCAGGAGATCGAAGCGGATCAAAAGATCCTTGATCTGGTCCAGGCAGCCAAAAAGGATCAAAACGCTTTCTATTTTCTTTATCTTCAATTTGTGGATCGCATCTATTCCTACATTCTGAGAAGGGTCGCTTCCCATCATGATGCTGAAGACCTTGTCTCCGAAGTTTTCATTAGAGCCATGAAGCATATCCATCGCTTTGACGAGCGCAATAGCTTCGCTGCCTGGCTTTTCAGGATCGCCAGAAACCTGACGGTGGATCATTATCGTGCCAATCGAACCGTTTGGCTCGACCTGAACGATGAAAACTTTACGCTGGCTGAAACATTGCCTGATCCAGATATGACGCTGCAGCTGAAGGATCAGTTGAGAAAGCTTGCCCCTGATGAATTGGATCTGCTTAACCTGCGCTATACCGCCCGGCTCACTTTTGTTGAAATAGGGCAACTGCTTGGCAAGCGGCCGGACGCCGTTCGCAAAGCACATAACAAGATTTTGGAACGTTTACGTTTGAACCTGGAGTAAGAAATGGAAGACAAAGAACAAGGCCTTGAAAAACATCTCAATTCTTTTTTTGAGAATCAGCCGTTGAATGATGAAAAGATCGACCAAATTTGGAAAAAAGTGGAATTGAAAACCCAAAAATCCCCTCAAAAACGCAGCTGGGGTTGGAAATTCGCTGCGATGGTTATAGTTGCAATGCTGATCGTCGTGCTCGCCGTCGGTCCTGGCAAGGTTTGGGCGCAGGTGCGTGCCTGGCTGATACCCAATTACCGACCGATCAGCCAGTTGGAAAATTATGAGGTCCTTCCTGAAAAAACACAGGAAGTTCACGAAGACCTGACCCTCAGTTTGCTGTCGGTGCAAAGCCTTGAAGATGAATTAAGGATTTCAATCCTTGTGCAGGGGATCAGTCCGTATGAACCAGGAGAACTTGATGAACAAAGCTTTATTGGTGAGGCTTATCTGTTATTGAAAAACGGAGAGCAGATCAAATCTTTGAGTGGAGGTTATGGGATAGGCGCTGGGATGACAGAATATGTGTATGATCTGAGCTTTCCGCCTTTAAGCGAAGAGGCTGGAAGCGAGCTGAGCCTGGTGGTGACCGATCTTCCTTACATGGCTGAACCCTTGAAGGAAGCCTGGGTGATGCCATTGACGGTCGAACCGGTCAGAAGTGAAGATCAGGTGCCTCAGGTAACGCCTGGTGCAGAAAGTTACGGAAACCCAGCCTTTGCCGCGCCCATAAGCGTCTCTGCCAAAAGCAAAGGTATCAGAAACACCAGTATTCTGGTCCAGTTTGATATGCCCGAGGATTATGAGGCTCATCCTTCCCTGGCTCAGTGGTGGAGTTTGCAGGATGAGGATGGGAATTTTTATCCGATGAAAGCGGATTTCAGCTGCAGCATCGATTGCCCCATGCATGAGATCACGATGATCACAGAAACGGGTCTGCCAAGAGGGAAAACCTATACTTTGACCATGCCAAGATTCGGGATGACGAAGAGCGACTATGGCGATTTTTATGAAGAAGACGGCATCACCTACGTCCCAGCCTTCCTGACGATCGACTTCCCGGAGAGCTACCAGGCTGGTGATTTTATTAAGATAGACCAGTGGTACGACATACCACCCATCAGCTTTCATCTGCTCGGGGTTGAGATCCTGCACATTGACGATGAAGGTTTGGTTCGCTTCCGCCTGGTAATGCAAAGCCCCGAATCGGCGAATGCGATTGTTCAGATAAATCTGTGTGTTAATCAGTTTATTTATGGCGGCAGTTGTGGTGGCGGAGGCTTCAGTGGAGAAAAACGCCCCCAGGCGGATGAACTGATCTATAGCGAGGGCTCCTTTGCGCGGGAACTTCTTACTGGTGAGATTGGTTTTTTCATCCACCAAATCGACCTGTACTATTTCACCGATTGGGTTATGAATTTTGACCTGTAAAATACAAGGTCGTGATCGAGAGATAAATGTTTATCACATTTATCTCTCAATCCGACGTTAATGGTATACCATCACATATCAACCGACGTTTCTCAGTCCGACGTCCAACTGCCAGATTCGCGATAGACCATGTTTCCTAAACTTCTGCTTAATAACCAATCACGGAAATAGAGGGGTACATGCAGCCTGCACATGCAGCGGGTAGTTTGCGTTATAATCCGAAACATCATGACGAAACAAACAACACAGGACGATCCTGGAGATAGAAATAGAGATCTGGAACCAGAAAAAGAGGAAAAGGGAGAGGGCATCTCTCAGCCCAATACCAAAAAGCGGCGAGGGCGGGGGCTGCTGATCGCTCTTGGTGTCATTGCGGCTTTGATCGTGATCCTTCTTGCGCTCTACCAGATCCCCGCCATTCACGACCGGGCGTATTTTTACGTTACCACGCTGCGCTCGAAGGTTTTTTATTTCCTGCGCCCTCCCGCAAAATCAGAATTTGAGATCTCGGGCGAAACGACCATGGACGCTCAGGTCATGGCGACCCTGACCGCTTTCGCGCCAACAGCAACGCTCACGCCAACAATGGAGCCTACGCCTGTGGTTACCTTAACCCAGCAAGTCGCTGATCCAGCCGCGGCCACACCACTGTCGACCGCGATCCCTGCCGCTGTTCAATTAGAAGGCATTGTGCAGGAATACCAGCGCTTTAACAGCTGCGGCCCGGCCAATCTGGTGCTGAATCTTCGTTACTGGGGCTGGGAAGGCATTCAGGAAGACGTCGAAGCGGTTGTCAAACCCGTTTTGCAGGATCTGAACGTTTCGCCCTCCGAACTGCTTGAATATGTTAAGGGCCATACCGACCTGGACGCCATTCTGCGGCTGGGCGGAGATATCGATCTGCTCAAAAAGCTGGTCGCGGAGGGATATCCCGTTCTGGCTCAGCGCGGGTACGTCAATCGCGACGACGGCTGGATGGGGCACTACGGTATTGTCGATGGCTATGACGATGCACAAGGCGCGGTTCACATCCCCGATACCTTCAACGGCAATATCTGGTTGAAATACGATGAGTTCCAGCGGGTTTGGGACGAGTTCCACGGCACTTATCTGGTGGTCTTTCCTCCTGAGGAGCGGGAGATTGTTTTGTCTGTCCTTGGCGCGGATGCAGACGCGGACTACAACCTCGACCACACGCTTGAAAAATTCCAGGAACGCGCTGAGACTGCTGACCGCTCGGAGCAATATTTCGCGTATTACAGTCTCGGTGAGCTGTTGGTCATGAAAAAGCAGTATGTCGACGCCGCGGCTGCCTTTGACCAGGCTTTCGCTGTTTACGGCTGGCTGCCCGTCGATGACCGCCCCTGGCGCATGCTTTGGTATCAGGTCGGGCCCTACGAGGCTTACTACTATACCGGACGCTACAAGGACGTGGTCAGCATCACCTACAAAACCATCAAAGACGCCAACACCCCGGCCCTGCCCGAAACTTTCCTGTGGAGTGGGCGCGCCAACGTGGCTCTCGGCAACACCAACACTGCCATTTTCGACTTCAAGCGAGCCCTGCAATGGCACCCCGGATGGGCTCCCGCGCTGGCTGAGCTTGAAAAGCTCGGCGTTACCCCTTAATATTTAAAATTGTAAAGAGATAGATATGTCAAAAGCGACTGAAGAAATGAAAAAAGAAATTCGGCATGTCTCCATCTGGCGCAAGCCCTGGACTTACCTGGTAATTTTACTGGGATTGGTCTTGTTAGGATTCGCCTTGCTGCAGATCCCCGCTGTTGGAACACGCGCGCGTAATCTTTATTCCAAAATTTATTATCGCCTCAATCCGCCCACCGAAAACGTGTTTGGCCCCGTGCAGCAGGGGACGGTCAGCGCGGATGTGATCGCGACGCTCACGGCGATGGCGCCTACCGCCACCCAGATTCCGCCCACTGCGGCGGTCGTCGAGAGCACGCCGGAAGCTGCCGAAGTCACCCCTGAACCAACGCCCATTATCGTTCCGGCCAGCTTTGCTTTGGAGGGAATGGGGTTGGAATATCAGACCATGAACAACTGCGGCCCTGCCAACCTTGCGATGAACATCACGTTCTGGGGTTGGCAAAGCAACCAAAAAGTGACCGCGGAGGGGCTCAAAACCCATGCTGATGATCGCAATGTCATGCTGCAGGAAATGCGTGTTTATGCCGAAGCAAACACCAACCTGCGTGGCGCTGTGCGTTATGGCGGCGATGTGGAAATGATCAAACGCCTGCTCTCGGCTGGTTTCCCTGTTCTGCTCGAACGCGGTCACACCGATAACGAAGACGGCTGGATGGGGCATTACAGCATCATCACCGCTTACGATGACGCCACCCAAAGCGTGCAGATCCCAGATACGCTGCTGGGACTGATGAGCTTGGGCTATGCCGAGCTCGAAAAGGACTGGGCTCATTTTGACGGCCTGTACCTGGTGCTCTATCCCGCTGAGCGCGAGAGCGAAGTGTTGGCTTTGCTTGGGTCAGAGGCTGATCCGCGCACGAACCTGCTCAACACGCTGGCGAAACTCGATACCCGCATCGGGCAGGTGAGCGGGCAGGACCTCTTCTTCGCGCTTTACAGCAAAGGTTCGGTTTTGGTCGAACTGGGGCAATACCCTGACGCGGCTCAGGCCTATGACCAGGCTTTCACCTTGTATAGTCAGCTCGACGCGGGTGAGCGCCCCTGGCGCATCACCTGGTATCAGACCGGCCCTTACCTGGCTTATTACTATACCGGCCGCTATCAGGATGTCTTCAATCTGGCGGAGCAAACGATCAACAACCTGAACCCGATGACGGTGCCAGCTTTGCCCGAAACCTGGTATTGGGGAGGGCAATCAGCACTCATGTTGGGCGATAAGGCTACTGCGGTGCGTTATTTCAACAAGGCGCTCGAGTTTTATCCCAACTGGGATCTGGCAATTCAGGGGCTTGCGGAGGCAGAATCCTGATTTTCTGAAACAGTTATAATGCAAGAAATGAATAGAAATAAAAATACGGAGGCGTTTCGCAGGAAACTTGCCCCGAAATCATTTTGGAAAAAGCCATGGGTTTGGCTGATGACCTTTGCCCTCATGATATTAGCAGCCGTGGCTGTTTATCAGATCCCCTCAATTCATGATCGGGCGGCCTTTCATCTCGGCAATGCCCGGGCGCGCATATTTTACTTCTTTAACCCTCCGGGGAAAGACGTTTTCGTGCCGGTGGAAAACGAGAACAGCGAAGAATACGCGATCCAGACGCTGACGGCGATGGCCCCAACCGCGACCATGACGCCGACCCCGCAGGAGCCAGTTACAGAAACGCCCACGTTGGAGTTTACGGCTACCCCAACCATTATCCCGACCAATACCCCCATTCCAACGCCACTTCCCAGGGATGTTTTGATCGAGGGTATTGATGTGGAATACCAAAAAGCCAATAACTGCGGGCCCGCGAACCTTTCAATGATCCTTAATTACTGGGGTTGGGAAGGCGACCAGACCGATACGGAAAAAGTGCTGAAACCCTATATCAAAGATCGCAATGTCATGCCCTATGAGATGCTTGACTTTGTGCAGACCCAAACCCAGCTGAATGGCATTGTGCGCTACGGCGGTGACATTGACCTGGTCAGGAAACTGGTTGCGGCTGGTTTTCCGGTCGTGTTCGAGCGAGGCTACGTCAACCGCTCCGAGGGTTGGATGGGCCATTACGGTTTGATCGTCGGTTACGACGATGTCAATCGGGAAGTTACCATCCCCGATACTTATCTGGGTTTGACCAAACTGGGCTATGACGATCTTGAAATGTGGTGGGCGCAGTTTGACTTCATTTATCTGGTCGTTTTCCCAAATGACCGCGCCCAGGAAGTTTACGACATCCTTGGCCCGCAGATGGACGCGGAGTACAACAAACAATACACGCTGGATAAGGTCAACGCCCGTCTCTATGAGCAAAAAGAGCGCGAATTATTCTTTGCCTGGTACAGTCGCGGCTCAATTTTGGTCGAAATGAATGACTACTGGGGCGCTGCGGATTCTTTTGATGAGGCTTTCAAAATCTATGCCACCCTGCCGGAGGAGGAACGCCCCTGGCGCATGCTCTGGTATCAGACCGGCCCCTACTATTCTTACTATTACATGATGCGCTATCAGGATCTCTATAACCTGGCGGATCAACAACTAAAACGCGCCGAAGAACCGGCTTTGCCGGAAACCTGGGTCTGGAAAGGACGCGCGGAGGTCAAACTTGGCCTGCGCGAACAGGCCATTGAAAGCTTCAAACAGGCTTTGGTCTGGCACCCTGACTGGTGGGTCGCGATCAATGAGCTCAACAACCTGGGTGTGACCGTTCCCTGAGGCAGCCAGATCGGAAAGAGATGATGAACGAACCAAAACAAGACCAGAACACGATCAGAAGAGGCAAAAAGGTTTGGCTGGCATACCTGTTGCTGACCTTTTTTGCCTATTGTCTCAACGTGGTCGGCCCGTCAGTCAATTATCTCAGCGATGAGCTTGGTTTTTCATATACCGAGATCGGCCTGCACACCTCAGCCCTCGCGTTGGGGATGGTGATGGTCGGGTTGTTTGGGAAAAAACTGCTCAGAAGCCTGGCAGACTGGCAGGCACTGGCCATTGGCGGCATCGGGATGGGCTTGGGTAGTTTGCTCCTGGTCCTCGGAAAAAGCTCAGCGCTGACGCTGCCAGGTCTGTTCTTCATGGGAGCTTTTGGAGCGCTGATCCTGGCAGTTTACCCGCTGATCTTGCAGGCGGAGATGGGTGCGCACAGCACGGTTGGCGTTTCGGAGGCGAACACGCTTGCCTCCATCTTTTCCACCCTGGCGCCCATCGCGGTCGGCTTTTTTGGCGGAATGTTGATCACGTGGCGGCCAGCGGTCTATCTGGTTACGGGTTTGTCATCCCTGATCGGACTGTGGGTCCTGCTCTCCCCGGAATTTCCGAAAAAAGGCGAGGCTCACGACGAGGAACAGCAAGAGGAGCAAGGCCGCTTGCCCGCCATCTATTGGATCTTCTGGGCGGCACTGGTCATTTCTGTCTCGATCGAGTTTTGTCTCATTTATTGGGGCGCAGAATACCTGCAGGCGCGGGTCAGCATCCCCAAAGACAGCGCCACCAAACTCGTCAGCCTCTTTCTGGCAGGCATGGTGATCGGTCGTTTCGCCGGAGCCAGGCTGATGACGCGTGTCTCGCGATTTCAGATCCTGGGCGCATCAATTCTTACTGGAATCCTTGGCTTTTCCATTTTTTGGCTCAGCCATACCCAAACTTTGTCTGTGATCGGCCTGTTTCTGGCTGGCCTGGGCGTGGCGAATCTTTATGCCAGCATTATCACCCTGCTTTACGAGGTTGCCGGCTCGCTGAAGGCCGCCGCAGGGTCAGGCTCGATCCTCGCCAGCGGGGTCGCGATTTTGTCACTGCCTTTTTTGCTGGGATTGGTGGCAGACCTGACCGGGATCAGACAGGCGTTATTGCTCGTCGCGCTCCTTTATGTGCTCCTGATCCTGACGATTTCTGTTGGGAAACGACGTATTCAATCCAATTAGCAAATATGTCGGGTTCAATCCGTTGGGAAAAGAGCCCAAGGGCTGGCTGAGGAACCCGACCTACGGGCTATTAGCCCAAACACTCCACCGCGGCTTGCTTGAGGTGGCCCATCATGGCGGCCAGACCGTTGCTTCGCTGGGACGAGATATGATGCCACAGGCCAAGCCTCTCAAACAGGCTCAGGTCCATCCGCAGAACCTCTTCCGCTGCCTGACCATTGAGCAATTTGTCCAAAATCGCCACCAGGCCCTTTACGACCAGCGAATCGCTGTCGGCGCTGAAGCGCATCAGGCCGTTTTCGCAATGGATATCAAACCAAACACTGGACTGACAGCCCTTGACCAGTCGCTCATCCGTCTTGAGCGCAGGGTCCATCTTTGGCATTTCGTGGCCCAAATCTACCAGATATTCGATCTTTTCTTCCACGCCCTCAAGCAGGTCAAAGTCCTCGATCAGCGATCGTTCAATTTCAGCCAGGGATTGTTCTTGGTTCATATTACCTCTTTAACAAACGGATAACACGCGCGACGCCGCGGGCGAGCGCTTCGAGATCGGCGTGATTGTTATAAAGCGCCAGAGAGGCGCGCACTGTGCCGGTGATATGCAGCGCGTCCATCACCGGTTGGGTGCAGTGCTGTCCGGTGCGCACAGCGATGCCCTTGCTGTCAAGCAAAATGCCCATGTCGTAGTGCTGAATCCCTTCTACATTGAAGGGCAGGATGGCGGAGCGTTTTTTGGGATTGCCGTAGACCTTTAAACCCGGGATCTCGCTCAATAAGCCCAGTCCGTATTCGAGCAGCTCGTCTTCATAGGCTTCCAGTTCAGCAAAATCGAACTGGTTGAGGTAGTCAATGGCGGCTCCGAGCCCGATCACATCGGCAACGTTGGGCGTGCCGGCTTCGAACTTGTAGGGCAAAACGTTAAAGGTCACTTTTTCAGGCGTGACCTGGTCGATCATTTCTCCACCTGATAAGAAGGGGGGCAGCTTTTCGAGCCATTTGCGTTTTGCGTAGAGCACGCCAACGCCCATAGGTGCGTACATTTTGTGCCCGGAGAAGGCGTAGAAATCGGCGTCCATGGCCTGAACGTCATGTACCGTGTGCTGAACAGCCTGCGCGCCGTCCACAAGCACCGGCACATTGGCCTCGTGCGCCATTTTCACAATTTGCCCGATCGGGTTGACCGTCCCAAGTGAATTGGAGACCTGATTGACCGCCAGCAACCGGGTTCTCTTATTGACAAGCTGCTGAAGAGCCAGCAGGTCAAGCTCACCATTTTCATCGAAAGGGATCACACGGAAGGTGGCGCCGCGGCGTTGGCACATCAGATGCCAGGGGACGTAATTGCTGTGGTGCTCCAGCTGGCTGACGATGATCTCATCGCCCGGCTGGACGAAAGCCTCTCCAAAACTGTAAGCGACCAGGTTGATCGCTTCGGTTGTGCCGCGCGTAAAAATGATTTCCTCCGCAGATGCCGCGTTGATGTACGCGGCCACCTTCTTACGCACATTCTCATAGGCCTGGGTTGCCTGGATCGCCAGGCTGTGGTTGCCGCGATGGATATTGGCGTTGCTGGTGCGATAATAATCGCTGATCGCGTCAATGACAGCCTGTGGTTTTTGGGTCGTGGCGGCATTGTCAAGGTAGACCAGGGGCAGGTCGTTGATGGTCTGGGAAAGGATCGGGAAATCTTCCCTTGCGCTAAGAATACTTTTGCTCATAGTGGCTTGATTTTACCATTCCCAATACGCAAATTGAAATTGTCCGCAGGTATTGCCGAAGCTTTGTTTCGTTGGAAGGCTGGATTAGGTCGTAGAAGACGGGATTGGTGTGAAATCTTAAATCCAGGTAAAGTTTTGGTTATAAAATCATTTAATATTTGGATTCTGGCCACAATAAGTTACAATTGTTAACAAGTTAAGCGTTAATGAAAGATGTTATTATTTTGTAAGCACCAGGTATGGAGGTGATATGGCAGAAAAGATCCTGATCGTCGATGATGAAGTTTCTCTCCAGGAAACGTTAAGCTACAAGTTGAGAAAAGAAGGCTATGAAGTTGAAGTAGCCGGGGATGGTCTGACCGCTTTGGAGCTGGCACGCACGACCAATCCAGACCTTGTTATTTTGGATGTGATGTTGCCGGGTATGGATGGTTTTGAAGTCTGCCGCACCTTGCGGCAGGAAACCAACACCCCCGTCCTGATGCTGACAGCACGGGATGACGAAATTGACAGGGTGGTCGGGCTCGAGGTTGGCGCGGATGACTATTTGCCCAAGCCTTTCAGCGTGCGGGAACTGATCGCGCGCGTGAAAGCGCTTTTGCGCCGCGTGCGCCTGATCCGTGAAGAAATGGGCACCGCCGCGCAGGAAGCCAGCCAGCCCAAGGTTATGACCTTTGACAACCTTGAGATCGACCTGACTCGTCGTGAGGTTCGGCTCGATGGCGAGGTCATCCCTTGTAAACCGAAAGAGTACGAACTCCTGACCTTCATGGGGCAGCACAAGGGCCGCGTTCTGACCCGCGAACTGATCCTGGAACGAGTTTGGGGATGGGGTTTTGTGGGCGATTCGCGGACGGTCGATGTACACATCCGCTGGCTGCGCGAAAAGATCGAGCCGATCCCCGAGAAACCGCAAAGGATCATTACGGTAAGAGGAGCGGGTTATCGCTTTGAGGGCTGATGCCTGAACGAACCAGAATGAAATCGCGCTTTCATTTGCGCATCTTATGGCCTTTCATGCTGATTTTTATTTTCAGCCTGGCCGCTTTTGTTTTGCTGGTGCCGTTTGTCCAGAACGCGCTTTTCGCTGAAGCGGAAATACGCGGTACGCAGGTCAACTATATGCCCCTCTTCGCACTTGTGTTTTTGATCCTGGCCGTTGGGCTGCTGATCGGACTGCTGATCAACATCCACTATACCAACCGGCATCTCAATGTCCTGGAAGACCTTACCAACGCTGCCAAAGAACTGGGCGAAGGACATTTTCAGGAGATCAGGATTCCGGACGATCTGGGGCAACAGCTTGAAATGCAGGAATTGGGCGAGGCACTGCGAAAAACAGCTGATCAGACCGAAGAGCAGTTTAACGCTCTGCGCAAGGAACAGGCCATGCTCTCCGCGGTATTGGATCACATGACCGATGGCGTTCTGATCGCGGATGACGACGGCCGCGTGCAGATGCTCAACAACGCGGCTGAAAAGCTCTTCAGAATCGAAAACGAACAGGCTTTGGGCCGCTCGGTCGTGGAGGTGATGCGCCATTACAGCCTGGTTGAGCTCTGGGAAAAGACGAAGAATGGCGATCCCGAAACCGTTACGATGGAAATGGGTTCGGCTCACAAGTATTTGCAGGTGGTTGGCATTTCTCTGGAAAAAGACCTGCCCGGCAGATCAATGCTGCTGTTTCAGGACCTCACCCAGACCCACCAACTTGAAATTGTCCGTCGGGATTTCATCTCCAATATTTCGCACGAACTGCGTACGCCCATGGCAGGACTGAAAGCCATCAGTGAGACCCTTCTGGATGGCGCGCTGGATGATCCTCCTGCTGCCCGCAAGTTTGTGGTTCGCATGGACAGCGAAGTTGACAACCTCTCGCAGATGGTCAACGAGCTGCTTGAACTTTCACGCATCGAAGCCGGCCGTTCTAACTTTGAATTCCAGCGCAGCGAGCCCTGCCGTCTGATGGATAAGGTAATTGAAAGAATGACCCTGCAGGCTGAGCGGGTGGGGGTAAGCCTGACCCAGGAATGCCCACCGTATTTGCCAAAAGTTTTTGCCGATCCGGGGCGTATCTCGCAGGTCTTTGTAAACCTGATCCACAACGCGATCAAATTTACCCCAAACGGAGGGCATATTCACCTGAGCGCCTGGCAGGATGGAGACAAAGTGATCTTCAAAGTCAGTGACGATGGGGTTGGCATCCCTAAAAAGGATATTGGGAGAATTTTTGAACGTTTTTATAAAGCCGATCGGGCCCGCGCAGGAGGTGGCACAGGATTGGGGCTTTCGATCTGCAAGCACATTGTTGACGCGCACAACGGTCAGATTTGGGTTGAAAGCGAAGAAAATGCTGGTAGTAATTTTTACTTTTCCCTGCCTTCGGTGTTGGATGGATACTATATTTAACCGCATTTTTACCAAATATGAAGAAAGCTTTAACCGAAATCTTTGCAACTTGTGCGGGCAGCGTGATATAGTATTAAGCACTCGTATTCGGGCTTATTTTGCGTCTAAGTGAGTGATGCTCAAATCCGGGTGATAAATAATATCTGGAGCATAAACTGTGTTCAGGAGGATTGTATGTCCCGTTTTTCATTAGATCAGGAAATTCGTTTGGTACAGGACGAATTATTATTGCTTGGAAGTTTGGTCGAACAGGCAATTCTCAACTCTGTGGATGCCTTGCAACGGCGGGATGTCGAAGCCGCAAAGGCTGTTTATCACAACGATCGAAAAATCAACGGAAAGCATTTTGCGATTGAAAACCACATCCTGATCACTCTGGCAACGCAAAGTCCACTGGCAAGTGACCTGAGGCTTTTGGCAGGCATGCTTGAAGTCAATACTGAGCTGGAGCGAATCGGTGATTATGCCAAAGGCATTTCCAAAGTCGCCGTCCGTTTGGCAGAGGCTGAATTCCCGATCCCCATCAGGGAAATCGTCACAATGGCCGATCTTGCCACCTCAATGCTGCATCGCGCTTTGGGCGCTTTTGTGGCCGGTGATATGGTTGCCGCGCATAGCATTCCTGAAGAAGACAATCAGGTCGATGAATATTATCAATCGATTTACCGAAAAATTGTCGAGAGCATGATCAAGAACCCCGACAGCATCGATATCGCCAACCAGTTGGTCTGGGTGGTGCATAATCTGGAACGCACCGCTGACCGCGTCACCAATATATGCGAACGGGTTGTCTTTATTGTCTCCGGCGAGTTGATGGAGTTTGACAACACCGACGACGAAACCATCGGATTGGACTAAGCGCGGTTTTTGGAACAAGCCAGGGATAAATAGATAAGTTTTGTTTTATCAAAGCCTGGTTTTCAATCTATCCCCATAAGCTTGTCCCTTGATTGAATTGCCGATTATTTCATTCTTAGAAGAAAGTTAGCTTCATTGAACTCACCCAGCCTTGGCTGGGTCTTTTTTTAAGTCAGGAGCATGGATGTTGTGGCATATTCAATAAAAAATGATATGCATGGATATGACGTCCAACTCATTTTTCAAAATCAGATGGCTGATCCGGCATTTATGGGCAAATATGATGAAAATAATTCTTTTTTTAGAAATAAATGTCTATATATTCTCCCTGATTATATGTTTTCTACATTATAATGGATGCGTATCCCGCAAAGCTTGATACGAAGATAAAACAATTCCGGAGGTGCTAAAAGTGTTAAGACCCAATGATACGAAAGGAAAACTGATTGTCGTTGAAGGCATCGACGGATCCGGCAAGTCGACCCAGATCGACCTGCTCCACAAGTGGCTGCTTTCCAAGGGTTACTCGGTTTATTTCAGCGAGTGGAACAGCTCTGCCTTAGTCAAGAGCACCACCAAGGCTGCCAAGAAAGCGCAGTCTTTTACCCCGGCGACCTTCAGCATTTTGCACTGCACCGATTTCGCTGACCGCTGGGAAAATGGCATTTACCCCCTGCTCAAAGCAGGCGTGATCGTGGTGGCGGATCGCTATGCTTTTACGGCTTTCGCGCGCGACGTCGCCCGCGGCAATGACCCGAAATGGGTTCGTGATATGTATTCCTTTGCCATCAAGCCGGATGTGGCGCTCTACTTCCGTGTTCCCCTCGATATCGCTGTTGAACGCATTACTGGTTCGCGGGCAAAACTGAAATATTACGAAGCGGGTATGGATTTAGACCTTTCTGATAACTATCAGGAAAGTTTTAAGCTCTTCCAGGGTCGCATACTGAATGAATATGATCAAATGGTGGATGAGTTCGGTCTGACCATGATCGACGGCACTTTGCCGGTCAAGGAACAGCAGAAAAAAGTTCGCGCTTTGGTCAAAAACATGTTGAAAGATTTCGAAGGCTTGCCCAACCCAGGCAAAAAGCCCATCGTTGTCAAGAATCCTCAGGCACGCACAAAAGAAGAAGAAGGAGAAAGCTAATGGCAAAGAACGGATATTATGGCGCTGGTTTTCCTTATCGGGATTTTGGCAAACTGACCGGTAAATTGATCGTTTTGGAAGGTACCGATGGCGTCGGGCGTTCCACCCAGATCAAACTGGTGCGACGCTGGCTTGAAGATGAAGGCTACGCGGTGGCGGATACCGGCTTGACACGCTCAGAACTGACCGGGCCTGGTCTGGATGCCGCCAAGAGCGGACATACCCTTGGGCCGACCACGATGAGTCTGTTCTATGCTGCCGATTTCGCGGACCGACTCGAAAATAACATCATTCCGGCCCTGCAGGCTGGTTTTATCGTCCTCTCAGACCGCTATTTTTATTCGATGATCGCCCGCGACAGCCTGCGTGGGATCGAAAAGAGCTGGTCGAAGGCGCTTTATGGCATCGCGCTGCGCCCACATCTGATCCTCTACCTGCGTGCCAGTGTGCCTTCTCTGGTTCAACGTTTGATCCATGGCCGTGGCCTCAACTACTGGGAGGCGGGTATGGATCTGAACCTGGCGGATAACCTTTACGATAGTTTTGTAATATATCAAACGCAAATCATTCAGGAACTTGAGAAGCTTGCGCTCGAGTACAATTTCGTTGGGATTGATGCTGATCGTGCTCCCCGTGAAATTTTCGAAGATCTTCAACGACCGATCCGCCTGCTTCTGCAGAACCGACTGACCAAATCGGAGCGTCCATTTTAATAGCATGTTTACCCCAGCCGGGCTGGGGTAAACTTTTTTAGCGGAGTGAAAGTGGCAAAAACAATTGCTCAAGTGATTCACGTCTATGGAGCCAGGGTGCTCATTCAGCACCTCTCAGCCATGCAGGCAGAGGTCGAAGGGGTCAGGTGCGGGGAGGATATTGAAAGTATCCATCGCATGCGCGTTGCCTCACGACGTATGCGAAGCGGGCTAAAGATATTTAAAGATTGTTTCCCCAAAGTTGATTACAAAAACTTTACCGGAATGATTCGCTCTGTCACACAGGTACTTGGGCACGCGCGCGACCTCGATGTCCAGCTTGAGATCCTGAAAAAGAACCTTTCCGGCTATTTGGATCCAAAACTAAAGCCGGGCATCAAACGCCTCATGTTGAGGTTGAGGCAAAAAAGACAACTCTTGCAGGATGAGGTCGTGCAGGCGATGAACCAACTGGAGCAGGCTGACACGCTGGGAAGAATGGCGCGATGGGCGAACTCCTGGTTGGAAAAAGAACTCAACGACGAGGAAGACGCTGCTGTTCTATTCCAACTGACAGCCATGAACATTCGCTCCCGGCTTGAGGAGTTGACCGCATACGATCAGCTGGTTCGAGTTGAGAGCAATGTGACAGATTTGCACGAAATGCGCATCCACGCCAAGCAATTGCGCTACACCATGGAAGCTTTTGAGGAGCTGTATGGTTTTTCGATCAGCCCCTTCATCAATCAGGCTAAGAAAATTCAGGCCTTGCTCGGCTCGATCCACGACACTGATGTCTGGATGGGGATGATCCCGAACTTTATTGAAGAAGAAGAACAGAGGATCGTGAATTGCTTTGGCAACAACCGACGCCTGCGCAGGCTCTTGCCCGGCCTGAATGCCTTTAGCGCCGATCGAAAACTGAGCCGTGATGAAGATTATCAGGAATTTCTGACTTTTTGGGACGAGACGCTCAACTCAGGCATGTGGGGTGAATTACTGATCTTAATAGATGATCACCAGGCTTTTCCTGACAATTCTGCCTGCGCCGATTGTAACTGACTTAAAATCGCTCTCTAATCGTCGTCCTTCAGGTTGCTCTCCATGCGTTTAAGGAACAAAAAGTTGATCCCTGCGATGATCAACATAAATATAAACATAAGCAAGTAGCCGATACGGATATTCTCCTCCCCAATCAGCAAAGTGAATTCAGACATGCCGCCGATCCCGGAAATCAGGCTAAGCGGCATGAAAATGGTTGTGATCAAGGTCAGGCGGCGCATGATCGCGTTGGTACGGTTGGAAGTCTGGGCCATGCGATTACTGGACATCGAAAGGTGAATTTCCATCAGGCTGGTCACCTGGTCGCGAGCTGTCTCGGATATTTCATAGTATTTTGAAAGGTGATCATAGATATCGCGGTAATAGATCAGCGATCTTTCAGCAATAAAGGGGCTGTCCTGCCGAAGGAGTTTATTAATGACTTCGCGCTCGTAAAAGAGGGAACGGCGGATGGTCATCAGATCCCGTCGGGAATCCAACAGGGTGGAGAGGTCAAAATCGCCGCTTCCATCCAGAATACGGTCTTCATCCTGGTCGAGCTTGTTTTCGATGCTGTCAATGGCGTAGAATTTTCGGTCAACCACCATGTCGATCATCAGATGGGAGAGGAAGGAGGGCCCCAGTTTTACTTTGTGAATTTCCCGTTCGACCGACTTGTTGATGCCTGCCAGCAGCGGCATGCCCAGTTGGTTGAGATGAGAGATGCTGATCAAAAAATTTGCGCCCAAAAAGAGGTCAAGCTCATGCGTCAACAGCTCCTCTTCAGATTTTTCATAAAAATTGAAGATCATGAAAGAGTAATTGGGATAGAGATCAAGCTTGGGCAGTTGATCTTCCGAAAGGCTGTCCTCAATTGACAGGGGATGGATGCCAAAATATGAGGCCAATGGCTCCAGCTGATGGAGGGTTGGTTCACAATAATCAAACCAGACATAGCCATCTGCTGGTACATTTTTCAGGGCAGTCTCAGCATTTTTATGTTGCGACAGTCCGGTTTCCGGTGAAATGGTGAAGAAACTGGCTTTATTTTGCGGTGACAAGCTGTGATAATTGGGGCTCGGGTCAGTCATAAAAGCCTCCTTTACCTGTAAGTGAGTTTTATTAATGGAGTGAATGGATTCCAGTCCAGAAGTTTCGCGAATTGAAACAAGGAAATTTTGCGCCTGGATTGGATGATTTTACGTTTGGCAAGCATCTGGGGCAGCTTCTTCAGCGCGTCTCTTTTGCCTTGCCGCAAGGCTTTGCCGGAGGACATAAACAAGCTGGCCAATAAATAAAGCAGGTTAAAAAAGATATGTACTGGCAGAAGCAGGTAAAAAAGAAAACCGGGCATGTTTTTGACAAAAGTCCAGATGAGATTACGCTGTCCGTAATATGTTGAAAACGCACTGCGCGAAGCGGTGGAACCAGACCCGACATGCTGGACGATGGCATCGGGTAGGTAAATAAAGGAAAATCCAGCCAACTGGAGGCGCAGATCGAGGTCAATATCTTCCATGTAAGCGAAAAAGTCCTCGTCAAAGCCGCCCACCAACTCAAAAGCAGGTCGCGGGTAAGCCGAGGCGGCCGCGCAGGCGCTGGTCACGAAGCGTGAACGCTGGCTGCTTTTGCCAACCGGCTGATGATGGTTTTTGCGGAGAGCCAAACCACTGGCATGATAGACATTCCATTCGCCATCTAGCAGCTCCGCCTGTCTCGCATTGATCAGTTTGGAAGCAAAGCAGTGGTTGGGGGCATTCTGAGCAGCCTGGTGAAGCTTAGCAAGCCAATCCGGTTCGGGGAAGGCATCCCCGTTTAGCAAGACCATGTATTCACCCCTCGCATGGCGGGCAGCCAGGTTGTTGCCTCCCGCGAAACCCAGATTTTTATCAGAGTGAAGAACCCGTAAGTTTAGTTTGGGGTGCTGAGCAAGCAGTTCCGGATCGGGTGGATTATCGGCGCCATTATTGAGCAGGATCACCTCAAAATCCCTGAAAGTCTGCCGATCAAGCGCGTTCAGACTTTCGGGCAGATACTGCTCGCTTTTCCAAAAAAGGATCAGGATGGAAAAAAAGGGTTTGCTCATCATTAAAATCTCAGACTCTAATTATAGTTTAGGTCAGGTGAAATTAATGTGGTTTAAAAGGTGATGAATTGGATTGATCATGGACTTCTAAAGATGAACAAAGTCAGGTACATAAGGCCTCCAAGGAATACAGTTTATAAAAAGGTTGTGGCATGGTGGTATTATTATGCGGGAATTTAATGAGGAAGAAGTTAATATGTCACAAGGGAATAAGCAAAAAAGCAAATCAACTCAAAACTCAAAAAAGACCGGGGGAAAACCGGCTGGGAAAACACAAAAGGAGCCTCAAATGCCAGCTTTTCTTTGGATTTTAATTGCGATCGTATTCTGCGTGCTGGGTTATTTCCTTATCAGGAACCTGAAACAAGATGAGATTGCAACGCATGAGGATCGTTTGGCAGCTGAAATGAGCGTGAATGAAGTTGCCAGCCTGAGCCCTGATGAATGGCTGTTTTTGGATGTGCGCGAACCTGAGGAATGGGTCTCTGGTCATATTGAGTGGGCAACGCTGATTCCCCTTGGGCAGCTTGCGGATCGATCTTCTCAACTTGATAAAGAAACCAGGATCGTTGTGATCTGTCGTTCAGGGAACCGCAGCGCCCAGGCGCGAGATATCCTCCTGTGGCAAGGCTTTCAATTCGTCACAAGCATGGCAGGCGGGATGAACGAATGGATCGCGCAGAGCCTCCCAACCGTTACCGGTCAGTAAATGTAACCCCGCTACTCCAACAGTTTGATATTTGCGAGAGTTTAGTCATATTTTTTTCGTTTTCCCGGAGGATAAAACCCAATGCCTGGGTTTAAATGCTCTCTTATCTCATCCCCAAGCGTCGTCGTTGCCTGTTACCTCATTATAAAAAGTCGAGGAACAACGATTTTCAGTATGATATTTGTTTAACTCGTATTTGCCTGAACCCAGGCGACCCGCATTAATTACTTAAGCCTTCGCCCATGGGGGGAAGGTGTCCGAGGTGGGTACTACTAAAAGCCACGCCCATGTGGAGAAGTTTGCCGCAGGGTTGGTACTACACAAAGCCTTCGCCCGTAGGGAGAAGGTGGCCGAAGGCCGGATGAGGGGCTAAACCGAGAAGGTGCCCGAGGCGGGTACTATAAAAAACCACGCCCATGAGGTACCCGAAGGGCGGGTACTACCCAAAGCCTTTGCACATGGGGAATTCCCCCGTAGGGCGGGTACTGCCAAAAAGCCTTCGCCCATGGGGAGAAGGTGGCCGAAGGCCGGATGAGGGGTAAATGATATATCCACAGACGAACAATTCACCACATTCTAAATATAGTCATCCTACAAATAAATAGCCTTATTCGTTATCCATCCATAAAATGCAACCGCCTCGCGCATTACTGCTTTTTCATGCAGCCATTTGCAGAATGGAATTGATAAAGCTTGGGTTCGCCTTTCCTCAAGCGAATGCTAATTAATTCTTGACCAGGAAACGACCTGTAGATGAGGCTAAATTCCCTCTGGGTATTGACCCCGTCTGCCAGTTTTCTCGTACTGAGAATTCCCATTGTCGGAGAAAAAATCCAGCAAGCCTTATCCTATGGTAAGATTAGAAGTTGTTAAAGGCTATAAAACCAAAGGTGAAGCGATTGGCTAACTCTGCAAAACCAGTTTATGATTCCGCGAATAATCGTGTCTCGGCTATTACCGAATTAAAAGAGCTGGGCAAGTATCGCTACTTGCTCGGTCAACTTGTGCGGCGGGATATCCTAACGCGTTACAAGCGTTCCGTTCTGGGCGTGGCATGGACGATGCTCAATCCCTTGGGCACGATGCTCATTCTGACCTTCGTTTTTTCCAACTTCTTCAAAACAGAAGTTCCTCACTTTCCGGTCTATATTTTGAGCGGTTTATTGGTCTGGAACTATTTTTCCCAGGCGACCAACGCCGCCATCAGTGGTTTGGTCTGGGGCGGCAGTTTGCTGAAGCGCATTTATATCCCCAACACAGTTTTTGGTGTTTCAGCCATCGGAACAGCGTTGGTGAACCTGGTCATCTCGGTCGTGCCGCTTGTGATCGTGATGTTGGTCGATAAGGCCCCGTTTTATTGGTCGATGCTTTTTTTGCCGGTCGCGATCCTGATCCTGACGGCTTTTACGTTAGGCTTTGCATTGTTCATCTCTTCGCTGGCGGTCTTTTTCCCCGATGTGGGTGAGATGTATCAGGTTGTTTTGACTGCCTGGATGTACCTGACGCCGATCATCTACCCTGAAACCCTAATTGCACCTAATCTATTACCATATTTCAGGATCAACCCAATGTACTGGATGGTCAAGATCTACCGCTTGCCTGTCTTTGAAGGGCGCGTCCCCACCTGGCAGGAATTTTTACCAGCACTTGGCTGGGGGCTTGGCATGCTTGTGGTAGGCTGGTTGTATTTCACTTCAAAATCAGAGGAGTACGCTTACCGTGTCTGATCCGCAGGCTGATCCAATCAATAACTTTGAAAACGCGCCCGACATCATTCAGCTTGATAATGTCTCGGTCAGTTATCGCCTGCCGTCCGAGCGCATCGGCACTTTTAAGGAATATGCCATTCGCACTTTGCAGCGCAAGATCAGGATCGAAAACTTCTGGGCGCTGACTGACATCAGCTTGCAGGTTAAAGAAGGCGAGGTTTTTGGCCTGGTTGGGAACAATGGCGCCGGGAAAAGCACTATGCTGAAGGTGATCTCAAAGGTGCTGAAACCAAGCAAAGGCCGTGTCAGGGTGTATGGAAAAATCGCCCCTTTGCTCGAATTGGGCGCTGGTTTTCACCCGGAACTTTCCGGGCGGGAGAATGTTTTTTTGAATGGCGCGCTTCTGGGCTATAGCCGTGAAGAAATGGAAGCTGTTTTTGACGATATCGTGGATTTTTCAGAGCTTGGGCAATTTATCAATTCACCGATCCGAACCTATTCCTCCGGCATGTACGCGCGGCTTGGTTTTGCTGTCGCGACGGCTCACATGCCTGAGATATTAATCTTAGACGAAATACTAAGTGTCGGCGATGAGGCCTTTCAACGTAAATGCAACCAGCGTATGAAGAGCTTTCAGCAGGCTGGTGCGACTGTTTTGATGGTCTCACACGGTCTGGATGGTTTGGAAACAATGTGTGATCGCATCGCCTGGATCGATCATGGCAAACTCAGAAAAATTGGCGCGCCTCAGGATGTGATTGCTGCTTATCGGGAGGAGATGGCCTGATGGAATACATTCGTACCGCAATACCGGAAGTTGTTCTGATCAAACCAAAGGTTTTTGGCGATCATCGAGGGTTTTTTATGGAAACCTTCCGCCAATCCGAATTTGAGAAATATTGTGGCCCGGCGCAGTTTGTCCAAGATAATCATTCCGGCTCAGGCCAGGGAATCTTGCGCGGTTTGCACTATCAGCTCAAAAACACGCAGGGCAAGCTGGTACGCGTTGTGGCAGGACAGGTCTTTGATGTGGCTGTTGATATTCGCCAGGGTTCTCCCACTTTTGGTAAGTGGGTTGGGGAGTTCCTTTCATCTGAAAACAAGCATCAACTCTGGGTGCCCGAAGGTTTCGCGCACGCATTTTATGTGATCAGCGAATGGGCTGAATTTGTCTATAAAACCACTGACTATTACGCGCCCGAATGGGAACGCAGTCTGCTTTGGAATGACCCGATGATCGGCATCGAATGGCCCCTGGTCAATGGGACGCTGCCAAAACTTTCCGATAAGGACGCCAAAGCGCCCATCCTGACCGAAGCAGAAATTTTCCCGTTTGGCTGGACAAAAGAAAACAAGGAGAGAGTATGAAAAGTGTATTGGTAACCGGAGGAGCGGGCTTTATTGGCTCGAATTTTATTCATTGGCTGCTAAAGCATGATCCCGAAGTCAGAATTGTCAATCTGGACGCGCTCACCTATGCTGGCAGTCTGGAAAATTTGCGCGATCTGCCCGATGAGAGCCGTCATACTTTCGTTCAGGGCAGCATTACTGACCGTGAACTGATCGATCGCATTTTCGCAGAGCACAAGATCGACACCGTCGTCCATTTTGCTGCTGAAAGTCACGTCGACCGTTCGATCCACAACCCCGGTGTTTTTGTTGACACCAATGTGGTCGGCACTTTTACCCTGCTCGAGGCTGCCCGCCGTTTCTGGCTGGTGGAAAAAACGCATCCAATCGAAGCGGTGCGCTTCCATCACGTCTCGACCGACGAGGTCTTTGGCACGCTGGCACCTCATGAGCCTCCTTTCGAGGAAGATACCTCTTATGCGCCCCGTTCTCCATACGCGGCTTCAAAAGCTTCCAGTGACCACTTTGTGCGCGCTTATAACACCACCTACGGTTTGCCCATTACCATCAGCAATTGCTCCAACAACTACGGCCCCCGCCAGTTCCCTGAAAAACTGATCCCTCTGATGGTTTTGAACGCCGTCAACGGTCGCCCGCTGCCGGTTTATGGCGATGGCATGCAAATTCGGGACTGGTTGTATGTCGATGACCACTGTGAAGCGATCTGGAAGGTTGCCACAAAGGGTCGTGTTGGAGAAACTTATTGTGTGGGCGGCGATAACCAACCCCCCAATATCGAGATTGTCAAAACCATTTGTTCAATTCTGGACGAGCTCCAGCCCGATTCAGAGTTCACTCCCCACGAGCAGCTGATCACTTATGTGCAGGATCGTCCCGGGCATGACCGCCGCTACGACATCAGGATCGATAAGATCCACGAAGAATTAGGCTGGCAGCCAAGTCATGACCTGGCCCAGGGTTTGCTTGATACCGTGAAGTGGTATCTGGATAACCCCGAATGGATCGAAGCGATCACCAAGCAATCTGACCTTAACACCTGGATGAAGAAGAACTATGGAGAAAGAAAGGCTTAATATGAAAGGGATCATTTTAGCAGGCGGGAAAGGAACCCGACTTTATCCGTTGACCATTGGCATCAGCAAGCAATTGCTGCCGGTTTATGACAAACCGATGATCTACTATCCGCTTTCCATGCTTATGTTGGCCGGAATTCGCGATATCCTCATCATCACAACCCCCGAAGACAGCGCGCAGTTTCAGCGTGTTTTAGGCGACGGCAAGCAATTGGGTCTGAATATTCAATATGCCGTCCAGGCTGTTCCCCGTGGGCTGGCAGATGCCTTTATTGTTGGTAAAGAGTTTGTTGGCGATGATAAGGTTTGCCTGATCCTTGGCGATAATATCTTCTTTGGTCACGGCATGCCTCAGATTTTGCAGCGTGCAGCCAGTCAGGAACAAGGCGCGACCGTCTTTGCTTATCCGGTGCGTGACCCGGAACGCTATGGCGTGGTTGAATTTGACGATACCGGCAAAGCCATCAGTCTGGAAGAAAAACCTTCACAGCCAAGATCCAACTTTGCTGTCCCCGGTATTTATTTCTATGACAATCGTGTTGTTCGGTATGCTGAAGAGCTTGAGCCCTCACCGCGCGGTGAGATCGAGATCACCGATATCAACAAGCGCTTTCTTGAGGATGGCGAGCTGCAGGTCGAGGTACTGGGTCGCGGCGTGGCGTGGTTGGATGCCGGCACGCATGAAAGCCTTCTGCAGGCTTCCATGTTCGTCCAGGCAGTCGAAGACCGGCAGGGAATGATGATCTCCTGTATCGAAGAGATCGCTTATCGGATGGGCTATATCGATGAAGCCGGCTTGCTGAAATGCGCTGAACCCCTGGCGAGCAATGAGTATGGTCAGTATTTAATACGGTTAGTGAAACAAGGACTGTAAGTACAGATGAAAAAGATATTGCTGTTCGCGAAAAATGGTCAACTGGGTTACGAGCTGCAGCGCACGCTTGCCCCTTTGGGCAAAGTGATCGCTTTGGATTACCCGGAGGTGGATTTTACCAAACCGCAGGAGTTGGCACGTTTGGTACAGGAAATTCAACCGGATTATTTGGTCAATCCAGCGGCATATACCGCGGTGGATAAAGCGGAAAGCGAACAGGAAATTGCGTATTTGGTCAACCGCGACAGCCCGGCGGTATTAGCCGAAGCAGCGGCGAAATTGCGCATTCCATTTTTGCATTATTCGACCGATTATGTCTACGACGGTACGAAAGGCTCAGCTTACGTTGAAACTGACGCCACCAATCCGCTGAATGTCTATGGCAAGAGCAAGCTGGAAGGTGATAATGCGGTAATGGCAGCTGGTGGAGCAGGACTGGTGCTGCGCACCAGTTGGGTCTACTCGATGCGTCAGGGCGGCTTTGTGACCAAGGTCTTGCAATGGGCAAGGCAGCAGGAAGTCATGCGCGTTGTGGACGATCAGGTCAGTGGACCCACCTCCGCCCGGATACTGGCGGAGATCAGCGCGCTTATTCTTGCGCGGGCTGGTTCGAACGCTTACGGCTGGCTCAGCGAGCGTGCCGGGGTCTATCATTGTGCCGGTGACGGCGCTTGTAGCCGTTATGAGTGGGCAGAAAAGATCATCGAGCTTGACCCGAAAAAGGACGAGCAAAAGGTCCAAAGGCTGGATAGAGCAAAGAGCAGTGAATTCCCCGTCCCCGCCGACCGCCCGATGATCTCGGTGTTAAATAATGATAAACTCGAACATACTTTTGGCCTTCGCATGCCACCCTGGCAAAAAGGGTTGGAACTGACGATGGGAGGATAAACATCGAATCAAGGTTATCTTCCTTTTCAAGCTGTTAGGAAACGTAACATGGAACAGTCAACAAGAAAATGTGTATTATTTACAAGTTCTGTAGACAAGACAGCCATCCTTAATTACCGCTACCTGAGCCCTGCCCGCGAAGCTGGCATCAGTCTCTCCATTGGCGCATCCGAAAGAGATCTGAAACTGATTGTGGATTCAGATCTTGTTTTTATTAATCGAGAGCTTCCTAAAGATTTTTCACTCTTCCTGAAGATCAGAAAGTTTTGTCAGGAGCACGGCAAACCTTTGGTGATCGATATGGATGATTTTATGTTTGATATGGGCGAAGACCATCCAAACAGAAAAGACCTTTCTTTCTCAGGCTTGTTGGCGCCATTGTATTACGCGATCAAAACGGTGGATGCCCTTGTGGTCTCGACTTCGATATTGGCGGAGGCTTGCCGTCCGTTAACATCTAATATTTTCGTTTTCAACAATTACCTCGATGATAAAATCTGGGAAATAAAGGTCCCGACTTCAGCTCAAAGTGAGCCTGTGAAGATCCTTTTCATGGGGACAAAAAGCCATCAACCGGATCTGCAGCTTATTGCAGAACCTTTAAAAAATGTTTTGTTGGCTTTTCCGAAGCAGGCAGAGTTTACTTGCTATGGGCTGGAATTGCCTGAGCAGCTCAAAGGGCTTGACAACGCCAGACAGATAAACGTTTTCAGGTCGGAATATCGGGACTTTGTAAAAGATCTATCATCCCATGAATTTGATATCGGGCTTGGCCCATTGCAGACCAATCCCTTCAACAATTCCAAGAGTTCAATTAAATATTATGAATATACTGCTCTGGGCTTGGCTTCGGTAATGAGTGACACAGAACCTTATTCCCAGGCGATCAGACATGGAATTGATGGCATGTTGGCGAAAACAAGCCAGGATTGGGAAACCGCTCTGACGGCGCTCGTTGAGGATGGGGCTTTTCGCAATGAACTTGCCAGTCAAGCTCAGTCAAAAGTTCGGAAAACGGCATTGCTCTCAAATAATTTTCAGCGCTGGCCTGAAATAATTGATGAAATTATCCAAATGCCAAAGAAAGTCACAGAGGACCCGGACTTTCTTATACTGGAAGCAGCCCTGTTGGAACAGGATAGACTCAACAAACATTACGAGAAAGAAGTCGCAAGCAACTCCAGGGTCATCATGGCCAATCAGACGGCAATATCAAAACTGACCGAAGAATTAGACCTCCAGCTTGCCCACAGAACCACACTG
>DBPR01000006.1:0-5671 GCA_002305635.1 Anaerolineaceae bacterium UBA1415 | reverse complement strand
TGGAAGAAGAAATTACCAGAATGAACAAAAAACTGTCAGAGTTGAATAAAGATTATGATTTGATCACTTCTGAGCATAATTCTCTTCAAAATAGCTATACTGATCTTAGCAGCCGGTTCGAATCAACTCATTCCGAGTTGCAAAGTAAAATCAACGAAGTTGGCGCGCTTGAACAGGATGTTTATTGGCTGAAAACGGAAGTGACTGCGATGGCATCGAGTACAAGCTGGAAAATTACGAGACCAATGAGAAAGGTCGTCAGAAAGTTGTTGAAGAAATAAAATGGGCTGTAATCTCATCGACTATTTAACGATAAAGTTTTCCAGGCAATTCAATAAAAAGTATTACCTGTTTCATTACGCGGATGTAAGACATGCTGATGTCGATCCTTTGTGGCATTTCGTAAAAAGCGGATGGAAAGAAGGTCGAAACCCATCAGAAAGCTTTGATACCAAGGCTTATGTGGAAAGCATCGCGGATGTCTATGACGGGAAACAGAACCCACTGGTTTTTTACATTCATGATTCGAGGAGACAAAACCGGGAGAGGAAAGCCCGCGCAAGAAAAGGCGCTAAGCTGGGTTCTCAATCAAACTTAACCAAGGCAAAGAACTATTATCGAAATTACGGCTTTAAGGCCCTTATTCGCAGGTTGCTGCACAAAATATCCGAAAGCCCTGTCGAGCGACCGTATGTCGCAGTTGAGCAACCTCGATCAGTGGATCTTGTTGAAACAGGCACGGATCTATACAAACAGAGTTTTGACTATTCGCTCAGCCGGGCTTGCGGCGAAAGAAATGTTTATTATGAAGACCCGTTACCTGAGACTGAATTGAAAACAAGTGAGCCTCAGGACGTGAAGCTGATCGCGTTCTATCTACCCCAGTTCCACCCCTTCCCGGAAAATGATGAATGGTGGGGAAAGGGCTTTACGGAGTGGACCAACGTCAGCAAAGCCACACCGCAGTTTATTGGTCACTATCAACCACGTTATCCCGGTCCCCTGGGTTATTATGACCTGCGAATTCCTGAAGTTCAGGAGGAACAGGTAAAGCTCGCCAAGGATTACGGGCTCCATGGTTTCTGCTTCCATTATTATTGGTTTTCCGGCAGACGCTTGCTGGAGTTGCCCTTAAACAACTATATCAACAATCCAAATATTAATTTCCCATATTGTATCTGTTGGGCGAATGAGAACTGGACACGACGCTGGGATGGGCTTGAAAACAATATCTTAATTGGTCAGGAGCATGTTTTTGAAAATGACCACCGCTTCATCCACGATGTTGTCGAAATGTTCCAGGATGAACGATACATTCGTTATGACGACAGGCCGTTGCTGATCGTTTATCGTCCAACGCTAATGGAAGAAGCCGAACGGACATTTGACTACTGGCGAAATTTTGTGGTCAAACAAGGGTTGAAGAATCCCTTTATTGTCTCCGCGAGAACGTTTGGCTTTGAAAAACCTGAATTACTCGGCATGGATGCTTCGGTTGAGTTTCCTCCTCACAACAACGCTTATAAACCGATCACTGAGACGGTTCAGTTGCTCAATCCGCAGTACAAGGGTCAGGTCTACGATTATCGTGATATGGTCAAAAATCATATCGCTTTAAGCAAAGACGTAAAGCCAAGGTTTAGTACTGTATCTCCATCCTGGGACAATGAGGCGCGAAAACCAGGGCGTGGGGATTCGTTCATTCACAGCGATCCAAAGATTTATCAACGCTGGCTCGAGCAGGTTTCTTTTAATTCCCTGATCAGCTTGAAAGAAAATGAACGCTTCGTTTTTATCAACGCCTGGAATGAATGGGCAGAAGGCGCTCATCTTGAACCGGATCGCGAATATGGATATGCCTTTTTACAGGCAACCCGTAGAGCTCTCGGGAATGTTAACCGAAACAAATTCCTGTTGAAAGACCGACGTCTGGTTTCCAGTGTAGAAAAGAAGCATGATACGGCTGCAGTCATTCATGTGCACTATCCGGAAATGTTGGACGACATCATCGAAAAGCTCTCCAATATTGAGGGTGGGTATGATCTCTACATTACCACCAGCCGACCCGAAGACATGGTCGCGGATAAAGTATTTGATCTGGCGTCCGGCGCCAGAATACTTACATTAATCAATAAAGGCCGGGATATCGGCGCCTTTATTGAACTTTTCAGGATGATCTATCATCTTGATTACCGTCATTTGTTAAAAATCCATACCAAAAAATCGCCGCATCGAATCGATGGTGATCTTTGGCGTGATGATATGCTCACCAAGTTGATCGGCAAAGAATCCGCACGGGAAGCGCAAAGAATTTTAGGGAAGAAAAACGATATCGGCATCATCGGCCCTCAGGGACATATCGTCGGGCACGAATACTATTGGGGGAGTAACCGCGAAAATACTTATAATCTGGCAAAGCAACTGGGAATCAGAAATCCGGAAGAAAAGCCATTTTCCTTTGTTGCTGGATCCATGTTTTGGGTGCGTCCCAGTACCTTTGAGTTCTTATTGAGGCTCCCGATCAATATTGATGATTTTGAAGACGAACCCCTTCCTCCAGATGGAACTCTGGCGCATGCGCTGGAGCGGTTGATCTGTTTGGTTGCTGACATCAATGGCTGTCGGGTGGTTGGGATTTCCAAAGATGGTAAGATCGATCAGGACAGCCAGTATCGGGATTACGAATTTGCGGATGTGACGGAAGAGGGAGATGTGTCATGATAAAAAAGAAGGTTATCGTTTTTGCTGTGACTCCTTAACGATTTTTGGGAGCGAAAACGATTGGTTCCGCGATTTTTATCTGTGTCGAAAATGCGGCTCACTTCCAGGAGAATGTGCCCTGATCTATTGCCTCGAAAAATTATTTTCCTGATTGACAGTCTCTTACGATTTATGAAACTTCACTCGCGCTTGGAGGAGCCAGCCTGAGGATAAAGAGAGTGTTAGCATTACATACCTTTATATTACGTACGAGGGCATTTCCCTGTATCCTGAGATGCGGGCGACGGCATTGATTATTAATAGAAGGCCAGCAATTGTTTTGATTTTCGATAGCTACTTTCTGCCATACCGGCCGCTGGCTGGTATACTTTTGCCATTATGGCATTGCTGACCGCGCAAAATCTGGCACGCTCTTTTGGTCCCGTCGATATTTTTGATGGGATCACGCTTTCCATTCCGCACAACGCTCGCATTGCCATCGTTGGCACCAACGGGGTTGGCAAAACCACCTTGCTGCGCATCCTGGCAGGCGAAGACGAGCCCAGCGAAGGCTCTGTCTTCCGTTCCAAAGGCTTGCGCGTGGGTTACCTCCCCCAGGTTGCTGTCCACGAGACCAACGGCACGCTCTGGAGCAGCTGTTTGGTCGCTTTTGAGGAGCTGCTGAGCATGGGCGATGAGCTCAAACAGCTTGAGCTTGCCATGCAGGACCCCTACTGCGACCCTGACATCCTCAGGCGTTATGGCAATCTGCAACACCGTTTTGATCTGATGGGCGGCTATACTTACACTGCCCGAATCCGCCAAACCCTGGCAGGGCTTGGCTTTGAGGAGAGCGATCATCACCGTCCCCTGGAACAGCTTTCCGGTGGACAGCGCACCCGTGCCCGTCTGGCGCGCATTTTGTTGGAAGACCCTGACATCCTTTTCCTGGACGAACCCAGCAACCACCTCGATATCAATGCTGTCGAATGGCTGGAAGCCTATCTGCGCGACTGGAATGGGGCCGTGGTCATCGTTTCGCATGACCGCTATTTCCTCGACCAGACCGCGCGCGTGATCTGGGAGATGACGCCTTCGCTCGAAGTTTATCGCGGTAACTACACTGCTTACCTGCATCAACGCGAGGAGCGCTACGCCCGCCGGCTTGCCGAATTTCAGGCTCAGGCTGAGTACATCGAAAAACAGGAAGAGTATATCCGTCGCAATATGGGCACCCAAAACACCAATCAGGCGCGCGGTCGCCAGCGCCGCCTGGAGCGTCTGCTGGAAGACAGCCGCCTGACCCCGCCGCAAAGCAATACACGACCAGTCCATCTGCGCCTCAAGATTGTTGGGCGCTCAGGCGATCTTGTCCTGCGCACCTATGACCTGGACGTCGGTTATGAAGATGAGGGCAAAGCGCTCTTCAGCAGTCCCGACCTGGTTTTGGAACGCGGGGAGTGCGTGGCATTGATCGGTCCTAATGGGGCGGGCAAGACCACATTTCTGAAAACAATTCTTGGGCAACTTCCGCCTCTTGGCGGCGAAATTGAGCTGGGCGCCAGCCTCAAGGTTGGCTATTTTGCCCAGGCGCATGAGGACCTTGACCCCAGCAGCGACCTGATCCAGGAGATCAACAAAGTCATGCCCAATCTTTTGCCGGCTGAGGTACGCAACTACCTGGCTCGTTATGGTTTTCAGGGCGAACAGGTCTTTGACCGCGTCGCGACGCTCAGCGGCGGCGAAAGAGGTCGGCTGGCGCTGGCAAAACTGGCGCTTTCGGATGCCAATCTGCTCCTGCTGGACGAGCCCACCAACCATCTTGACCTGCCCACTCAGGAAGTTTTGCAAAAAGTCCTGGCTGATTATCCCGGGACGATCCTGCTGGTTTCGCATGACCGTTACCTGATCGACGCGCTGGCTACCCAGATCTGGGAGCTTGTGCCCGATGAAGAACGCCTGCGTGTTTATAAGGGCAGCTATTCCGAGTATCGCGAGTTCCTGGCTGGGCGAGAACAAGCTTTGGCTCAGACCTCACATGAGCCTGAGAAAGCGGACACTGTCCGTGAGGCGCCTGTCGTTAAAAAAGGACTGAGCCGCAACCAACGCCAGCAGCTGGAGAAGAAACTCACCGCGCTTGAAGAGCGAATTCATGAAACCGAGACCCAAAAAGGACTTTTGGAAGCCAAACTCGCCAAGCCGCCCAGCGACCCAGCTAAATATCAAAAACTGGCAGATGACTATCAGTACATCTTAAGCAGCCTTGAACCGATGTTGCATGAATGGGAAGCCATCGCCCGCCAATTGCACGAAGACGAATGATCTATATTGCGATCCATGTAACAAAATGACACTTGAATTCCATCCTGGTTTAGTGAAATCGAATATCTCAAAGCTCTACGATTTCAGTCCAAAGCGATCATAGGCGTGATTACAATACATTCCCTCAGTTGATAATGTCATTACCAGGCTTCAGGATAATCGAAAAAACGCGATATATTAGAAAAGATATCATAAGTTTGGATAAATTAATATTTGTTGTTTTTCCAAGCATACTTCTTGCTTAATGATCTGTATAAACTGGGGAAGGATGTTTGGGTAGCGACCTCCTGACTTGCACGTTTTAGTGCCCTGAAGAGAGCTTTTTGAGCATATTTTGAACTTTTTCAGGAATTTCTGGTTCAATCAGCACCAGTTCATTCCTGATTTTCACTTCTGCTGACCTAAGTGGGCGGATGGTTTTGATGAATTGTTTTATGCTCAAGCCAGTCTGCCTCTCGATATTCCTGCTAACTGCCAAAGCAGCGAACACAATTGTGAGGTGGGCCTCAATCGCGTTTCTTTTTTGATGATAAATGGGTCGGGCTTTGAGGTCTGACTTCATCATCCGAAAGCTGGTTTCCACTTGAAAAAGCTGATGATAACAAGCAATCACCTCTTCATCCGGGATGTCCAGATTAGTCACATAGCC
>DBPR01000027.1 GCA_002305635.1 Anaerolineaceae bacterium UBA1415 | reverse complement strand
GAGCCAGGATCAAACTCTCCGTTAAAATTTATCACCTTTCGGTGTTTTCATCTTTTACGGAAATTTTCATTAACGAGGCTTGTTAATTTTCTTACCTTATTTTTTGTCTTGCATTTCTTCCTATCACTTTTCAGTTGTTAAGGTTCTGACTTCAAGAGAGCAGATTCTAATCCAGACAAGTTTCCTTGTCAAGCCTTTTTCAGACGAAAGCGCCGGCCCATTTCTTAGCCGGCAACTGGCTTTTCTAAGTCTCTGCGACCCAGGCTATTTTGTTATCAATCGTCACGCTCTCAGGCGCGATCTTTTGATGTAGCACCTTGGACTTATTAGTATAGGTGATTCCAAACCAATTGTCAAGGGTGAAATTGACCAGTTTTTTATTTCTTTCCGATCAATCTCGGGTGTCATTTTCTTTTTGAAGGTTCTGTGTGCCTTTTTATGGGCACGAACGACTATTATAGGCATATCCCAAAAGAAGTCAAGGGTTAAATGTGACCAATTTCAAAACTCGTTACCAAAAATCTGAATTTCGCTCCTCAACCCACCTTTTTACATCGATCATCGTTGGTTTTATGTGTTTTTGGATCATGATCTTCCCATTTCCGATCACAATTCTCTTATATTTCGTCCAAAACCAGTGAATTTCCTGCCATTTACTTGATTCCAGAGATCTGCTTTGTAAACACCATCCTGTTTTAACAACTGAAAGGAACCCCAAAGAACGAAATGCTCACCTTAAAATATCCGGATTTTTAAGTTTTACCTTATCCCGATTTGTTAGAATTACCTTCCTGGAGGGAGAATGAAAAAACACAAAAAACCAAGGGATGAGGATGCGTTTTTTGCAGACTTATTTGAAAACGAACTTTTCACCCACTCCGTTGATCCGACACCACTGGAGCTATGGGACTTCATGATCAGGCTGGCACAGGAAGGCACGCAGGAATGCGCCCAATTGCTCGCCTTGCGGGACGCGTTTCACTTCCACAGCCTGAATAATATGGCCAGGGATTACATCGACCAGGTCGGTCGCTACGAGAACAAATGCCAACAATCACAGCTGCGCCTCGATGAGGTGGACAGGAAACTTGAGCTGGTCCGACAGCAGATCGAGCATGGCGAACCCATTTTCCTTAACCAGATCGAAAAGCAGATCGATCAGGAACTAAAAGAACAGAAAGCCTTCATCCAAAAGCGTGAGGAACTAACAAAAAGTCTGGACGAAGAGCTGCTCGAAGGCAATACAGGCAGAAACATCTATGACGAGATCATGGAGCCCTATACGGCTGTCATCCGTTCGCTCCATCCCGATCTCAATCCTGACCAAAGCACGGAGCAACTCCTGGCTTTCAAAAAAGCCCAAAACGCCTTTGAGAACGGCGAGGTGGACACGATCAAACTGATCCTCAACGATTTCCCGCCGCCTGATCCCCTGCCCTACCTTTGGGATCCGCGTCAGCTTCAACAGCGGATCGATCAATTATTGGAATTGAATGAAAAACTGGACGAGGAGTTCAACGGGATGATGAGCGAGTTCCCGCTTGATAAATTTGATCTGCTCGAAAACGAAGAGGCAATTGAGGAACTTGTCTTCAATTTACAAAAAAAGGAGCAAAAAACACAGGCCGAAATCGCGCGCAAAGAACAGGAACTACAGCAACTCCTCAAAACCAACCCCTGGGTGATATAAAAATCAGGCTGGAACCAAGCCTGTTACAAGGACTGATCCAAACCTTTACACCGGCCCGATTCGCAAAATTCCTTGATCTTTTGGAAAGTTTGCTCGCTGACATAATGCTCGATCCGGCAGGCATCCATTTCAGCGGTGTCGGGGTCAACTCCCAGATGGATCAAAAAGCGGGTAAAAGTCTTATGGCGTTCATAAATATTTTCCGCCAATTTCCTGGCATCTGGTAAAAGAACGATCAAACCGTCATCCCGCACCGCGATCAATCCATCTGCGATCATTTTTCTAATGGCAATGTGAACGGTCGGTCTCGAAAAATCCAAAGCCCGGGCAATATCTGCCTGGCGCACGTCCTTACCATCTTTCGAGAGGATAAGAATTGTTTCCAGATACATCTCAATGGATTCCGACAATTGTTCCTTACCGCTCATGGCTTTCATTATACTGTAAACCCTCACGGTCAAGACGCCCACACATGATCACGACCTGTTTTCTTATCATCTATGATAATTGCTGACCCTTGACGAAACTGTTAGTCTGGACTAACATTCCATATTAGTCTTGGCTAACACTAATTTTGGAGCATGATCATGATACCGCTTACCCATATCAGGAAAAACTGTCGTTGTCGCGTTCGCGGTTCGCGCGGTCGCCAACGCAGGCGAAACGAAGCTCTTGGATTTGTCCCTGGAGAAGAGCTCACTGTTATCCAGTCCAACCAGGGTAATCTGATCGTCTGCCTGCGCGGTTGTCGCTATGCCCTCGATCGCGATCAGGCAAATTCTATTTTTGTGGAGGATTGTAATGAAGAGTCTTGACCAGGTTTCCACCGGCTCTACCGTGGAAATCGTAAAAATCCATGGCGAAGGAAGTCTTCGCCGTCGCATCCTTGCATTGGGCGTCATCCCCGGCAGCTCACTGCAGGTAGTCAAAGTTGCCCCCCTGGGAGACCCAATTGAAGTGAAACTAAACCAGTCCAACCTTGTCATCCGGCGTTCCGAAGCCCGGTTTATTGAAGTAGCAGGAGGTGACCATGAGTAAACGACGTTTTGCATTGGTTGGCAACCCCAATTCCGGGAAAACCACGCTTTTCAACGCTTTAACCGGTTCCAATCAGTTCATTGGCAACTGGCCCGGCGTCACCGTCGAAAAGAAATCCGGTCATCTGATCGGGCATCCCGAAGTTGAGATCCTCGACTTACCCGGTCTTTATTCCCTGGCTGCCAACTCGCTTGAAGAGATCATCGCTTCGAAAGAACTGACCGAAAATCCACCCGATGCCATCATCAACATCGTCGATGGCACCAACCTGGAGCGCAACCTTTATATGACCACGCAATTATTCGATCTTGGCATCCCCTTGATCCTGGTTATCAACATGGCTGACGAATTGCGCCAGGAAGGCATCAGCATCGACGCGGACAAGCTCTCCAAACGGATCGGTTATCCCGTTGTTGCCATTTCCGCGCTCAAAGGGGAAAACATCGATAAGCTCATTGGACACCTTCTCTCACCCGAGATCACCCAAAATCACCCGGCAAAAACGGACTACGGCGCCGATATCGAAGCCGTCATCGCTCAGGCGTTCGGGATCATCAAACCGTCATTCCCCGAAAGTCAACTTCGCTACTGGAGCTTCCGTTCCCTGGAACCCGGCTTCAAACAGAACCTTGATCAGGTTCAGCAGCTCGAACTCCAGCGCTTGCAGGAAGATTACGAGTCCAGCCATGAAGGCGACGACCTTGAAAGCTCAATCGCCGGTTTGCGCTACGATAAGATCGATCAGCTCGTCAACGGAACGATCCACGGCAGCCGCAAAGGCGAACTCAGCTTCTCTGACCGCGTTGATCAGATCGTCACCAATCGCTGGCTGGCTTTGCCGATCTTCGTTCTGGTGATGGTCATCGTTTATGGCATCTCGATCACCACGCTCGGCACCTATCTGACCGACTGGACCAACGAAGTCCTCTTTGGCGAGATCGTGCCTGGCTTTGTTTCTTCTCTGCTGGAGAGAATGTCCGTGGCAGAGTGGCTGCAAAGCCTGATCCTGGATGGCATCGTCGCCGGTGTTGGCGCGGTGCTCGGTTTCGTGCCGCAAATGTTGGTTCTCTTCTTCATGCTGGCATTTTTGGAAGCCAGCGGCTATATGGCGCGCATCGCCTTCATCATGGACCGCGCTTTCCGCAAATGGGGACTTTCAGGCAAAAGCTTTATTCCGCTGCTGGTCGGAAGCGGTTGCAGTGTTCCTGGCATCATGGCGTCCCGCACCATCGAAGAAGAAAGCGATCGCCGCATGACGGTCATTCTCACCAGCTTCATCCCCTGCGGCGCCAAACTGCCGGTCATCGCCCTCTTTGCCGGAGCAATTGCGGGCGACGCCCTTTGGGTTGCTCCCGCGGCTTACTTCCTGGGAATCGCGGCGGTGATCCTTTCAGGTCTGATCCTCAGGAAAACCCCGCGTTTCAAAGGCGACCCATCACCTTTCGTGATGGAATTGCCGCCCTATCGTTTGCCAGGGCTAAAAACGATTCTCCGTTCAACCTGGGAGCGCGGCTGGAGCTTTATCAAGAAAGCCGGTACGATCATCCTGCTATCCAGCATCGTCATTTGGGCTCTGCTTCGCTTCGGGGTTGAAAACGGCAGCCTTGCGACCGTGGAAGTGCTTGGAAACAGCTTTATGGCTCGCCTTGGCAGCCTGATCTCCTGGATGTTCCGTCCGCTTGGCTGGGACAGCTGGCAGGCAGCCGTCGCCACGATCACCGGTTTGGTCGCCAAAGAAAACGTTGTCAACACCTTCGGCATCCTCTTTGGTTATGCTGAAGTCTCTGAAACCGGCACGGAGATCTGGGCAAACGTCGCCCAACATTTCGGCGTTCTGGGAGGCTTCTCCTTCCTGATCTTCAACCTGCTCTGCATCCCTTGTTTTGCGGCTATCGGTGCCATAAAGCGGGAAATGAACAATGCCGGCTGGACCTGGTTCGCGCTGATCTACCAAAGTGTCTTTGCCTACGCGGTCTCCTTTGTTTTCTACCAGATCGGCAACTGGGCGCTTACACAGCAGTTCAGCTTTATGACCATCCTGGCGATCCTGGTGGTATTGGGCACGATCTATTTCCTTGTCCGACCTGAAAAGCAGAAGGAAGTCAGAACACCGCAAAGAAACGGAGTGCGGGCATGACCTGGGGTACCTTCTTCGTTGGCGCGCTTTTGTTGATCATCGTTGGGCTGATCATCGCCTCAATGGTGCGGCAGAAAAAGGAGAACCCAGAGTGCCCAGGCGCTTGTTATGCTTGCCCAATGGCGCGAAAATGCGCCCGCGCGGCAAAACCCAACCCCCTGAAATCCCAGGGGCAGTAAAAATGCAGTCCCAATGTAGGCCGGATTCCATAAGAATCCGGCTTTTTCATTTGTCATACTAAACGCGGCTTGTAGCGGGTTGCAACGCCCATCTTGACTAAAACATCTAAGATCATCCGATCCATTCTTACCTTTTGCTAACAATCAATGGTTATTCTATACCTGTACAAAGAATATACGAAATTGAAAAGGAGGAATTATGGACCTCAACAAATTTACACAAAAAGCACAACAAGCCTTGCTCGATTCGCAACGGCTTGCGCATGATTTTAAACACCAAAGCATCGAACCAGCACATCTTCTGCTGGCACTGCTCAGCCAAACCGAAAGCACGGTCCCGGTTGTTGTCACCCAGATCGCGGGCTCGACCGAAATTCTGAAAGAAGAAGTTCGCAAGGAACTCGCCAACCGTCCCAAGGTTTACGGCAGCAATCAGGGAGAGGCTTCGCTTTCCCGGTCTGTGGTCGATGTCCTGGACGCCGCGGAACGCTTCGCCAAAGGTATGGGCGACGAATACACCTCCACCGAACACATCCTGCTCGGTCTGACCGAAAGCAGCGAAAGCAAAACGCTGGCTGCTTTTGGTATCACGAAAGACGCTGTTCTAAAAGCGCTGCGGGATATTCGTGGCAGCCAGTCGGTTACCAGCCAAAACCCTGAAGACACCTATCAGGCGCTTCAAAGGTACGGTCGCGATCTGACCGCTATTGCCAGACAAGGCAAGATGGATCCCGTCATCGGAAGAGACGAAGAAATTCGACGTACGATCGAGATCCTAAGCCGCCGAACCAAAAACAATCCCGCGCTTATCGGCGAACCAGGGGTCGGAAAAACAGCCATTGTCGAGGGTCTGGCACAGCGCATTGTCAATCGCGATGTCCCGGAAGGGCTCAAGAACAAACGCCTTGTGCAGTTGGATATGGCAGCCCTGGTCGCTGGCGCAAAATATCGCGGTGAATTTGAAGAACGGCTCAAAGCCGCCATGAAGGAAGTGAGCGAATCGGACGGACAGATTATCCTCTTCATCGATGAAATGCATACCGTGATCGGCGCGGGTGCTGCTGAAGGCGCCATGGATGCTGGCAACATCCTCAAGCCAATGCTGGCGAGAGGTGAATTGCATCTGATCGGCGCGACAACCACCGACGAATACCGCAAATACATTGAAAAAGACGCCGCGCTTGAACGCCGTTTCCAACCCATCATGGTGGAAGAGCCATCTGTGGAAGACACCATCAGCATCCTGCGTGGTCTCAAGTCGAAATACGAGGTGCATCACGGGGTACGCATCACCGATTCAGCCGCCATTGCCGCGGCAACGCTTTCGAGCCGTTATATCACCGACCGTCAGCTGCCAGACAAAGCGATAGACCTGATCGACGAGGCTGCCGCGCACCTGCGCACGGAGATCGACTCCAAACCCCAGGCGCTGGACGAGGTTGACCGCGACATCATGCAGCTCGAAATTGAAAAACAGGCTCTCCAGAAAGAAAAAGACAAAGCCTCTCAGGAACGGCTCGAAAAGATCGAACAGGATCTCGCTGATCTGCGCGAAAAGTCGAACGCGATGACCGCCCAATGGCAGGCTGAAAAAGAGGCTATCCAGGACTATAAAGATCTAAAGAAACAGCTGGATGAAGCCCAACATGAAATGGAACAGGCTGAACGCAGCGCTGATCTCGAAAAAGCCTCCCGTTTGCGCTATGGCACCATGCGGGAACTGCAGGAAAAGATCCGCGAAGCCGAAGCCAGGCTCCAAAGCCAACAGCAGCAAGGCGCCCTTCTGAAAGAAGAGGTGGATGCCGAAGAGATCGCGACTGTGGTCGCCAAATGGACGGGTATCCCGGTCAATCGTCTTCTGGAAGGCGAAAAGGAAAAACTTCTTCACATGGAAGAGCGTTTGCATGACCGAGTGGTCGGGCAGGTTGACGCGATCCGCGCGGTGTCCAACGCCGTTCGACGCTCACGCTCTGGTCTTCAGGATCCCAACCGACCTATCGGCTCTTTCATCTTCCTAGGTCCCACTGGGGTTGGCAAAACCGAGCTTGCCCGTGCCCTGGCAGAATTTATGTTCGATGATCAGAACGCCATGGTGCGCATCGACATGAGCGAATATCAGGAGCGCCATACCATCAGTCGTCTTTTCGGCGCGCCGCCAGGATATGTCGGCTATGAAGAAGGTGGGCAGCTCACAGAAGCAGTCCGCCGACGCCCTTATAGTGTCGTGCTCTTTGACGAGATCGAGAAGGCTCATTCCGAGATCTTCAATGCCTTATTGCAGGTACTGGACGACGGACGCATGACGGATGGTCAGGGCAGAACGGTTGATTTTCGCAACACACTGATCATTATGACCAGCAACCTTGGCAGCCAACTCTGGATGAGCAAGGGCGAAGATGGACAGCCCCGACAGGTCAAACGGGACGAAATTACGGACATCCTGAAAGATTTCTTCCGTCCTGAATTCCTGAACCGTGTCGATGAGATCATCGTTTTCAAGCCACTCACCAGGGAAAATCTGGGCGAGATCGTCAATATCCAGATCAAGCATGTCGCTGGTCTTTTGGCACAGCGCGGTCTGAAACTCGAAGTAAGCGATCAGGCTCGCGCCTGGCTGGCGGATGTAGGATACAGCGTTGAATTTGGCGCGCGACCGCTCAAACGCGCCATCCAGCGTGAGGTTCAGGATCCACTGGCGATCAAACTGTTGTCGGGTGAATTCTCCGATGGCGACAAGGTTAGGATCGAGCTCGGCGACGGCGAATTAAAGTTTATAAAAGCTTAAGAAAATTGATAGGAAGGGAGTTTTCTCTTCCTTTTTTATTGATTTGATTTATAATAAACATACAAATTAATAGACGTTGCACTGGCTGAAAAAATATAATAATTTCAACATCACAGGGAGATACTAATGAAATTACAAGAAATTATCACAATACTAATGTCTCTTTTAGCCGTAGTTTCCAGTTTTTATGCAATTTGGGTCTCAAAGAAGAGTGCTGAGGAAAAAGTCAAGTTAGATTTTTTATATGATCATTTGAAACTCTTGAAACAAGGCCGAGAAGACCTTTCATCCAGCCATGAAACAGACGATATTGGCATAGCTTTATATAACCAATTTGTATCGGCACTTAAAGTTGTTGATAATACTTCCCCTCTTTTTCCCGAAAACATTAGGGGTAAAATCAGGAAACAAAGAAAGATACTAAATGACTCCTATGTAAGATATGCTTTTAACGAAAGCAAAGGTGTTACTTGGAAAGAAAGTTCTGAAGAGCTCTATGGAGAGGACGAACTTCCAGCTAAGATGTCAGATTTTATCGCAAGTGTACGAACAATACTAGATGAAGAAATTGACAGAGTTTATTCAATTATTTCAAAACATGTTGAATAGCTAACTAATACTAAACATATTAAATATCTAAAAAGAGGTAAGACTGTTGTCATTGCCTTTGGTTATCATTGTATTTCCTCCTAATCTTCAATTTCCACATAGGAGGCAAATAGCAACTGCTTACATAAATTATGCCATCTGGTTTTGGCAACCCACTTCTAATCAATCGTAATCGTAAGACTCGGTAAAACTATTCTTATTCTCTCCGAATAATAAACCGATACCTTATCACCAACAAAACCAGCAATGTCACGATGAAACCTAGGGAGAAGATCAGCGATCGCTGGTCATAGCCCTGCAGCAAAACGTAAGTATGCTTCAGCGGGATCATATCTGAGATCGTCTGTAAAATTTTGGGCAGGAATTCGATCGGCACCATGGTACCGCTCAGGAAGAGAGAAGGCAAAAAGGTAGCCTGGGAAATAATGGTCGCGAAACCTTCCGTCTTTGAGAACATCCCAATCACCACTCCCATCAGCGTTGAAAGAACAATGCTGATCAAAAGAGCGAGGAAGTACCAGCCCATAGACTCTGGCATGACCGCCCCAAACAATGGTTTTGCTGTGAACAGGATGACCATAGAAGTAACAAAGCAATGGACCATATTGCTGATGGCGGCACAGACAAAGACATGCCAGAGTTTGATCCCGCCAGCGATGTATGCTCTTTTGATATCACCGATGGCATAACGCACAACGCTGCCGGGCAAGCCGATATAGCTGTTCATCGCCAGACCAAAGGCAGTCATGCTCATGATGATGGTCCTCTTGTTTTCTTCGTTGATTCCCACAAAAACAACACTGAATAAGAGGTAAAACAAAACGGGCAAAAGGTAATGGGCAATGACCAGGAAAGTGTTCCGGAAAGTCATCAGATAGTAAATTTTCAAATTGACCAAAAGGGCTTTTAGAGATTTCATTGCTCCTCACCTCGCATCATCTTTGTTAACTCTTCTTCGACTGTCTTCTTTTTCAGGTAAACATCAATAACTTCGTCATCCTGAGCCGCCAGGTGTTCCAGGAACTCCTTGAGACAAGCGTTGATATTGCTGCACTCGAAGAAAAGCACCCCGTCTTTTTCTTCGATCAACCTGGCATACATGGTATCCACCTTGCTCAGGCTGTTCTTCTGACTGGAGATGGCGATCACATGCCTGTCCCTGTCCTGCAAACTTTCTTCACTCAACTCCTTGCTGATGCGCCCCTTGTCGATAAAAACGACCCGATCGCATAAATTCTCCACTTCATACATATCATGGGAAGTAAGCAGGATCGTCTTATCTTTTTCCTTGAGTTCATTGATCTTGGTATAAAGCAGATGCTTGGAGTTGACGTCCAGTCCAGCCGTCGGTTCATCCAATATCAAAATTTTCGGATCGTGGAGTACGGCTAACAGGAGGTGCAGACGTCTTTTTTGCCCGGTTGACAACTTCCCATACTGCTTATCCAGCAATTGCCTGACGTCAAGCTCATCATAAAGTTTTTCATCGACCCTGACATCATGCTCAACCGCAAAAAGCTCGACTGCTTCCTTTACCTTGATCTCAGCAGGCAGGGAAGAAGATTGAAGCTGGACGCCCAGGATCTTCCTTAAGTGTTTTGAATCATTTTCAATGGTCAATCCGTCTATGAGAATATCACCCTTCTGCCAGGCACGGATGCCTTCGATGCATTCCAAAAGAGTGGTTTTTCCAGCCCCGTTCCCGCCGACAACACCCAGACACTCACCGTTTTTGACATTCAGGTTGAGATCGAAGAGCACCTGAGTTTTGCCATAACTTTTATCAAGATTTCTTACCTCAATAATACTTTCCATCTTTTCCTTCCTGATTTATTTACCATTTTTTACCAAGTCGCGGATCAATAAAGTGAGGTCAAAAAGCTCACTTTGCACATTTCTCTTACCATTCTAATTATACGAACTACTCGCGGCTGCCCTTCCATACCTTCCACAAGCCACGGAGAAGGCGCAGGTTGAGAATATCGCGAATACCCTCGATCGTTTCCAGGCTGACGCCGCCGAGGATGAACGAACGCAAAGGCGCGTCGATGGTGGAAGCCTCGATCGTGCGGCGGGCGTTGCCAGTGTTCTCGGTTGAGTTCTCGATCAAGACCGCGGCGCCCTTAAGAGCTTGTTTTGCGACCAGGCGCCCCTGCCAGGTATTACGCGCTTCCCAAAGCGTGGAATTCAGGTCAAAATTCCCTGTCGTTCGCTTAGGCTCCGGCACCGCTACCGACCCCGGCAATTTCTCGAATTGTTCGATGCTAAATCCTTCCGGATAGAGGGGCAGCTGATAATATTGCGGAGTCAGATCGCGAAAATCCGGTATAGGCTCCTCATTTTCCGAAGTCTTTACCGTGAATTTGGCAGAGAGGGGCAGATGCAATGAATCCAGCCCGACAAGCAGCTCATATTCCCCGCCTTCCACCTGCCATTTATGGCTGAGCGGGTTCCAGAACGCCAGCTCCTGCGTTGCCAGGTCAAATTCGAGCACTTTTTCTTCACCTGGCTCCAGTCCCACTTTTTCAAAAGCCTTCAGCTCACGGTCTGCTTTGAATAGCCAGGACTTCGGAGCGCGGGTATAGAGCTGAACCACTGTCTTCCCCGCCACTTTGCCAATATTCTTAACTTTTACGCTGACCTTCAGGTTCCCATCAGCTTCCACTGCAGTGGAAGCAAGTTTCAGCTCGCTCAATTCAAATTCCGTGTAAGACAGCCCAAAGCCAAAGGGGAAGCGAACTTCTTTTCCAACAGAGGCATAATAACGATAGCCAACAAAAATGCTCTCGTGATAAGAGCTGTTGTAGCGCTGCCCAAAACTGGGCTGGCTGGGCACATCCGCCAGACTCAAAGGCCAGGTTTCGGCTAACTTCCCGCTCGGGTTGACCTCACCCAGCAAAAGATCCAACGTGCCGTCGCCAAAAGCCTGCCCAGCCAGACCGACAAACAAGACCGCTTTGACCTTATCGAGCCATGGCAGCAGCATCACGCCGCCGCCCTGCAGCACCACGACCACATTCGGATTGACCGCCGCGACCGCCTCGATCAGCGCGTTTTGGTTGGCAGTTAGCTCAAGATGTCTGCGATCATAACCTTCCGCCTCGTCATCTTCGGTCAGACCGGCAATGATCACGACCGCATCCTTGCCCCTGGCGGCACGGCAGGCCTCCTCCCGCAGCAGCGAAGCGTCATCCAGGCTCACAAGGCTATACCCCGGCAGATACTCCCAGGCCAAACCGCGGTTGACGACCGCCTCGGTGATATTCACCAGACAAGTCGGGTTCACGCGGCTGCTGCCCGAGCCCTGATAATGCGGCTGTTCGCCCATCTCACCCACCACCAGCACCGATTGTTCCTGATCCAATGGCAAAACTTCCAATTCATTTTTTAGCAAAACAGCCGATTCGCCCAAAACTTTTCGGGCCAGCTCATGATCTTCCAGATAAACTTCCTTGCCGGGTTTGGCCTTCTTCTGATCACATTTTTCGATCAACCGCAAAAGATTGCTCACCGACCGATCGATCGATGCCAGGTCAATTTTTCCCGCTTTGGCTGCTTTCAGCAGCTGTTCATCCCGATTCCTTCCGCTGCTTGGCATCTCAAGATCAGTTCCCGCCCAAACTGCCTTGACGCGGTCATCCATCGCCGACCAATCCGTGACCACCAGCCCCTCGAAGCCCCATTCATCCCGCAAAATATACGTCATGAGCTGACGGTGCTGCACGGTGTATTCACCGTTGAGCTTGTTGTACGAGGTCATCACCGTCCACGGCTGAGCTTTTCGGATGGCGATCTCGAAAGGTTTTAAGTAGATTTCCCGCAGGGTCCGCTCATCCACCTGGGAGTTATTTAATACCCGGCAAAACTCCTGATTATTGGCCGCAAAATGCTTTAGGCTCGTTCCGACGCCCTGGAACTGCACGCCATTGATATACGCCGCCGCCAGCTCCCCAGCCAGAACAGGGTCTTCGGAAAAGTATTCAAAATTTCGCCCGCACAAAGGCGATCGTTTGATGTTGATCCCAGGTCCCAGGACGATATCTGTCTCCTGCTCCAGCGCCTCTTTGCCGATCGCTTCGCCAACCTGTCCCAGCAATTCGCGGTCAAAGGAACAAGCCAGCGTCACCGCGGTCGGGAAACAGGTCGCGGGCACGCTCTCGTTCAATCCCAGACTATCGCTGGTGTCCTGCTGCTTTCTGAGGCCGTGCGGGCCGTCGTGCATCAGGATGGAACGTATCCCCAGTCGCTCGACTGCCTTGCTGTGCCAGGTGTCCAGCCCCGAGCTCAGGGCGGTTTTTTCTTCCAGCGTCAGGGCTTTCAGCAGCTCTTGAATTGATTTCATCCAGGCCCCCGCGCTAAAACACATTAAGGATCAATAAGATTGCCATAATCACCACCACAACGGTCAAAACGATCAGAAGATAAAAATTGCGCGAGGCACCCTTGTCCAGCCCTTCCAGTTGCTGTGCCAGATCGCTGCGATCCTGACCAGCAGTCGCCAGTTTCTGATAGCTCACGTCCAGTTCGTCATAATCCGCCTGAAGGGATTCAGCCTGGGGTCGCGCAGTATCGACCATATGCCCCAGCGATTTGATCTTTGGTTCCATGCTCTTTTCGAGCTCATCCGCTTCGTCATTGCGCGCTTTGATCTGCTTCCCGAGGGCTTCCGCTTGTTGCTCCAGTGGCTGGAGTTCGTTTCGTTTTTTATTTTCAAGCTTTCGAATTTGATCCACAAGTTCGTTAACTCGCGTGTTCAGGGAAAGCACCTCGGATTGCCGCGCTGGAATTCGGCTTGCCAGCTCAGGTTCAGCATTACTAACCTCGAGCAGATTTTGCACCAGTCCATCCAGGCGGGAATTTAATCTGCCCATGATCTCAACACGGTCAGGCTCCTCCGAGCTTTCGCTGTTGATCAGGTCCGTCCTGGTGGCCTTGATATCCCGTTGCAGCAACCCTTTTTCATTGGCGAGGTTGTCCAGCTCGTTTTCCAACTGACGCAACTCCGATTGAGCTGTTTTCAGCTTTTGCTCGGTATTCTTATACTCGCCATCCAACTGCGCGATCTGTTCATCATAGCTGCGCTCAAGCTCATCCTTCTGAGCGTGAACCAGATTCAGATTATCCTGCAAACCGCGCGAATGCTGCCTGATGGTGCCAATTTGCGCCTCAACACCTTCCAGATCGGCCCAAAGTTGGGCGTAACTGGGGTCGCTCACCTTTGAATTCCATGCTTTCAGGCCAAGCTCTTCGATCTGCGTTAGTTTGACGCGTTCGGTTTTCTTTACCTCGTTGACCAGTTGCATGTCACGCAGTTTCCACTTGCCGGATTGTATACCGGCCCGAAACCATTGTGCTAAAGAGCCTTTGATAAAGAGCCAAACCAAAAGTCCCAGTAGCGCCACCAGTAAGGCAACTCCCAGGCCGGTTTGCAACCAATCGGTTTCTTTGCCAGTCTGAAAAAAGACTGCCATAAAGCTGTTTGCTGAAATTAAAGTGTTCATGAGCCCTCCGCTGCGAATCGAGGAATAAGATGTTAAAAGTATACCTTATCGGGCTGCCATAATTCGCATTTGTCGACAGTGTTGTTTCAGTTTCAAATATCCCTA
>DBPR01000020.1 GCA_002305635.1 Anaerolineaceae bacterium UBA1415 | reverse complement strand
AGCCGCGTTCCAACGGGCTGATGGTGAATTTACCATAATCGCGCGACTCTTCTGTGCGCTCTATCTTTGGTGATACCATTTCCATTATTTTTGTCACGTTTACCTCTGTTCAGTCTAACTTCAAGGGAAAGACTGTACTATTCTACTGATTAGCGGGAATAGTATTCAACGATCAGCTGTTCGTTGAGATTTCCGTCGATTTCAGAACGTTCCGGTGTGCGCAACATGCGACCGCTCAGGTTGGTCAGATCACGAGCCAACCAGGTTGGTACCACACGACCTTCAGCTTCTTCCCGCAGGTGCTTAAAGTAGGCATTATCCCGTGAGCTTTCCTTAACGCTGATGACATCATCCACCAAAATACGATAGGAGGGGATGTCAGCGCGCCTGCCATTGACCTGGAAGTGACCATGGGTCACCAGAATGCGAGCCTGTGCGCGACTGGCAGCAAAGCCCAGTCGGTAAACAACATTTGCCAGGCTGGTCTCGAGGATGGTCAGCAGGTTAGCACCGGTCTGACCGCGCATTGCCAGCGCCTGACCATAAAAACGGCGGAATTGTCGTTCGTAAATGCCATAGATACGGCGGGCTTTTTGTTTGGCGCGCAGCTGCTTGCCATAGTCAGATTGGCGACCAGGGCGGGCAGCGCTCATCTTGCCATGCATACCGGGGGCATAAGCTCTTTTTTCAAATGCGCATTTCGGGGTATAACAGCGTGATCCTTTTAGGAAAAGTTTTTCGCCTTCCCGACGGCATAATCGACAAACTGCTTCTGTATATCTTGCCATAATTACTCAATTTCCTTTATCTTTTGTACTACACGCGGCGTTTCTTTGGAGGCCGGCAGCCGTTATGGGGAACTGGAGTCAAATCAGTGATCTTGATCACTTTCAAACCCAACGCCTGGACGGCACGAATGGCAGCTTCCCGACCGGGGCCAGGACCTTTGACGAACAATTCCACTTCCTGCAGACCCATCTGCTGGGCCACTTTAATGGTTTGTTCAGTTGCCATACGGGCAGCGAAAGGTGTGCTCTTGCGGGAACCCTTAAAACCAGCCGAACCGGAACTGCCCCAGGCAACCGTGTTGCCCTGCAGATCTGTTACGGTAACGATGGTGTTATTAAAGGACGCAAAAACGTGCACCTGACCTGTTGAAATCTGGCGCTTGACTTTGCGCGAGCCAAGTGTTCGGCGCGCTGTACGTGCTTGTTTAGCCATAATTCTTCCTCACTCAATCTTTCACGTCTGACAGGTCTTTCACCAGGTTGCCGCAGGGGAGAAAGGGAACCCCACCCGGTGAATTGGATTGCCAGTTGGTTGATCTTATTATTTCTTGGTTGCTCCACGGCGGCGGCCACGACCGGCAACGGTGCGCTTTGGTCCCTTACGGGTGCGCGCGTTGGTGCGGGTGTTCTGACCGCGCAGGGGCAGGTTTCGGCGGTGGCGCAGGCCACGGTAACAACCGATTTCGACCAATCGCTTGATGTTCATCTGAACTTCACGACGCAGGTCACCTTCGACAGTTAAGTTTTGGCCGATGTATTCGCGCAGTTTTGACACTTCATCTTCAGGAAGATCCTTAACGCGAATGTCCGGGTCAACTCCGGTAGCTTCCAAAATTTTATCGGCTACTTTCGGGCCGATACCATAGATATAGCGTAAGCCAATCTGAATGCGCTTGTTGCGCGGGAGGTCAACACCTTCAATACGTGCCATTCTATAATTCCTTATCCTTGTCGCTGTTTGTGTCGGGGATTGGTACAAATAACGTAAAGACGACCATCGCGTTTTACGATCTTACACATTTTACAGCGTTTTTTAATTGAAGCTGATACTTTCATCAGTCACTCCTTCTTCTATCCGCAAAGTTCTTATTATAGTGCTTTCCCTCGCATCTGGCAAGGTTTTCACTTATTAATTCCTCGTTTTCGTAAGGAAAATTCATGCTTCCAAACCATTTTACTGCTTTGCATAAATCAGCTTTCCTCACAATTTTCAATGTTCTACAAACTCGTCAATACCAGCGGTCCGTTTTTGGTAACAGCGATCGTATTTTCCTGATGCGCTGTCAGGGCGCCATTTTTCGAAACCACTGTCCAACGGTCGCGCAGTACGCGTGTTTGCCTTGTCCCAACCAGAACCATCGGTTCGATCGCGATCGTCATACCCTCACGCAACAAAAAACCATGCCCGCGTTTGCCGTAATTGGTCAGCTGCGGGTCTTCATGCATTTCACGCCCCACGCCGTGACCGGTATAGGTGTGTGTGCAGAAATAACCCTCGCTCTCAACATATTCTTCGATCGCCGCGCCGACATCACCGCTGCGGTTGCCGATCACCATCAGGCTGGTGGCGATCTCAAGCGCTTTGGCGGTCACATCGATCAGGTGCTGCGCTTTGGCGCTGATCTCGCCGACGCCCACGGTAAAAGCCGCATCGCCAACAAATCCCTGATAGACCGTACCGCAATCGACCGAAATGATATCGCCTTCCTTCAGCTTGCGGTCCCCGGGAATGCCATGCACCAAAACCTCATTAATGCTGGTGCAAATGCTGCCCGGAAAAGGCACACCGTTGCCGGGATCGTAGTTTTTGAAAGGTGAATAAACACCATGCGCCCGCTGAAAGCTCTCGGCCACTTCATTTAACTCTCCGGTGGTCACACCGGGGGCAATGGCAGCCTTGACCGCTTCCAGCGTCATGCGGTTCAATCTGCCAGCTTCCCGCATGATTGCGATCTCACTGGCAGATTTAATGTTTATACCCGATTCAAAACCGTACATTATGCCTTCGCGACCTTCAGCAGATCTTTCGTAACAACCTCGATATCCTGAGTACCATCGATCTCGACCAGGGTTCCGGCCTTCTGATAGTAATCGATCAAAGGAGAGGTTTGTTCGTAATAGACATTGATGCGATGCGCGACCGTCTCGGGTTTATCATCGTCTCGTTGGTAAAGTTCACTTCCGTCCTCATCATCCAGCCATTTTACTTTGGGAGGATTGTAGAGGGCGTGATATACACGGCCGCTTCGGCTCATCCAACGCCCACTCAGGCGTTCGATCAGAACCTCATTCGGCACTTTGATAAAGGGCACCAGGTCAACCTTGCCGCCGAGGCGGGTAAGTAATTCGTCCAGGGCCTCAGCCTGAGCCGGTGTGCGCGGGAAGCCGTCCAAAATGGCTCCCTTGACGCAATCTTCCCGACCCAGACGTTCTTCCACCATGGCGATGGTGACGTCATCCGGCACCAATTCGCCCGCGTTCATGTAACTCGCGGCCAACTTTCCCAGCTCGGTTTCCCGACTGAGATTTTCACGGAAGAGATCGCCGGTCGAAACATGCATAAGACCCAACTCTTCAGCAATAACTTTCGCCTGGGTACCTTTCCCTGCACCGGGAGGACCCAACATGACAATATAAGTAGCTCGCTCGTTCATCTCAACTCCGCTTTAGTTGATCAGCCGATCGTCATAACCGCGCATGCGCAGCTCAGTTTCGATGAGTTCCACGGTTTCACGGATGGTACCGACCACGATCAGGAGACCGGAAGCCTGCATCAACTGCACGCCAGCGCTGTTCTCGGGCAGTACGAAAGCCAGAATAAAGGGTAAAACCGCCACCAGACCGAGGAAGAACGCGCCCGGCAGGGTGATCCGACGCTGAACACGGGTCAGATAATCCTGCGTGGGCTTGCCGCGGACAACACCCGGGATCTGGGCGCCTTGCTTTTTCAGGTTCTCGCCATAATTCTGCTGCGCGAAAAGCACATCCGTATAGAAGTAGGCAAACGCGACCACCAGCAGGAAGAATAGGATCGGATACCACCAGGTATCGCCCCCAAATGCCTTATAGAACCAATTGGCAGCGCTGCTGATCCATTTCACCTGAGAATTCAGGAAGAAAGAGGACAGGATCGCCGGGAAGGTCAAAAAGCTTTGCGCGAAGATGATTGGGATCATGCCAGCCATGTTGACCATCAGCGGAAGCTGAGAGCGAACCGGCATGGACATGCGGTTGCCGATACGGCGGCCCGGGAAGAGCACGGGTACGTTCCTGCGCCCACCCTGAACATAAACAATTGCCGCGATGGACAGGATGAACAGGCCAATGACGACCACGAAAACCCACCAGGGTTCACTTTGTGCAACCATGCGGGCGATCGCTACCGGGAAGCGGGAGACGATGCCAGCAAAGATGATCAGGGATAGACCCTGATTGCGCAGACCAAACTCAGAAATGAGCTGGCCGATCCAGATGCCGAGCATGGTGCCGCCCACCATGGCGATGATCGCGGTGATGGTCGGCAGCAGATTCGCTCCGGTAAAGCCCCACTGGGAAATAACAGAACTGCCTTTTAACATCTGGTTGAAGATGTTGATCTGACCAAAAGCAGACAGCAGCGCCATCGGAATGGTCAGAATGACCGTCCATTTTTCCATCCAGATCCGGCCTTCGCGGGGATCATCCTGCATTTTGCGTTCCAAAGCCGGAATGACCGGGGTCAGCAGTTGCAGAATGATCTGGGCGGTAATGTAAGGATAAACACCCATTGCCAAAATGGAGAAGTTGGAAACCGCGCCACCAGACAAAAGGTCGAGTAAGTTGACCAGGTTCCTGCCCGCGCCTGTCATCTGGGAAAGTCCAGCAACAGCCGCGCGGTCAATTCCGGGCACCGGGATATTGGCTGCCAGACGGTAGATGGCAAGCAGGAGTAAGGATATCAGCAATTTATTGCGGATATCCTCTGATTTCCATAAAAAGCGCCAGGCTGATCGTTTCATAAGTATTCTCCTATTGCTTCTTAAGCCAGCTCGATGGTCTCGATGCTGCCGCCAGCTTCTTCAATCTTCTGGCGCGCGCCATCGGTCACTTTATGGGCCTTGATCTTCAGGGCAACTTTAATGTCACCGCGACCCATAATTTTGATCGGGAGTCCTTTACCTTTTAACAGACCAGCTGCTTTGAGGGTTTCAGGATTCACTTCACTGCCGGCTTCAAAACCAGTCAATGAATCCAGATTGACCTCAGCATAGCGGACGCGGTTGCGAGGGGTGAAACCTTCACCGCGCAGGAAAGGCAGCTTGCGGAAGAAAGGCAGGTTGCCGCCGCTGTGGTAGGGGCGAACGCCGCCGCTTGTGCGGGAGTTCTGTCCTTTGGTACCACGACCGGCAGTCTTGCCAGAGCCGCTTGCCATGCCACGACCTACGCGCTTGCGATTTCTCTTTGAACCCTCATTGGGTTTAAGATCGTGTAATTGCATTCTTATTTCTCCTCATCCACTGTTTCGATTTCCACCAAATGGGAAACCTTGTCCAGCATACCTAACAGGGCTTCGTTTTCCTTATGTTCGACAACATCGCCAACATTACGAAAACCCAGGGCTTTGAGCGTATTTTTGGTACGAACGGTATAACCGATACCGCTTTTTACCTGTTTAATACGAAGGATCTTGCTTGTTTTCTTAGCCATGTTTCCTCCGTTCCCAGTAAGGGGTCACGTCTTCAACGTTCTTGCCGCGTTCTGCAGCCACAACCTCGGGCGATTTCAATTGTTCAAGAGCCTTAAAGGTTGCCTGAACAATGTTGAGCATATTCGCGCTGCCCAAAGATTTGGTCAGAATGTCCGTGATGCCTGCGGCTTCGCAAACAGCACGAACGCCACCGGCAGCAATAACACCGGTACCAGGGGAAGCGGGCTTCAGCAAAACTTTTGCGCCGCTCTGAACACCGGTCACTTCGTGCGCGATGGTTGTACCCATCAGGCTGACCTTGTGCATATTTTTATAGGCGCGATCAGTAGCTTTGCGCATCGCGTCCGGCACAGCACCGGCCTTGCCGATACCCATGCCAACGTTTCCGTTGTTGTCGCCCACGACCAGGGTAACACGGAACGAGAAGCGGCGGCCGCCTTTGACAACTTTTGCCACGCGGGCGATATCGATCACTCGTTCATCGAATTGTGGTTCTAATGATTGAAAATCTTCCATAGTATCCTCTTTTAGAACTCCAGTCCACCCTTACGGGCGCCATCTGCCAATGATTTCACACGGCCGGTATAAATGTAGCCACCGCGATCCATAACCACCGCAGTGATGCCTTTTTCCCTGGCGCGTTTGGCAAGTTCTTCGCCAACGATCTGGGCTTGTTCCATCTTTGTTTTACCTTCAACTGCTGCGCGCAGCCCGGTATCAACACTGGAAGCCGACACCAGGGTGTTCCCACTGTGATCATCGATGATCTGAGCATAGATATCGGTGATACTGCGGAAAACATTCAGACGAGGACGTTCGGGAGTGCCAAAGATCTTCTTACGCACACGAGCGTGACGATGTAATCGGGCTTGATTTCTTGATTTCTTTGCCATTGTCTACCTCTACTTACCGGTCTTTCCAGCCTTACCAGCTTTGAGTTTGACTTCCTCACCCTGATAGCGGATACCAGTACCATGATAACGTTCCGGTGGTCGCAGTTTGCGGATCTGATCCGCGATCAAACCGACCAAATGACGATCGCGACCCATGACCTTGATCAGGTGGGTTTTGATGTCAGCTTCGAAGGTGATGCCTTCAGGAGCTTTGACGGTAATCGGGTGGGAATAACCCAGGTTCAAGACCAGGTCAGTTCCATTTACTTCAGCGCGATAACCAACGCCCTTATAGTCCAGAACCTTCTGAAAACCTTCGCTGCAGCCAACGATCATGTTGTTGAGCAGAGCGCGGGTGGTTCCGTGCAAAGCGCGGATACGCGGCTCATTATTGGGACGGGTCACCGTAATGGTTCCGTCTTCCATTGAAATTGATATCTCAGGAGAGAAAGTTTCTTCCAGTTGACCTTTGGGGCCCTTGACCGAAACTTTATTCCCGTCAATTTTTACTTCCACACCCTTGGGCAGGGTGATTGGTAATTTACCTATACGCGACATTCTCTACCTCCTACCAAACCTTGCAAAGGACTTCGCCGCCCACGCCGATCTTACGGGCGCGGTGACCGGTCATGATCCCTTTGGGGGTTGATAAAATCGCGACGCCAATCCCGGACAAAACCCAGGGGATATCCTTTTTGGAGGTGTAAACGCGGCAGCCGGGGTGACTGACACGCTGCAAACCCGTGATCAGGGAACGGCGCTGACGTCTTTCACCAATGTACTTCAGTTTGATCTGAAGGACTTTGCTGCCTGTCGTTTTACCATCGACGACTTCATAACTCTCGACATAGCCTTCCTCGACCAGGATTCGGGCTAATTCGCTTTTCAATTTCGAATTCGGGATCGCAACCAGCGTTTTGCCCGCGGAAGCGGCATTGCGAATTCGGGTCAACATATCGGCAATTGGATCTGTAATAGTCATTCTTATACCTCCAGGTCAAATTACCAGGATGATTTGGTCACACCAGGGAGTTTGCCCTGGAGCGCTAATTCTCGGAAGCAAATACGGCATAAGCCAAATTTGCGCATATAACCACGCGGTCTGCCACAAATGCGACAGCGATTGACAACGCGACCCGCATATTTACGTCGCATCTCTCGATATTGCATACACTTTTTAGCCATTAGTTATCCTTCCTGAAAGGCATGCCGAACTTGCGCAGAAGCTCGCGCGCCTGATCATCAGTTTCAGCAGTTGTAACGATGCTGACTTCCATTCCACGGACCTTATCGATCTTGTCGTACTGAATTTCAGTGAAAATCAACTGTTCTGTCAGTCCGAGAGTATAGTTTCCGCGACCGTCGAAACTGTCGGGGGAAATACCACGAAAGTCACGCACACGGGGCAAAGCGATATTGATCAGGCGATCCAGGAAAGCCCACATTTTCTCACCGCGCAAGGTAACTTTTACGCCGATCTGGCGACCTTCACGCAGTTTGAAGTTGGAAATAGCTTTTCTGGCGGCGATGACAACAGGCTTCTNNCTGACCGGTGATAATGGTCAGATCGTTCACGGCAGCGTCCAACGCCTTGGGGTTGTCCAAAGCTTCACCGACACCAATATTGACAACGATCTTGGTGAGGCGGGGGATCTGCATAACATTGTCCAGGCCGAGCTCTTTGTAGAGGGCTGGAGCGATTTCGTTCTTATATTGTTCTTGTAGTCTGTTCATATCTGCTCACCTGCGCCTATTTGCCTTCGGCATCCGTCTTTATGCTGGTTTTGGGCTTGGCTTCCTTGGTAGAGCTCGCGGTCTTGGCGCGAGTGGTCTTCTTTTCAGCTTTCACTTCTTCGGTAGCCCTGGCTTTTCTTGTACGGCGGGTTTCTTTGGCTTCTTTCTCAGCAGCACTGTCCACCAACGCGACATTGGACAGATCGATCGGCACTTCGAATTCACGAATGCCGGCCGGGATCGTCTTGCCGCCCATTTGGGTCTGCTTTTGATGTTTACTGGCAAGGTTGACACCCTGCACCACTACACGGTTCTCTTTCGGCAGCACACGGATGACTTCACCGACTTTGTCTTTGTCATCACCGCGCATCACGCGAACTCGATCACCTTTCCGAATCTTCATTTTCATTTGCTCACTCCTATCATTGACTACAGCACTTCCGGAGCCAATGAAACAATTTTCATGTAGCCTTTTTCACGCAGTTCGCGTGCGACCGGACCAAAGATACGGGTACCACGGGGGTTGACACCGTCATTATCCAGGACGACCGCGGCGTTGTCATCGAAACAGATGGTGGAACCATCTGGTCGGCGATAGGCCTTGGCAGTGCGCACGATGACAGCCTTGATGATCTCGCTCTTCTTAACAGAAGCCTGCGGGGTTGCGGTCTTTACGGTCGCAACAACAATATCACCAACAGCAGCATAACGGCGACGTGTACCACCAACAATATGGATAACCAGCAATTCGCGGGCTCCGGTGTTGTCAGCAACAACTAAACGACTTTCCTTCTGGATCATGCTGCACTCTCTTCTTCGTCTTCAACAACTTCGGCAGCTTCTTCGACCACGTCTTCTTCAGCAACCAGAGCTTCCACCTCTTCGATGGTCTCTTCCTGGCTGACGACACCTTCCTGGCGAACTTCAACCTGCACGATCTTCTCGATCATCCAGGTCACAGTCTTTGAGAAGGGGCGTGATTCAACGATAACGACCTTATCGCCGATATTGCAGCCGAGTTCGTCATGAGCTTTATAGTCTTTGGCACTCCGCACGACCTTGTGATACAGGGGGTGCTGATAAGTGCGGGTCACTTCAACGATAACGGTCTTTTCCATTTTATTGGATTTGACGGTACCGGTTAAACGACGTCGTTTGTTCATTTCTTACCTTCCTTCTCATCGCGAACACGTTCGTTTAGGATGGTCTGAAGCCTGGCAACATCGCGACGGGCAAGCTTGAAACGGCTTGTATCGGTCAATTGACCGGTCACCAGCTGGAAGCGCAAATTCATCAGCTCCTGCCGGGTGTTCATGAGTTTTGTTTTAATTTCTTCTACAGAAAGTTCTCTTACTTCTTTGGCTTTCATGAACCTTCTCCTAATACTTCTCTTGATACGACCTTGGTCTTAAAACCAAGCTTAAAACGCGCCTTGCGTAATGCCCGGGCTGCTGTGGCGGGATCGGTACCACCGATCTCGAACAGAATTCTTCCGGGGCGGATCACTGCCACCCAGTGGTCCACTGCGCCTTTACCCTTACCCATACGGGTTTCAGCTGCACGCTTGGTATAGGGTTTATCGGGGAAGACCCGCACCCACACCTTGCCGCGTCGTTTCATCTCGCCGACGATCGCGCGGCGGGCTGATTCGATCTGGCGGGCAGTCATATAGCCGCAGTCCAGGGCTTTCAATCCATAATCACCGAAGTTGACGTTCGCGCCGCGATAGGACTTGCCTTTCATGCGGCCGCGCATCTGCTTGCGGTACTTTACTCTCTTTGGCATCAACATAATCTGCTACCTCACTCGCTACGATAATTACTCGCTAATATAAACACCCTCGGTAGACTCAACCTTTTCTTCCGGTTGATCCATGACGATGCCTTTATAAACCCAGACCTTGATACCAATCTGGCCAAATGTCGTGCTGGCGGTAGCTCTGGAAAACTCGATGTTGGCGCGCAGCGTCTGCAGCGGCACACGACCTTCACGCAAAGTTACACTTCTTGCCATTTCCGCACCGGACAAACGACCACCAACAGTAACTTTGATACCTTCCGCACCCTGGCGCAGGGCTTGCTGGATCGCTCGCTTCATTGCACGGCGATAGCTGATACGGCGTTCCAGTTGGCTGGCAATGTTCTGCGCAACCAAAAACGCGTCCGCGTCAGCAGCTTTGATCTCTTTCACTTCCAGATCAATCTTCTTGCCGGTCAAGGCTTCGAGCTTTTGTCTGATTTCTTTCACGTTCTCGCCTTTGCGACCGATCAGAATGCCAGGTTTGGCTGTTTGCAGCGTGACCTTAACTTTGCCGGGATAGCGTTCGATCTCAACAGAGGAAACGCCCGCGCGTTCAGTATCTTTCATAACCATTTCACGCAGTTTCATATCCTGGTGCAATTGTTCGGTATATTCCTTACCTTCGGCATACCAGCGCCCCAACCAGGGCTTGTTGATGCCAAGACGAAAACCAATTGGATGTACTTTTCGACCCATAGTTTCTCCTTACCTCTACTCGACTTCGCGCAAAATGACCGTCACATGAGAGCTGCGTCTCAGTTCTGGCTTAAACCGACCGCGTGCACCGAAGCGGCGCCACTTGCGTGTGCGTGCTTCGTCAGCAAAGATCTGGTGAACAACGAGGTCATCACGGCTGACGCCGAAGTTTTCTTCCGCGTTGGACATAGCCGAATAGATCAACTTGCGAACCGGGGCGGCTGCTTTTTTGGGGGTCAGGCTCAGAATATCAAGCGCTTCCGTAACCTTCTTACCCCGAACAAGGTCCACCACCAGGCGGGTCTTCTGGGCAGATTCTCTGAAATTAGAGAGCTTTGCGGTAATTTCCTGTGTCATCTCTTACCTGCCCTTTTCCGCAACATGTCCACGGAACCAGCGTGTCGGCGCAAATTCGCCCAAACGATGACCGACCATGTTTTCAGTCACATAGATCGGCACATGACGGCGTCCGTTATGAACAGCGATTGTATGACCAACCATCTGCGGGAAGATGGTGCTGGCGCGACTCCAGGTTCGCAGAACCTTCTTCTCGCCTTTTTGGTTCATATCTTCAATTCTTTGTAGTAATTTCGGGTCTACAAATGGCCCTTTTTTCAATGATCGCGACATTTCAAAATCCTTTTCTGTCTCTCAACCGCTATCTGCGCTTGGCCTTTGAGCGGTGGCGAACAATCATGTCATCCGTACGCTTGTTGCGTCGTGTCTTGTAACCAAGGGTTGGCTTGCCCCACGGGGTCTTTGGACCGGGCATACCAATGTTGGAACGTCCTTCACCACCACCATGAGGATGGTCCCTCGGGGACATCGCGGAACCGCGGACTTCGGGACGGCGCCCGAGGTGGCGTTTGCGACCGGCCTTGCCGAGCTTGACATTGCTGTGTTCCACATTGCCGACCTGGCCGATCGAGGCGCTGCATTCCTGCAGAACCAAGCGAACCTCGCCACTTGGCATGCGGATATGGGCATATTTGCCTTCCTTCGCCAGCAGTTGCGCTGAAGCGCCAGCCGAGCGAACCAATTGCGCGCCCTTGCCGGGGTGCAGTTCAACCGCGTGAACGGTGGTACCGATCGGAATATTCGCCAAAGGCAGATTGTTGCCGGGGCGAATTTCAACGCTGGAACCAGACATCAGAGTATCGCCAACTTTGACGCCGATCGGGGCGATGATATAGCGTTTCTCGCCATCGGCATAGTGTAGTAAAGCCAATCGGGCTGTGCGGTTGGGATCATATTCGATCGCGGCAACCTTGGCGGGGATATTGGCCTTGTTGCGCTTGAAATCCACCAAACGGATCTGGCGTCGGGCGCCGCCGCCGCGATGGCGAACAGTCACACGACCCAGCGCGTTGCGGCCGGAATGTTGCTTGCGAATAACGGTCAAACGACGCTCGGGAGTGGTCTTGGTGATTTCTTCAAACGTAAAACCGCTCTTATGGCGCTGACCAGGAGTCTTGGGTTTATAAATCTTAACGGCCATTATTCTACTCCTTCAAACACAGGGATGCTGTCACCCGGTTTCAGGGTTACGATCGCCTTCTTATAACCGCTGCTTCGCACAACCAATCGGCGATTGCGGGAGTTGCGGTGTGCCTTGGCAGGCAGATTGATGATATTGACACGCACAACGTCGACATCGAAAGCGGTTTCAACAGCGGTTTTGACCTGTTCACGGGTCACATCGCTCTTAACCTCAAACACATACTGGCCCAACTTGCTGGCAAGATAGTTTGATTTTTCGGTCACGACAGGGCGTCGCAGGATATCAAATACTGAGATGCTCATGCTGCTACCCTTTCTATCCCAGATAAGCCTTGATCACGTCAAGTGAAGCAAGCGGGATGATAACTTTCTCGAAACTGAGCAGATCGCGAATGTTGAGGTAATTTGCCTGCAACAGTTTCGCTTCGGCCAGATTGCGGCCGGATTTGATCAGATTTTCGCTTTTTTCGCTTTTATCAGGCACAAGCACCAACGCGCGCTTATTGCCGGTCAGGTTCTTGAGAGCCTTGGCAAGTTCAGCCGTTTTGGCTTCTTTCATCTCAATGCTGTCAAGCATGATCAGTTTCTCGCCGTTGGCAACCACGGTCAGAGCCGAGCGCAATGCAGCGCGGCGCATCTTGCGGGGCATCAACTGCGAATAATCACGCGGTTTCGGGGTGTGGATGCGACCACCGCCCACAGACTGAGCGTTGATCATGCTGCCGCGTCGCGCGCGGCCGGTACCCTTTTGTTTCCAGGGTTTCGCGCCGCCGCCGCGAACTTCGCCGCGGCGCTTGGTGTTATGCGTACCCAAACGAGCATTGGCCATCTGGCGCTGGTAAGCCTGATGCATCAGATCAACATTCACCTTGGCGCCGAAAATCTCTTCGGGCAGTTCAATGCTGTCTGTCTTTTCGCCTTTTAAGTTAAAAACATCAACTTTCATTTTCACATTCTCCATTCACCACAAGCCTACTGCTTGCGAGCCGCCTTGATCATGACGGTGCCGCCCTTTGCGCCAGGAACAGATCCATGCACACCGATCAGGTTGCGTTCAGGGTCAACAAACGCGACACGGATGTGGGAAGAGGTTACCCGCTCGTTACCCATACGACCGGGGCGTTTCTTGCCTTTGAAAACACGACCTGGGGTCGTACCGGAACCGGATGAACCGGGGGAGCGCTGACGGTCTGACTGACCGTGAGTCATGACGCCGCCGCCAAAATTCCAACGCTTCATCGCGCCTGCGAAACCTTTACCTTTGGACGTACCGATCACATCGACGAAATCGCCAACTTCAAAAACAGAGGCGTCGATCTCATCACCGGGATTGATCCCTTCCAACTTGTTGGTGCGGAACTCGCGCAGCGTGCGCACTGGGGGGAGGTTGTTGGTCTTAAGATGACCAAGTTCAGCTTTGCTGAGGCGTTTTGGTTTCACTTCGTCAAAAGCCAGCTGAACGGCATTGTAGCCGTCGTTTGCCAGGGTTTTGATCTGGGAAACAAAACAAGGCCCAGCTTCGATTAACGTTACCGGGACGGCGCGGCCGTCTCCATCGAAGATCTGGGTCATTCCGATCTTTTTACCTATTAGCCCTTTTAACATTCTATTCTCCTGTTTTAATAATTCTTGCGAGACTGTCGGCCTGGGCTAGCCGCATCATCTCCGCACAATCCAGTTAATGCACCCTATGCAACGTCTCTGTCCACTCGGGATACATTCTTAAATTGCCACATAAATAGAACTACCTGCAAGGTAGCCTGTCAATAATATCACACCGCCCCTGCTAATGCAAGCTTTTTTTGAAAAATTCCCGTGACTTTGCTCTCCGGGAATTATGCATTATCCCCGTTTCTTTTGAGGATTGGAATTTTACCACAGGAATGGAATAATCCGAACGATCTGCCAGGAATTATTAGGTGTCTTAAGGTGATTAAAGCCCTCTCAGCGGGAGAGGGTCGGCGAAGCCGGGGTGAGGGTCAAAGTTGCCTGTTGATAGGGTGGATTCCGTATCCCGTCACCCTTGAGATGATTCCTGCTGACAACTCCTTGTTAAGAAACCGGTTTGCCTCTGCTCTTTCTGGATAACTACAACATCCAGGCTGGGATCATCCAGTAATATTCGCCTACTGGTAAGAGATTTGGTGACAAGCTGATCACCCCGCCAAATCCCAGTTCCTGACCCATATTCCGGATCTCAGAAAAGTTTCTGAAAACATGACTTGCTGAGGAACTTTTCTTGATCTCAAAAGGATAGATTTTTTGATTTCTCTGAATGATCAGATCGATTTCGCTTTGGTTCTTATCCCGGTAATAGTTGAACCGTGGCAATTTCCCGTTGAACCACCAGCTTTTCAGGATCTCAGCAATCACCCAGGTTTCAAAGATTGCCCCCGCGAAGCTGCCCGCTTCCAGCGCTCTCGCGTCCTGCCAACCAGTCAGGTAGCACGCCAGTCCGGTATCCATAAAATAGATCTTCGGGCGTTTGATCAGGCGGTCACTCAGGTTCCCGGAAAAAGCCGGCAGCTCGATCACCAGCCCGGTCGTCAATAAAATATCAAGCCAGCTGCGGCAGGTTTTTGCGTCAACTTCAATCTCCCTCGACAAAGACGCAATATTTAGCTCCTGCGCTGTTCGTGCAGCGATCAACTGCACGAATTTCACAAAGCTGCCCTCATTCCTTATATTTGTGATCGAACGGATATCCCGTTCAAGATAGGTTTGCATGTAAGACGCGTAATAAGCTTCCACATCCATTTCTGCTTGGGTGAACACCCTTGGCATGGAGCCTTTCCAAATGGAATCAAAGATATCCACGTCCTGACCCTCCACTCTGGACGATGCGAGTTCGATCAGACCTTCCAGCTCCGGTGGAAACGGCAATGCCGCGCGTCCCACCTTTTCCGCCTGCGAAAAACCATACAGTTTCAGCAAACAGACTCGTCCAGCCAAAGATTCCTGAACATTGCGCATCATTTCAAAAACCTGGGAGCCGGTCATCCAGAACAAGCCATTTTCCTGCCGCTCATCACAGATCATTTTTATGTAAGGGAATAATTGCGGCGCATACTGGATTTCATCGATAAGAAGAGGAGGCTGAAAGCGCTGAAAAAAGAGTTCCGGAGAATTCCTTGCCAAAAAACGGATCTGCGGATCATCAAGCGTGACGTAAGCCCTTGTCTCTTCGGAAAGGTGCTTTAGCACAGTGCTTTTACCTGTCTGTCTTGGACCAGTCAGCAAAACTACGGGAAAAGTTTTCGACGCATTGAGAATTGTATCTTCGATCTGTCGCTTGATATACATGGCACCTCCAAAACCACAGTTTTAGACTTTTCTGGAGTGCTACTCCAGATAATCAGGAATTCAATTCCCGATTATCTGGATTTTACCATATTTTTTCTTATATTTTTCGGTTTATGACGATAAAACGACATTTTTTGATGTAAAATCTCTCTCATGGCCTACAAACCCAATCTCAACATCCCCGATCTCTACGCACGCTTCGCCTCCCCGATCTGTGAGCAGGACTGCGGCGATATTTGTCGGCAATACAACCCCTCCGGCAAGCCTTTTTGTTGCGATATCTGCGTTGCCGTCCCGGTCGCGCTCAAAGAGGAATGGGCTTACCTGAAAACCAATACCAAACTCTGGCATCGGCTGCGGGGCGACGAATGCCCCTGCGACCCGATCGACAAAGAGAAGATGCAGGCTGAAACCCCAAATTACATGCACCTGATGGCTTGCCTCGGCCCGGCCCATTGCGAACGCGAATACCGCACCCTCAGCTGCCGTCAGTTTCCTTTTTCTCCCTACATCACCGCCGATGACCGCCTGATCGGCCTGACTTACAACTGGGACTTTGAGCAGGTTTGTTGGGTCATCAGCAACCTCGCCCAGGTTTCGGATCAATACCGGCGGGAGTTTCTGGATATTTACGACCAGTTGCTTTTTGAACATCCCAGTGAGTACGACAGTTACTACTGGCTTTCCGAAGACATGCGGGAACACTTCATCAAAAAACGCCGCCGCATCCCCGTCCTGCATCGTGACGGCAACACCTACCTGCTCAGCCCAAAGACCGACCGCCTTACGCGGGTCTCCCCAGATAGCCTGCCAAAGTTTGGGCCTTATCGTTGATGATTCAAGGCAATGCGGGCATACCCTGACAGGCTGCAGCCTAAGCCTTCTCCGCGGGGAGAAGGTGCCCGAAGGGCGGACTGCTTGCGCTCTGAGCATCAGAGTGAGGGGTTGCCCGAAGGGCTGACTGTTTACTCTGGTTTCCAGGGTCAAGGTCTCTGGCCTATTGATCTGTTATTTGACCCAATCGAGCAGAATAGTATTCGGACGGGGGTAACACCATGACAAGGACAGTTACCCATCCGTAAATTTCATTTTCTAATGCGAAGGTTGACCTGGGCAAGACCCCCTCTGGGGAAAAACACCCGATATAAGAGGTTTCTATCTCAATCTTTGACTTGAAACTTATATTAAAAAGGGACGAACCCCATCAATTAAAACACTAACGACGGGCGAGCCGTCGTTAATTAACAGGAAACGAAAAATGCGAGCTTCTTTCGAACACTCGTAATTTTTCTAAGTTGTAAAGATTCCTCCACCTCATTTCACAACAATGTGGAGCAACCTGGCCTGAATTCTCGCCTAAATCTTAATTTCGATGTCTACGCCAGCGGGCAGGCTCAAACGCATGAGCATATCAATCGTCTTGGAATCGGGTTCCAGCACATCGATCAGACGGTTGTGGGTGCGAATTTCAAAATGTTCCTGTGAGTCCTTGTCAATAAAGGTGGAACGGCGGATGGTGTATTTTTCGATCCGGGTGGGCAGGGGCACGGGGCCAACAACACGGGCGCCGGAGCGTTCCGCGGTCTCGACAATGCGCTTTGCCGACTGATCCAAAATACGGTGGTCATACGCCTTCAAACGAATTCTTATCTTTTGTTTTGCCATTTTTCTTTTCCTGTTATTCTTTCCTTATTTTCCAGCATGGCTGGTCATTTTACCTCAATCTCATTTTAAATGCGACCGAGGATCTTTTTCATATAAGCATCCGACACACGGTCGTAGTGCTTAAACTCCATTGTAAACACGCCGCGGCCCTGGGTCGCGGAACGCAGCTCGGTGGCGTAGCCAAACATCTCCGAAAGCGGCACTTCGGCATGGATCGCCTTGGCGTTGCCATAACGATCTTCCATCCCAATCACGCTGCCTACGCGCATGTTGATCTGGCCAATAATATCGCCGGTATACTCTTCCGGGATCGTGATCTCGACCTGCATGATCGGTTCAAGAATGACCGATTCAGCCTTTTCAGCCGCTTCACGAATACCAAAGATGGTTGCCATTCTAAATGCCATTTCGCTCGAATCGACCTCGTGAAAACTGCCGTCGACCAGCGTGAATTTCAAATCCGTCATCGGAAATCCGGCCAAAGGCCCGCTCTCACAAGCCTCAAAAAAGCCTTTTTCGATCGCGGGGATATATTCCTTCGGGATCGCGCCGCCGCGGATCTGATTTTCAAACTGCAAACCCGCGCCGCTTTCCAATGGTTCAAGGTTGAAATTGACATGACCATACTGACCATGCCCACCGGTTTGTTTGACATAGCGGTAATCGTAGCCCATCATTGGCTTGGTGATGGCTTCACGGTAAGCCACACGCGGTTTGCCAACATTGGCCTTGACCTTGAATTCACGCAGCAACCGCGTCACCAAAACGTCGAGATGCAGCTCGCCCATACCGGAAATAACGGTCTGGCCGGTAACTTCATCCTGCCGGATGCGGAAGGTCGGGTCTTCTTCCGCCAGCTTGACCAAGGATTCGGACATTTTGTCCTGATCGGCTTTCGTCTTTGGCTCGATCGCGATCGAGATGACCGGTTCAGGGAAGCTGATCGTTTCAAGCAAGACCGGATTGGTCGGGTCGCTCAAAGTGTCGCCGGTGAAGCTGAATTTCAGGCCCAGGATGGCGCCAATGTCGCCAGCGCCCAATTCCTCAATATCTTCGCGCCGGTCGGCATACATTCGCAGCAGCCGCCCAACGCGTTCCTTCTTTTCTTTGGAAGAGTTTTGAACGGTCGCGTTTTGTTTGACCTTGCCGGAATACACGCGAATGTAAGCCAATCGGCCCATATAAGGGTCAGAAACGATCTTGAACACCAAAGCCGAGAGCGGCTCACTGTCTTTCGCATGACGTAAAACTTCACTGCCGTCGCGAACCAGATTGGCGGTCACCGGAGGAATATCCAGCGGGGACGGCAGGTAATCCAGCACCGCGTCTAAGATCAGTTGCACACCCTTGTTGCGCAGGCTGGTGCCGCAAAAGACCGGCGTAGCCAGGTTGGCGATCACTGCCTTACGCAGCGCCTGCTTTAATTCGTCAAGCGCGATATTCTGCCCTTCCAGGAACTTTTCCGTCAGATGGTCATCCAGCTCGGCGATACGCTCGACTAAAATTTCGCGCAGTCTTTGCGCTTCGGCTTGAAATTCGGTCGGCACCTCAGTGATCTTCGGTTCAGCGCCAGCGTCATCGCCATAAAAAACGGCGTTCATTTCAAGCAGATTGATGATGCCGTTGAACCCTGCTTCTTCACCGATCGGAATTTGCATCTGCAGCGCGTTGGCGCCCAAGCGCTGCTTGATACTCTCAATGGTACGTTCGTAAGACGCGCCAACCCGATCCATCTTGTTGGAAAAACAAATGCGGGGAACCCCATATTTATCAGCCTGACGCCAGACGGTTTCAGACTGGGGTTCAACACCCTGCACGGAATCGAAAACAACCACGCCGCCGTCCAAAACGCGCAATGAGCGCTGCACTTCGGCGGTGAAATCGATATGACCGGGGGTGTCAATGATATTAATCAGGTGATCTTTCCACTCAGCCGTTACAGCCGCGGAAACAATGGTAATACCGCGTTCCCGTTCTTCGGGCATCCAGTCGGTAACGGTCGTGCCGTCATCGACATTGCCAATGCGATAGGTTTTGCCGGTATAAAACAAAATCCGCTCGGTGGTGGTAGTTTTACCAGCATCGATATGGGCAATGATGCCAATATTTCGATAGCGCTCGAGCGGATATTCTGTCATGATCAGACCTGAATTGTAAAGGTACCAGTACTACATACGGAAGTGAGAGAACGCGCGGTTGGCTTCTGCCATCTTGTGCGTTTCCTCACGACGGCGAATTGAAGCGCCCTGATTTTCAGCAGCGTCCATCAATTCACCAGCCAGCTTCTCGGAGAAGGACTTGCCTGATCTCGCGCGGGAAGCGGTAATGATCCATCGCATTGCCAGTGTGATCCGACGTTCAGGCGCAACTTCCATGGGCACCTGATAGGTCGCGCCGCCGATACGGCGGGGGCGAACTTCCATCATCGGGCTGACGTTCTTCAAAGCGGTTTCGAAAACTTCGATACCATCTTTGCCGGTCTTTTCGGCGATCATATCAATGGCGTTGTAGACATGGCGGGTAACGACGCTTTTCTTGCCGTTGAGCATAATGCGGTTGATCATCATCTGAAGGTGCACGCTGTTATAGCGCACATCAGGTAAAGTTACTCGCTTTTCTGGTTTAATTCTTCTCGACATATTTGCTCCTCAGTTCCAGGCAGCCCGGACGCAGGCGTCTCAAGCTATTGCCCATCTCCAAATTACTTTTCTGCGCGTTTGGCGCCGTACTTGGAACGAGCGCGCTTGCGATTTGCGACACCAGTGCTGTCCAGAGTCCCACGAACGATGTGATAACGCACACCGGGCAAGTCCCTCACCCTACCGCCGCGAACAAGAACCACACTGTGCTCCTGCAATTGATGGCCTTCGCCAGGAATATAGGCAGTGACTTCGATACCGTTTGACAAACGGACACGAGCGATCTTGCGCAAAGCTGAGTTCGGTTTTTTCGGGGTCATGGTACGAACGATCGTACAGACGCCGCGCTTCTGGGGCGCGCCCTTGGGTTGGCGGGTTCGACGTTGCTTTTCCGAGTTCAGCGTATATAGCAAGGCGGGCGACTTGCTTTTTTGGTTTTTGGTCGTGCGACCTTTTCTAACAAGTTGGTTTATTGTTGGCACCTTTTTGTCTCCGTAACTACTAATAACTTACTATTATTCATCCTTATAGGCCATTTTCAGGCCCTTTTTATCTCTGTTATTCAGGCACGTCAATACGACTTCTGTTTACAGACGAAATCAGATTCTACCACGCCTCATTCAATTGCGTCAAGCATTTTTGAGAATCTTTTTTAACTGGCTATAGGATCACCATTCCAGGCGTCCTAGGAACCACCATCCGACAATCCCGTACCGTATGATTGTACTCCAAATCGCTGATCTTGGGACAATTTTTTCGCCAATCATTCCTCGTTTGGCTGGTTTGCGAGATCGGGACATTGTACCCGAAAGGATATTGAGGTATGGCATTACAACCCCATACCTCAATCCGACGTTGCTGGTTCATCTTACAAGGTTAGGACAAATTGCCCGTGTTCGCAAAAACGTTATTACCCTCCTCTATGGATAAGGTACCGGGGTTATGGGCGCCATGGTTTCTATAGGAGGAAAGCTTGGTGTAGGCGGCATAACAGTCACCCCAGGCGTCACAAAATGCTCCGGCGTTGTTGTATAAACTGTCATGGGCGTGATCACCGGATAGATGCCCTCCACAACCGGAGTAGGCCAGGGAGTGCCGTGGTAATAAACATATCCCTCCCCTTCATTAAGGACAAGATTGAGATCATCAAAGACAGAAACAATGCCGTCATAGCTCAGTTCGGCCGACCCTCTCAGCAGCATCCATTCCCGCTCCCAGGGGCAAGCGTTGAGCTTGTAAACAATGCGCGTCCTGACACCTTTTTGCAAATCAATAAGCATTGGAGACCATCGCTCATAATCCGGGGTCGGGATATCCAGCCCTTCAATGTTATCGATCTCTATCTGACAGGCAGTTACCGGATAGACAGCAAAGATCAGACTCACATCCTTCAGGTCTCTGAAAGCTTCGATCTGAAGGCTCACTTCCCATTCCCCCTTCAACTCTGTCGGCGGTTCCGCATTGAGAGCCAAACGCAGGTCTTCATTCTCTCGAAAAGATGCATTTTCACCACCAATCGCAACGCTCATGGTTCCCTCCGGCAGCTGCAAAGATGGCGCTTCTTCTTCAGCCAGCGACTGAACAGCACATCCTGCAAGAAGCAGAACGACAACACAAAACAACAGACCTTTTTTCATTTTCCGCCGCCTTGGAACTTACAATAATTATACTCTTGATTTGTTCGTAGAAAAATCGATCCCTGAAACAGTGAATTATTTCAATATGAGTATTCACAAAAGAGAATGAGTCATGCGCTTCAGTTTTGACTAAACCCCTGCGTGGGAATTAAATGGCAGTCAGCGACCGCTGGCGTCTTCTGTCTGCGCACCAGGCCTTGTGTTAGGCCGAAAACAGCTTTAACGAAAAAAGCCAGCTTTCTTTCTGCTGGCTTTTTTACTTTACAATACCTTAGGTCTAATACGACCCTTTTAGTTGACTAAAGACCTCTGAGCCCTGGTCCATCAAAGCAGTCGGAACAGGTTTTTTGCTTCCGCGGCCTTCATCTTTGCCAAACTTGACTACTTCGCCATCTTCCATGATCGCCTCAACCGAAAGGCTTAGGGACTGAAGCTCCTTGACCAAAACACGGAAGGCAGCCGGAATTCCCGGTGCATTAATGGGCTCGCGCTTGACAATCGATTCGTAGGTCGCGGTACGACCCGCCACATCATCCGACTTGACCGTCAGCATTTCCTGCAGGGTATAAGCCGCGCCGTAGGCTTCCAGCGCCCAAACTTCCATCTCACCAAAGCGCTGCCCACCAAATTGGGCCTTACCACCGAGAGGCTGCTGCGTGACCAGACTGTATGGGCCGGTCGAGCGGGCATGTACCTTGTCTTCCACCAGGTGATGCAGCTTGAGCATGCTCATCACGCCAATAGTGACCGGTCGGTCATAGAATTCGCCCGTTCGTCCGTCGCGCACCAGCTGCTTGCCCAGGGTCGGGATCGGGGCTCCGGTTTCGAGCATGACCTTGCTGGCGATGGCATCCATTTCCTCACGGCTCATGTCGCGCTCAATTTCATAGCCATATTTCCGGGCCCACAGGTACAGACAGGCCCGAACCGCGTTATCATCCTGAACCTTGCGACCAGCCACAGAAATATTATCTTCCGGGAAGGAAGTGATCGTTGCGGGGTCAAATCCCTCAGACTTCAGCCATTCGTTCAGAGCGACCCGACGGGCCAGCGTTTCGTTTTCCTTGATCTCAAAGAGGTCCACATCCTGATCCGCCAGAATTTCTTCAAGGTACAACAAGCGGACTTCGTTGTCGTTCCGGATCATCTCCGGATCGTGTTCGACCGTTCGCAGCCAATCCCAGCCCTTTTCTGCTGTGATCCGCCAGGCCTCATTGATCATCCAGGCACGCACCAGTTCAGCTTCAATTTCAGATTCAGTAGCGCCATCAAACACCGGCGTAACAGCCCTGAAACCCAGATTGTGCGCTGCCCAACCCAGCTCGGCTTCCAACACCTGGCCGATGTTCATACGGCCCGGGATACCCAGCGGGTTCAGGATGATGTCGATCGGGGTGCCATCTTCAAGGAAAGGCATGTCCTCAACCGGCAGCACCATCGAGACGCAGCCCTTGTTGCCGTGCCGGCCTGCCATCTTGTCACCCGCGGTGATCTTGCGCCGCTGAGCGACAGAAACACGCACCATCTTGTCTACACCCGCGCTCAGATCATTATTTTCTTCACGGGTGAAGACCTTGACATCCACTACAATGCCGCGCTCGCCATGGGGCATGCGCAAAGAGGTATCCTTGACATCACGGGATTTTTCACCAAAGATCGCGCGCAAAAGTCGCTCTTCAGGGCTCAGTTCTTTCTCACCCTTGGGTGTGATCTTGCCGACCAGGATGTCGTTCGGGCCAACGCTGGCGCCAATGCGGACAATACCGCTCTCATCCAGATCACGGATGGTATCCTCACCGACATTGAGAATTTCACGTGTGATCTCTTCGGGGCCCAATTTGGTGTCGCGGGCTTCTACTTCGTGTTTTTCAATGTGAATGCTGGTATAGCGATCGTCTTCAACCAATCGTTCTGAGATCAGGATCGCGTCTTCAAAGTTGAAACCTTCCCATGGCAGGAAGGCGATCAAAACATTTTGACCCAGCGCCAGTTTGCCATCCTGAGTTGAGGACGAATCGACGATCACATCACCCTTCTTTACCAACTGACCCTTGACAACCGCCGGGCGTTGGTCAATACAGGTGCTCTGGTTGGAACGCTGGTATTTGCGCAATTTATGGATCTTCAGGTCGCCGCTTTTTTGCTTCAGCACCAGGGTATCACCGGTGACGGACAAAACTTCGCCATCTTCCTCAGCGATCACGACCTGGCCCGAATCTGCCACCGCGACATCTTCCATACCGGTCGAAACGATCGGCACCTCGGGGCGCAGCAAAGGCACGGCCTGGGTCTGCATGTTCGAGCCCATCAGCGCGCGGCTGGCATCGTCATGCTCAAGGAAGGGGATCAACCCAGCCGAGATACCCACAACCTGGTTGGGGGCGACATCGATGAAGTCGATCTCTTCATAGTTATAGATCGCGAACTGGTTATGGTACCGGCAGCTGTTGCGGCGTAAAAATTCGTTATATTCATTCACCGGCGCGTTTGCCTGGGCGATGACAAATTTGTCTTCAGCATCCGCGCTGAGGTATTCGTAATCGTTGCTAACAAAGGGGCGCACCAACACGTCTTTGAGCCCCAAAGCCCTGATCTTCTCCGCCATTTCTTCAGTGACGCGGGTTTCAGCTTCATAGATCACTTCCTGAGTTTCAGGATCAACGATATTCTGGCGCAAAAGGTGGTTGACCAGGTTGGGATCATCGCCCTTCATCGAGCGATAAACGCGTCGATAAGGTGTCTCGATAAAGCCATATTCGTTGACCGTGGCGAAAGTTGCCAAACGCCCGATCAAACCGATGTTCGGGCCTTCAGGCGTCTCGATCGGGCAAATACGACCGTAGTGAGAGAAGTGAACGTCGCGCACATCAAAACCAGCGCGTTCACGGCGCAGGCCGCCGGGGCCCAACGCCGAAACCGTACGCTTGTGGCGCAGCTCGGAAAGCGGGTTGGTCTCTTCCATGAACTGGGAAAGCTGGCTCGAGCCAAAAAACTCACGCAAAGAAGCAACCAGTGGGCGGATATTGACCAAACTCACCGGAGAGACATTGGTCTGCTCACGAATGGACATGCGTTCTTTGATCACGCGCTCCATACGGCGCAAGCCTACACGCAGTTTATTCTGGATCAGTTCACCCACCGTCTTGACGCGGCGATTGCCAAGGTGATCAGTATCATCAGGAGGGATCACGCTGTTATTGATCTGGATCATACGACGGATAATGCGAATGATGTCATGTTTGGTGATCATTCGATGGCTGATCGGCACGATATCCTGCAAATCCAGCTTCTGATTCAACTTGTATCGCCCAACTGCCTCCAGGTCATAATGACGTGGATCAAAAATTTGTTCCGCAACATAAGCACGGGCATTATCCAACTGAGGGGGCTCGCCCGGGCGCAATCTTTTGTAGAAATCGATCAGAGACGCCTCGGCAATGGTCATATTGCTCAGGTCAAAATCAGGCTCCTGATCAAAGGAAGACTCAATATAAAGATGCTCCTCGTTGTTATCAACATCTTTGAAAAGCGCCAGAATCTCTTCATTCGAGCCGGTCTGTAACGGATTGTTGGGCAAACCGTCATCCACCGCGGCCAAAGCGCGCAAAAAGACCGTGATCGGCACAGTGCGTCTGCGGTTGAACTTGAGAATGATGAAATCGTTCTTGCGGGTCTCAAACTCCATCCAGGCGCCGCGATCCGGGATCAACTTCGCGGTCGACATCATGCGGCCGGTCGTGCGGTCAAGCTCGGCTTCAAAATAAACGCCTGGGGAGCGGATCAGCTGGGAGACGACCACACGTTCGGTACCATTAATAATGAAGGTACCCTTGGGCGTCATCTCAGGGAAGTCGCCCAAAAAGAGATCATGCTTGATCTTATCGCTGCTCTCGGCGCCATCCAGGAGGACGGAAACATACAGCGGGCAGGCATAGGTCAGATCCCGCTCAAGACATTCTTCAATGGAGTTTTTTGGCTCATCAAACCAATATTTAAGATCAAATTCCCTTGCGATATCGGAATTGCTCGGGAAATGAAGACGCAGATCGTTCCCATAAGAAGCAATGGGAGAAATTTCATCAAATAAACTACCTAAACCTTCCGACTTTAAGCGTTGAAACGAATCGAGTTGAACCTGAATAAGTTGAGGTAACTGAAGCCCAACAGGGATACGCGCGTAATTCTTGGGTGTCATATGGTCGGTCATTCACATCTCCTAACACGAATAAAAGCGTGGTGCATTCCGCGTTCCACGCATCAGGGTTACATTAAGTGCAAATTTATATTGTAAATCAATTTATCTTCTTAGTCAATGGTCGAGCTTTTTATTTTGTGTTTTTATTTCGCGACGTTTCTAATTTCCAAACCTAACGCCATCATACCAGACGAATCATTTTACCATAAGAATCAGTCGTTTACGCGATTTATTAACATCAATCAGCAATTCTCAGTATGAAATTATTGCGACTTGGATTTTCCTTTCCTCAAGCGAATGTTATCTAATTTTTGATCGGAAACCGACCTGTACGGACGGGGCTAAGTGCCCTCTGGGTATGACCCCGTCCGCTACTTTTGCACATTAATTGATTAGATATTTGAATTAAATTTCAAAAAAATGGACACCTAAATCCTTTGTCATAGGTTTGTTTTTCCATAATGAGAACTGCTGAACATCAATGCTAAGTATGAAATCTGTTTGACTCGTGTTTGCCAGACTACAAACGAACCCCTTTAATTAATTGCCTGGAAATCAACCTGATGGGACGTTTTTTGATGTTTAATAAATTAACTGCATCCATGAAAATTCCTTAAACGTTCTCACCTACCCGTGGCGCTTTCCCAGGAGGTTACTGAGTAATGAGTATAAGGTCGGGATTGAACCCCTTTTCTGGGTTCAATCCGACATCCAAATCGGCCCCCCACTTTAGAGCTTATTACCGTATATCTTTTTTATAGGTTGCTCAAATAAGTTTCTCTGTACAGCCTCATAATAAAACATCACTGAACACCCCCTTTAGGGCTCGGTTGTGAACCATTTTGTGATCAGGTATAAAAAAGCCGGATTTAGAACAAATCCAGCATTCAGGTGGGCGATAGAGGACTCAATCCTCCAACCTGTGTGCAGCCCCCTTTAGGGCTCGGATGGGAACTATTTTATACAATAAAAGCCACATATCTTACAGGAATAAAAAAGCCAGATTATTTTATTAATCCGACTTACGAATGGGCGCTAGAGGACTCGAACCTCCGAACCTCACGGATGTGAACCGTGCGCTCTAACCAACTGAGCTAAGCGCCCAAAGTGTCAGGATTATAGCAAATGCCTCTTCTTTTGTCCACCTCCGAATTTAACTCGTTTTGATATTTTATTATCGATGTTAAATTACCAGGGATATCCGCTCCATGCCAATGAATGAATTTGTGATGTCGCTTTGTGCTACGAAGGCCAAAATGCGTTTTTTATTTTTATTAAGAACAAGGGAATGGAAATGACAAATATGATGGAATTAAAATACCAGATATGAAGGAATGGAACAATTCGGGGTGTGTTTCGTCCTACTATCAGGTATAAATCCTGCAGTAGATGTACATGAGCTGGGTTTGCTCTTTGCTCTATGCGGTTATATTAAAGGAAAAGAAACATTACGGTTACCTGGCCCGCTGTTTTACAGGAAGCAAATTATGAATGAACAAACACAAACGATCAAAATCACTCCCTCCACCAGGCCTGTCCGGCCTGGCAGGCAGATCCTTTTCGTGCTGGGTCTCGGAACGCTGATCGCGGTGCTCGCGCTGACGGTCATGCTCTGGAAATTTGAAAAGGATCACGCCCAAACCATCTTCCCAGGCGTTTCCGTGGCTGGGATCGACCTTTCCGACCTCACCCTTGGGCAGGCAGTCGTTGAGATCAACAGCAAACTGACCTACGGACGCACGGGCCAGATCCAGTTCCATTCAGAGCAAAACCGATGGGTCTACACTCCGGAACAGCTCGGCTTTTCCTACAATCCGGTCAATGCAGCCAATCAGGCATTTGAGATCGGCAGGAACAAAGGCCTTTTCGCCAACATAAAAGAACAATTGCAGGCTTACCGCGGTGGCATCAACATCACCCCTGGCATCCTTTACGATCAGAGCAAAGCCTATGCGGTCGTTCAGGAGATCGCCCGCCAGTCGGACACCCAATTGGTCGATCCCGCTGTCAATCTCGATCAGACCAACATCAAAGTCACCCAGGGGCAGGTTGGCCAAACCCTGGATGTCAAAGCCACGCTGCTGCGGATCGAACCCTTTTTCCTTCTGCAGCAAAATGGTTCCGTTGATCTGGTGATCGAAAAACAAGTCCCCACGACCGTTAATGTCGAAGAAACTGCCAGACTGGCCGAGACCATCCTCAGTCAGGCTTTCACCATCCAGGCCGCCAACCCGGAGCAGGGGAAGGGGCCCTGGGTGCTCGAACCGCAAAGCTTGGCCAGCCTGATCACGATCGCGAAGAAAAGCGACCAATCCGGTGAGAGCTACCAGCTTACCCTCAATCGCCCCGCCCTTGAGGGCTACCTTACCAGCATCGCGCCTTCTTTGCAGACCGAGCCGATCAACGCCCGCATGATCTTCAATGACGAAACGCGACAACTGGAGCTGTTCGCCCACGCGGTGGTTGGACAGACAGTTGATATTGAAAAAAGCGTTGACGAGATCATCACGAAGATCCAGTCCGGCGAGCATCAGGCAAGTTTAGTCATGAAAACCATTGATCCGGCTGTAAAAGATGATAGCAGTGCTGCTGGACTGGGCATCACCGAACTGGTGGCTGAAACGACCTCCTACTTTTACGGCTCCGATCCGGCCCGTATCCAGAACATACGCGCGGCTTCGTCCAGTTTCCATGGCGTTTTTGTCGCGCCAGGCGAGGTTTTTTCAATGGCAAAATATCTAACCGATATCAGCCTCGAAAACGGTTATGCCGAAGCGCCCATCATTGTCGGCGACCAAACGATCGACGGCGTTGGCGGCGGCGTCTGTCAGGTAAGCACGACCCTCTTCCGCAATGCCTTTTATGGCGGGTTTCCGATCGTCGAACGACACCCTCACGCCTACCGCGTTGGCTATTACGAGCAGCAATCCAACGGCAGCATCGACCCCAACCTCAGCGGGCTGGACGCGACCGTCTATATGCCCCTGGTCGATTTTAAATTCCGCAACGATACCGACCACTGGTTGTTGATGGAAATTTATCCAACCGACACCTCCCTGACCTGGAAGTTCTATTCCACCAGCGATGGACGTGAGGTGAAGTGGTGGTCCACCGGCGTTACTGATATCATCGAACCACCCGACCCCGTCTATCGAGAAGACCCCACCCTGCCTACCGGCACGATCAAACAGGTTGATTGGGCTGTCTACGGCGCCACCGTTGAAGCGTATCGCACCGTCAGCCGCAATGGAGTGATATACATCAACGACACCTTCCGAACGGTCTATACCGCCTGGCCGGCAGGGTACAACTATGGGCCGGGAACTGATATTCCTAATTAGAAACGTAAACGGAAATTGCCATGATGGATAAAAATACGCTTTCAAACGCTATGGTAAAATAGTTTCAATGGCGTTGCCAGAACAAAAATTAGTCAGGAAATGGAGAATATCGTGATCGATCAAGAATTGTTGGATTTGTTACGTTGCCCAATTTGTGTAAAAGAGAAAAAAGGTGAACTGGAGTATTTCAAGGAATCCTGGTTGATTTGCAAAGATTGCGATCGCAAATACCCCATCTGGGAGGAGATCCCGATCATGCTCTTCGATGAGGGCGATAAATGGCAGGCTACTCACAAGGACGAGCTGCCTGTTCCTGCTCCAAAACCTGATTAGGACCAACAAGCACGAACTTTTTACCCACGCCTGGCGGTGGCCAGGCGGTTTGTTTCAGGACGGATTATGTCAGATAAAAAAAGTAATAGAAAAATCACCTTGCCAAAGGGCAAAGCAGCCGTAGTTTATGCTGTTGTCCTGGTATTGGTTTTAGCCATCTCAGTTTTAATTTATCAGATGACCAGCAATTTCATCGCGAGAGCGACCATCTTCAACCCTGGCGGCGCGCCTGTGCTTGACGAATCTGGCCCGGAAACAGGCCCAACAACCTTACCAGGGGAGCCCACCCCGACCGCGACCGTATCTCTTGACACCTTCGTCATGCCGGAAGCCTGGGACGGTAAAAAACGAGTTAATCTGCTCGTGATGGGTCTGGACGCGCGCACGATCGATGCCAGTGTTGTTTTAACCGACACGATGATCCTCTTTACGCTCGATCCGGTTTCCAACACCGCTGGGATGATCTCCATTCCCCGTGACCTTTGGGTCAAGATCCCAGGCGGCAACTATGCCAAGATCAATACTGCCTACAGTGTTGGCGAAATTTACCAGTTACCAGGCGGTGGGCCAGCCCTGGCAGCCAAAACGGTTGAGAACCTGCTGGGCGTACCGATCGATTATTACGCTCAGATCGATTTCAAAGCCTTTGTCGACTTTATCGATCTGATCGACGGCGTCAAGATCACACCCAACGAAAGCGTCCAACTCAACATCATCGATACCCACTTCTCCCAATGGATCGAACCCGGCATCACTGTCACCCTGCCCGGCGAGCTCGCGCTGGCTTACGTTCGCTACCGCGATCAGGACGGCGGAGATATCGCCCGTTCACAGCGCCAGCAGCAGGTAATTCTCGCCATTCGTGACCGCATTCTCGACTTCAACATGCTGCCTTCGCTGATCCAACGCGCCCCGCAGATCTATGAGAGCCTTTCGAGAGGGATCCACACCAACCTCTCCCTCCAGCAGATGATCCAGCTTGGCATCAAGGTGCTAAACGATATCCCCCGCGATAAGATCGTCCACGCTGCCATCGGCTGGCAGCAGGTCACCTCCGGTTTTACCGACGGACAGGCAATTTTGCGCCCCATCCCGGACAAGATCCGCGAAGTACGTGATCAGGTCTTTGGTGGAGAAAATGTCTTCAGCGAAGAAAACGCCGCCGATCTGCAGGAGATCCTGCAGCAGGAAGCCGCCACGGTTTCGATCCTGAACGGATCATCCCAAACCGGCCTGGCAGAGCGTGCCGCAACTTATTTGCAGGAGCAAGGCATTCATGTGACCAACGTCGGCAACGCCGCCTATACAGCCACTTCGACACTTACTTTCTATGGCGCCAAGCCCTACACCATTCGCTATCTGAAAAATTTTGCCGGTATCCTCAACGACTATAATATCATTTATGCCTATGATCCTGCAGTGGATCCTCAGATCGTGCTCATTTTGGGAGACGATTTCGTCGCCAGCAACAAACTGCCGTAGCTAAGAATAATTCATCAATCAAAAAACCGTGAGAGGTGATTCTCACGGTTTTTTTGTTCGTTTTCAACGCTTATGGTATCTGATTGCCCGGGTTCAAAAGCGCGTCAAGTTGGGTCGCCAGGTCGGCAACGGCCCGTGAGATCGCCTCCGACTCCCCGCGTGCCAGCATGTTCTGTGCCTGGGAGATCAGCGCCTGAACCGGCTGCGGATCGTGCAGCAGTTCCAGACGGCTGATCGCGCGCTCAAGGTCCTGATCGGCGGCATAAGCCAAAGCGATCTTCTCACGATAATCCGCTTTCGCCTCTTCGCTCAACTCATGCGGCAGCGCGTCAGCATTGACCACCGGCGCGATCAGCAGCGAAATCACCAGACCGATCGCCAGCCCGAGGATCAGACCAGTCAGCAGGTACCGATGGCTGGTATTGTGTTCCTGTTCCATCACTGCCCTCCGCTTTTCTGTTTCCAAACCTGATAGACATTGGGGTCAATGCCAGTCAGCAGATTTTCGATCAGCTGGATATCATTGTTTTGGTAACCAACTTCGCGGGCATAACCCAAGCTAACGCCCACCAGTGTGATTGGGTCCATCTTCGCGATTTCTGCCAGTTGATCCAGCGCCAGCTCGGAATTGGCATCCCCAGCGAAAGACTCCGCGACCATTAACACCAGATCTGTCTGAAAATCTACGCGCAAATCCTTCATCGCGGCGTTGCTGGGGGCCTTGGGAGGCATGATTAGCCAGCCAAAAGCCAATCCGGCGCCAATCCCCAGCGCGATTGCCAGAGCAAAGAACAAGATCCGCCGCGATTTCACGCTATTCCTTTGGCATCATGGGGATTTTGACCCCATGTTCCATGGCGAATTCGATGGCTTCGGGATAACCGGCATCAACGTGCCGGATCACACCCATTCCCGGGTCGCCCATCAAGACTCGCTTGAGCCGTTTGGCGGCTTCGGGCGTTCCGTCCGCCACGATCACCTGCCCGGCGTGCTGCGAATAACCGATGCCAACACCACCGCCGTGGTGGAAGCTCACCCAGGTGGCGCCGTTGGCGGTGTTGAGCAAAGCGTTCAAAATCGGCCAGTCGCTGACAGCGTCGGTACCATCCAGCATGGATTCGGTCTCGCGGTTTGGCGAGGCCACCGATCCGGCGTCCAGATGGTCGCGGCCGATCACGATCGGGGCTTTCAACGTGCCATCGGCAACCATTTCGTTGAATGCCAGTCCGGCCTTGTCTCTTTCATCGTATCCCAGCCAGCAAATGCGGGATGGCAAACCCTGGAAGGGTACCTGCTCTTTGGCCATCTTCAGCCAGCGGTGCAGGTGCTGATCTTCGGGGAAGAGCTCCATCAGCTTTTCATCAGTCTTGTAAATATCTTCCGGGTCACCCGAAAGCGCCACCCAGCGGAAGGGCCCCTTGCCTTCGCAGAAGAGCGGGCGGATATAAGCCGGAACAAAGCCGGGGAAGTTGAAGGCTTCCTTGACGCCCTGGTCATAAGCCCGCTGGCGAATATTGTTGCCGTAATCAAAGGTGATTGCGCCTGCTTTTTGCATGCCGACCATCGCCTCAACGTGTTTTGCCATGGTCTTCAGCGACAATTCGATGTACTTCTGCGGATCGCTCTGGCGCAGCTGATACGCCGCGGTCAGGCTCATGCCGCAGGGCACGTAAGAAAGCGGATCGTGGGCTGAAGTTTGGTCAGTGACGACATCCGGAATGACATTTCTCAGCAAAAGTTCGGTGTAAACATCAGCCGCGTTGGCGATCAAACCGATCGATTTGGGGATTTGTTGTTCAATGGCTTCTTCGACCTGGGTCATCGCGTCTTCAAGATTGTCAGTCACAACGTCTATATAGCCAATTTCGAGTCGTTTCTGCGCCCGATCGGGGTCAACCTCAACCACCAGCGCGACACCTTCGTTCATCGTCACAGCCAGGGGTTGGGCGCCGCCCATTCCACCCAGACCAGCGGTGAGGACAAATTTACCTTTCAAAGAAGGCCAACCCTGCAGCGTTGCGAGCGAACCGAGCGTCTCGTAAGTTCCCTGCAAAATGCCCTGCGAGCCAATGTAGATCCAGGAACCGGCGGTCATCTGACCATACATGATCAGACCCTTGGCGGCCAGTTCATCGAAGTGTTCCTGGGTTGCCCAATGCGGCACCAGGTTCGAGTTCGCGATCAAAACACGGGGCGCGTCGGTATGAGTTTTGAAGATTCCAACCGGCTTTCCCGATTGCACCAACAAAGTTTCATCCTCTTCAAGTTCGCGCAGGGATTTTAGGATGGCGTCGTAAGCCTCCCAGCTTCGGGCAGCCTGACCTCGTCCGCCATAAACAACCAGTTTTTGGGGTTCTTCAGCGACAGCCGGATCGAGATTATTCTGGATCATTCGATACGCGGCTTCGATCAGCCAGTTTTTACAGCTTAATTGCGTCCCTGTAGGGGCATGGATTACTCTTGCTTCAGACATTAGGTTCGCCTCCAGATTTTTTAGTAGATTAGCTCCATTATACAATATGAGCGAAGACTTGGCACCGAAAGGAATGATAAGACCCAGCAATTGAGCTTTTTATGATGTTCGGTTTTTTAATCCGCGGGACTTGTTCCTCAAAGCATATCCCTTGATTTTTCTTTCACCACAGCCATGTCCACACAAGGTTAAAGACATTTAGCGTTAAACTCAGGCAGATCAGGAAGCGGTCAAACAGACTGGAATAACCGGCAACTCCGATGACATTGATAATAAAAAGTATGAGTGAGGCGATGATGCCGGACCATTTTGCAAGACCTTGCGGCAAAAAGACCATACCAAGTGCCAGAAGAATGGGGATCAGCATCATTAAGGCTGCCATCATCAGGTGGGTTTGGGTCATCGGTTTTCCGTCGATAAAGCCAGCAGCCTGACCCTTTTCATAAAGACGCAAGACATCTCCAAGCAGGTAGATAAGCATCAGCGCTACCCAGGAAATGGACAGCTGGACGCGTCGGGGATCCATCGTAACGATCTCTTTTATCATTGTTGTTCCTCCTTTTGCATCATTAAAATCACATTTCCGCGTTTGTGCCCGCTATCAACCAATGCGTGGGCTTTTTGAATGTCCTCAAAGGCAAATCGCGCTTCGATAACAGCCTGGAGCTTGCCGGAAAGATACCAGTTCACCAGACGCTCCAATTGTTGCTTGTTTTCTTTAGATACGCTTGCGCCGCCTACCGTGGTATAAGTGCCGCCCTGTCTCAGTAATCGTTTTGCCAGTTTTCGGGGAAGTTTGCCGACAGCATCAAAAACCAGGTCATACTCCGCCAAAGGAAGCTGAAAATTGGGTTGTGTATAGTCTAAGAATTGATCCGCGCCAAGGGAAATGACCAGGCTCTCATTCTTAGCACTGGCAACGCCGGTGACATGCATACCCAGATTATGGGCGATTTGCAGAGCCATGCTGCCCACCGCTCCGGAGGCTCCATAGATCAGAACATGTTTTCCAGGTGCTGCCCCTGCTCTTTCCAGGAAAAACAGCGCTGTAGTTCCGCCAAACACAAGGCTGGCGATCTCGGCGGGATCCTTGCCCTCCGGTACCAGAGCAATGGCGCTTTCCTCGGGAACTGCCACATATTCTGCGTGACAGCCAAAGAGCATTCCCGGGGTAGCGCCAAAGACCCTGTCACCAACTTTGAAAGTATGGACGTCTTTACCAATGGCAGCGATGGTGCCGGCGTAGACCGTGCCCAGGATGGGTTGGCGGGGTCTGTGGAAACCCAGCGCCAGCCGCATCAGGGTTCTAATGGGTTCCTCCGCCTGCAAAGCTCTCGTACGGGCGTCTGCTGAGTTGACCGCGGCCGCTTCCACTCGCACTATCACCATGTTCGGCTTCAATTCGGGTAAGGGAACCTCCATGATCCTGATCACTTCCGGACTACCATAGCGAGTAACCACGGCTGCCTTCATGCGTGCTGGTAAATTTTTTCCGATTCTTTCCATCTCTTTATTCCTCATCATAGGAAAAGACTTCTTCCAGAGTTTTTCCGAAGACTCTTGCGATAGCAAAAGCCAATTCCAGAGAAGGTGAATATTTGCCATTTTCAACTGCCAGAATGGTCTGACGGGTCACCCCAACCAGGTCTGCCAACTGTTGTTGGGTCATTTCATTCGCCATGAAACGAAGGGTACGTATGTTATTGCTGATACGGGTCTTCTTTGTCATCATCACAGCCCCCTTTCATAGCCGATAATGTAGGTGATCCACATGCCAAGGTCGGCGAGTAAGATCGTGAAAGCAAGCGCATAAAAGAAAGTTCGGAATCCCAACCCCATCGCCAGAAGGACGAGAGCAACCAGGAAGGAAAGAAAGAAGACCCATCGAAAAGTTTTCGCGGCGTAGCCTTCGATGTATCGGTCGCGTTCGTCGGTCTTTTCCTCAAAGCCCTGCCCACCGGCACGTTTTTCAATTGTCATGATCAAAATAGCGCTGAGCGCGTCCAGCACCAGAAAACCAACGACCAAGACAAGCAGGTAAACGCCCCAGGCTTTGGCGAGCTCTTCGCCGCCTATGGGCGCGATTCTTTGACGATTCCAGATATAAGTCAGAATGAACCAAACCATGTTGGTTACAGCTGAGAGAATAGCTATTTTGGTACGGTTGAGCATATGATCCTCCTAATGTCTGGCGACAACATATGAAATGTTGTCAAATCTTTATAAATTGTTATTGAAGATAGACATATAGTACTGTATCTTTTACACAGTGTCAAGTTATCTTTACACTATTTTTTGAAAATTCATTTTTTAAATAAATGGGGCGAAATGTTTTTATACACTTGCGAAAGATTCAGGTGAAGCTTCTATTAAAATATCAGGCATGCTTATGGGAACTTTTTATGAAAAATAAAACCAAAGTTATAAATTCGGTTTGGCGGGGATAGAATAAGTTAAAATTTAGCAATAACCTTAATGCGTTTCACAACAAACATGAAATAGCCTGTAACGCGCAGGATACCAGCAAACGGGAGCAATGATGATCACGATCATTTCAGATGACAGCAGAGGGGATTGGGGCAGCTTGCTGGAAGATGCCTTACTCCCAACAGGAAGGCAGCTTGTTCGTTTTTCTGCCAACAGCCTCGATATCAAGCCTTGTACCGGCTGCAGCAGCTGCAGCGGAAAGACCTATGGGCGCTGCGTCATGAAGGATGATATGCACTTGGTCGTGCAAAAGATCGCTGGCTGTCAGGCGCTTGTCATGCTTTCTCCGGTGGTGTTTGGCGGTGTCAGCCACCATATCAAAAAGGTGATGGACCGGATTGCAGTTCTTGGCGATCCCCGTTACCGCATGAAAGACGGAGAGCTGGTGAAAGGCATGAGGGTACCAGGGCTAAGATATTACATGATCGGGGTCGGAAATAAGTTAAGCGAAGCAGAGCAGAAGGCGTTTTTAGCTCTTCATACCGAAAACCGAAAGATCATGGATGTGAAAGGACAGGCTTTTATCCTCGACAGCAGTATGGACAAAAGCGGACTTGAGCAAGTCGCAAAGGAGATCAGCCATGAATAGGTCAGAAACAATGCTGCTTTGCGCCAGCCCCAGACGCAAAGGGACCAGCGCTATGCTGCTCGAGCGCGTCCGTGCCATCACAGGCGGTGAAGTGGTCTTTCTGCCTCAAAAGGGCTCCCTGGATGACCTGGTTCTGGCAATGCAAAAAGCTGAAACGATCGTCATGTCAGGGCCTTGCTATATCAACACCTATCCAGCCAGACTGATCGAGTTGCTGGAGACGGCGGCTCAGGTGGGCGGGTTTTCCGGGCAGAAGCTTTATGGCATCATCAATGGGGGTATGCCGTACATGCACACCCATCAGCACGGGCTAAGCTGTCTGCAATTATTCGCGCAACAAAATAATCTTTCCTGGATGGGAGGATTTGTGCTGGGTGGCGGCGCGATGCTGGACGGACAGCCGCTGGAAAAGCACATGAACCATCGGAAGGTCGTACCGGCTTTTGACCAGTTTATTCGGCATATCGCACAGGGAACCGCGTCCACAGATAGCCTTTATGAACAGGCACAACCCGCTCCTGGCAAATTCGTGACCCGTATTTTTGCGAACCTTTTAACATTTATGGTGGTGAAGAAGCTTAAAAATCACGGCTATGATCCTGATGCGCCCTTTATCTACACGCAGGAACATAATTAAGATCATGTGGTATTTTTTTTAGAGATCACTTAAAATTGGAGTTGGTCAAATGATAGAAAGAACATACGAAACAGCCTCTGGCACTATCCACTATTGGGTCAGCATGATCGATGCTGATGACTTGACTTTGGTTTTTCTACCTGGCTTAACAGCCGATCACCGGTTGTTCGAGAAACAAATTGAACATTTTAAGGATACGTACAATATTATCGTCTGGGATGCGCCTGGTCATGCCGCTTCATTCCCTTTCAAGCTCGACTTCAGCCTCTTTGACAAAGCAAAATGGGTGAATGCGATCCTTGAGCAGGAAAGAACAGCAAAGCCTGTGATCATCGGTCAATCCATGGGCGGTTTTGTAGGACAAGCTTTTGCGGAATTGTTTCCTGAGAGGTTGAAAGGCTTTGTATCCATTGATTCTGCTCCCCTGCAAAGAAAATATATTACAGACAGAGAGCTTTGGATGCTGAAAAGATTGCGACCCATGTACGAGTTTTTCCCGTGGAAATTATTGATCAAGGCCGGATCGAATGGCGTTGCCACGTCTGAATATGGCAGGAACCTGATGCGGGAGATGATGATGGTCTACGATGGAAATAAACGTAGATTTGTCGAATTAATTAGCCACGGTTTTATAAACATTGCTGAAGGGATGGAAGCGGATCTGCCTTACAAAATTGAATGCCCTGCGTTGCTGATCTGTGGTGAGAAAGACAGGGTGGGTTTTTGCCTGAGAATTAATCAGGAATGGAATAATGATACCGGCATTCCTCTTGAATGGATAAAGGACGCGGGGCATAACGCTAATACGGACAAGCCTGATGTTGTCAATCAGGCGCTTGAATCTTTTATTGAAGAAATAGCTTAAATATACTAATTGGTAGACGAAAAGATAGAAACAGCCTAAAACTTGTTTTGTTTTTCATGGATTCGAGTTTTCTATGACTACTTTTGTTTTTTTCATGGCGGATGGGGACGATACTCTGCTCGCGGGCACAGGTCCCCATCCGTACAAGACTGACTTATTAGATCGTTTCCCTTATCAACTTATTCAAAACGCATCTCGTTTCATTGGCGGCAATAGAAAAAACCCAACTACTGATTTTGGTTTATAAAATCGTCCAGTGCTTTGTCGATCTCCGCGCTGTGACCGACCATCATATGTCCGCCGTCTGGGAATGAGACAAGCGTGAGGTTGGGGAAACGATGTTGAGCGTTTTTGACTTTCTCAAAACTCGCCACGGGATCGTCTTCAGAATGCAGGATCAATACTGGCACCTTCAGGCTTTCGATCGGATATTGGTCAAAGTTCCTTTCCATATCTGGATTGGTCAGTTTTCCATCTAATAAAACTCCGGTTTTCCTGTCAGCAATGGGCTGAATTACCCTTACGGTTGAGGCGGACATACCAAACAGAGAAGGCATGAGCGGACTGATCAGGTACATGGCATAATCAGACAAAAATGGCTCGGGGGCGGCTTGATATTCGAGAAATTTTTCTGGTTTCTCAGTTACCAGCATCGCGGAACAATACAGGATCAAGCCTTTGACCCGTTCCGGATAGTCCAGAGCAAAACGAATGGCGGGAGTTCCTCCGGCAGAGGTTCCCAAAACAAAGACCTGATCGATCCCAAGTTGATCAAGCAATTCCACATAGGCGGCCGCTTGTTCTTTGGGCGTTCCGCCCCCATAACAGCCGAGCCGAGGTAACCAAAGCGCGAGGGCGCCAGCAGGCGGTTTCGACCGATCCGGCTTCTAACGTTTTCGTAAGCCTGATCATATCCGCCGAAAAGGCCATGAACAGATAAGACCACTTCTCCTTCACCCTCATCAATATAGGTCATTGTTCCGTAGGAGAGTTCCGCTGTCTTTACTTCATACGAGCTAAGCTTCTCCCTGGCTTGATCAAGTCCAAGATTGCAGCGGACAGCTTGAATCAAAAAATACAGTACGAATAACAGTAAGAAAGTGTACAGGATCCATTTCATATTAAAATTCCTCACTTTTCTATCTTCTTTTATCATTTCAGGTTTGCTCCTCTTTTTTCTTTATCTCTTTTGAATTATTTGTTCTGTGATATTAAGGATTTCTGTCACGAGGCAGAAAAAGTCACGATAATCACTTTCATTGTTAAGGTCGATGCCCAATAATTCCTCGCTGATCTGCCGATTCAGGAAGGCGGATTGAATGGTGGATAAGAGCATGAAAGCCTTGATCTTTCTGATCTTTTCTGGGTCTTTATCTGGCATTGCCCTGAGGATTGCTCTGTAACTTATGGCAGAATTGCTTTTTGCGTTTGGTTGAGAGAGATCGCCAAGTATGGAGATTCTGGATATCTCCGGGTGATCTAACAGGAATCGAAAGACGCTGGCAATAAAAGCAGCGTTGTCATCAGCGCCATTTCGCCCATCGCTTTCTTGAGTATCTGTTGATCTTTCTCTTGTAGGGAAGATCTTCATGATATGAGAGATGATCCGCTGGATGCAGATCTCGATCAAATTATTCTTGGAACCAAAATGATAGTTGATCAGCCCAACGGCAATATCCGCTTTTTGCGCGATATCCCTTATGGTTATGTTTTCTATCAATCCTTCAGATCGTTGGATCAAAGAGATAGTGGTGCTGATAATCTTTTCTTTAATATCCGGTTGGTTTGGCATCTAATTATTCTTCCCGATTTAGAATTTGAACATTGTTCAATTTCATTTTAATGGATATCTTCAAAGTGTCAAAGCAAACCTTATACCATCAAAGGAAAATCCAATAAAGAAAGCAAGATGGAAAGAAAATATCCCCTTGTTCGCCCTCTTTTTTTGACGGAAAGGGCTTTGATACTCAAACCTTTTCGTATCCTTAACAAGAATTTCACATCGATGCAGTAAAATCAAAACCCTTTCGATCCCTATCCTCGCAGCAAGCTACGAGGCATTTCGGGCTCTCACCCTGTGGGATGGATTTTGAGGAAAGTTTCGTAGCAAGCTACGCGGAAATGCCCTCAGTCGTATTATACATTTACACTCTTTTGCACCTTTTAAAGATGCTTGAAGATAAACTGGCCACATGACGACAAACAAGGCGATATTCTCACCTTATTTGTCAATTAATTTATTAGATTCTTCTTACGACTGAATGCCACGCAAAGGCTGGCGTTGACGAACACCATCATAAGTGCCATGGTTGCTGCCAGGATTAACTGTCCGATCGCTGCCGCTGGGGTAGGCTCCATCGGGAATGGCTCGATAAAAAGAGAGAGACAGACTCTGAAAACCTAAATAAGGGTCAGCATCGTGTGAAATACAAGGGTTTCATAATTGAGTGAGAGCGCGCTTTTGCCCAGTAAGATCAAAACGAGACTGCTTCCCAAAAGCAGAGCGGAAAAACAATAGTTCACATAATCGATCCCAACAATTAGATTTTCATATTGCATCGGAAGGTAGTCATACCAATTGAACATGCGCGGCACGAAAAAGTGCCAGAGACCGACCATGGCACTAACAGCGAGTGAAACATAGTACAGAATTCTTCTTGCTTTCTCTATTTCCGATTCCTTTCACTGGTTATTACAGCCAAAACAGGTTAGAAATCAAAAAACAGCGAGTCTTAAGGTTGGATTTGATCCTTTATTTTTAGTAGTACCTCAATATATTCATCAGGCAGGTCGGCATGGATATCATGCGCGGATTGAAAACCACCAATGTATTGGCTGTTTGGCACCAGATCGACAACTCTTTGTGCATCTTTTTCGTCCATTGCTGCGAGTAAGATTCCGTTTGCATCGTAATAACCGGGAGCGGTCAGTTTGTTGGGCGCGACATGCATCACGATCGTAGGGGATTGAATGTTTTTCAAGATATCTTCCGTGTCAAAGCCATCGAACCAGGAAAAATCGTAAAATGTCACCCCAAACCTCAGATCATAATTACTGGTTCCGTCCTGCATATTGGCATTGACCGCATAGATCGAGTTGATTCCCAACTCCGGTGGATAAAACCAGATCTTCGGGACCTGTCCGGGGTGTTTATTCAAATATCTTAAGGCAGGATCTTTCACTATTTTGTTCCAGGTTTGCGGATCTTTGGCGTTGAAGACTGCCTGCATATAATCATGTTCCAATGAGTATTCCATGTAAGTATCGATCTCATTTTGATTGAGATAGTCATACATTAATTTAAACCCCAGCCACGAAATTGTTTTTTCCGCTCTTCCAGGAAGGGTGGAGAAGAAAGGACCATCTTCCAAAATCGTGGCGATAATGGCTTCAGGGGCATTGGCTGAAACATAAGCGGCGAGTAGGGCTCCAGAGGAGTGACCGGAGATATAGACTTTTTCCTTGATAATATTTTCGATAAACCAGATGATGTCGTTTCCTATTGCGACCGCGCTGTACTTATCAGGATCTTTAGATGATTTGCCATGACCATAGTAATCAAGGGCATAAAGATGAAATGATTTTGACAATTCAGGCAATACTTTTGCGTAATCATAGCTGCTGGTCTGCTGGCCATGAAGCAAAAGCAGTGCCGGGCCGTTGTTTGGCCCTTCTATATAATAAATTTCCGAACCGTCCTCTAAAATCGCTGTGTTTTCAGTAAAACCTGATTTATAGCCCGTTTTTTTCATGAAATCCGCATTGAAAAAATCGGCATTCATATTTCGATATGCAAAAATGATAATGGCTATTGTTATGAGTAGAACTACAATGCCTGTTGTGACAACGATCTTCATTTTTCTCTCCATAATTCGCTCCTTTAAAAAGTATAGCCTCTCTTTTTATATCTTTTTTACGATGTCTAATTCAATGGAGAAATTCCCGAAATGTCGTTCACGTAAAATTGACAACAGCGAAAACTGCACCTATTTTCTTATATAATAATCTCGGATGACGACAAGATAAGGAGCCAAACATGATCCACCAATTCGAACTACCAATCATTGAAACACTTCAGTCCTGGGGGGCCAGTATGCAGCCCTTCTGGAAAGCCGTTACCATTCTTGGTGACGAAACCTTCTATCTGCTTTTCATGCCATTGGTCTATTGGTGCGTCAACACGTTGGCTGGCTTGCGCATCGGGATTATGCTCCTGTTGAGCGCTTCGACCAACAGCTTTTTCAAGATAATATTCAAAAGCCCCCGCCCTTACTGGCTCTCCGACAAGATCAAACCTGGCGCGTTTCACGATTCCTTTGGTCTGCCCTCAGGTCATGCCCAAAATTCGGCTGCTGTTTGGGGCTGGACGGCCAAAGAGAACGACAAAACTGTCGCGACCTGGATTCTGAGCATCATGATCTTCCTGATCGGTCTATCGCGCATCTTCCTCGGCGTGCATTTCATCAGCGATGTCTTGCTCGGGTGGGCCATAGGCGCGGTTTCGGTATCACTCTTTGCCCATTACTCAAAGAACATCGGTCGAAACCTGCTCAAGCTATCTCTTTCAAAGAAGCTCCTGCTAACAGCTCTCGGCGCGCTCCTGATGATCCTTCTGCCTGCCCTGGTGAAATTAATTTCCAACGCCTGGCAGGTGCCCGCGGAATGGGTTGCCCTTGCTGGTGAGATCGACCCGATGAACCTGAAGGGAGCACTGACCACCGCAGGCGTTTGGTTTGGCATGCTGGCTGGCTTTTCGATCTTGCTGCACCAAAAAGGGGTGCTTCAGTCTCATCTGGGGAGCTGGCAGAAGCTCGTCCGTTTTCTGATCGGGATCGTCGGTGTCTTCGCGCTCTATGCCGGCCTGGGCAAACTTTTCCAAATGGAAATGGGTCTGCTCAGCATGGTTTTGCGCTTCATCCGTTACAGCCTGATCGGCTTCTGGGTTTCCTGGTGGAGCCCCTTATTGTTCCAGAAATTTGGCATTGGTCAGATCGAGCCCCATCAGCCCGAGCAGGTGAAATAGGGGAACTTAGAGCATCAGCCCAAACTCAAGGCGCACCTCGCCTCGTTCGACATCATCATTTTGATAGTGATTGGCATCCAGGCCGATCAATTTAAAGCCGCAGGCACGATAAAAACGGATGGCAGGGTCATTACAGCTTTGTGTTTCAAGTACGAGCGCTCGCTGCCCGGCTTTTTTTGCTTTTTCAATGGCACGCGAGATCAAAATTTTGCCAATCCCCTGATAACGGTGCGATTCCTCCACCAACAGGTCAACGATCCGCAGGCGGTTATTCCAGCTTTCGTCGGAGGTCTCAATGAACGCGATTATTTCACCGCCCTCGAATACTGCCAAGACCCAGGGATTTTCCAACCAACAGGAAAAAAGACCGCTTTCAAAGCTCTTTATGACTGGTTCAGGGAATTTTTCCCTTCTGAGTTGCAGCGTTATTTCATTTTCAGCATGTTTTATTTCCACACGATAATGATGCGTTGTTGTATATCGGAAAAGAAAGGTTTTGCCCTTCCAGCTCTGATCCAGTTCCCGAAATTCCATTATTTATTCTCCTCAAAATCACGTAAATATTGATTGATCTCCGTGGAAAGAGATTGCAAAGGGTCATGATGCAAGACCCGCATGCCGCAGGCAGCCGCGCCCTGGCAGTTCTCGAGCCGGTCATCGATAAAGAGGATGTTTCTGGGCTCTTCGTCCAGCCTGGCAGCCACGCGCTCATAAAATTCCGGGTCAGGCTTCTCAAAGCCAAGCTCTCCTGAGCTTACCGCCGCGCAAAAATGCTTCGAGATCGGCAGGGTAAAAAAGTAGTCCACCATGTATGAGAGGTGATTGGTCGCCGCCGCGAATTTAAAGCGCGGGATCTTCTCAAACAGATCCGGCTCCTTGAGCAGATAGATACTGGCAACCAGCCTTCGCACCTCCACTTCGACCCGCGCCTCGCTCACGCCCAGCTCCTGAGCGAAATGAGCTAAAAATACAGCATCCGGATAGAACAAGCCAAAACCCTCGAAGATTTTCCACTCCTCCGCAGTGAGCCGAACCTCAGGATCAAGGGTAAACAAAACTTCGGTGAAATCAAACGCGATAGCTGTGATCATACGCTTAAGTTTACCCCTGATGAGCCATATATTGAAAAGAAGATTTACGTTCGTGTGGATAAGTAAAACTTCTGTTCTGGCTTGAAAGAGAGACCAAGTCAGAATTAAATTGTTTTTATATTGATTACACAACTTCTTGGATTTTTTTGTTTGTAGGATTATAATTTATGATGAAAATCATACCACCCGCTGATGGATTGCCATCATAAAAAAGAGAGAAAAAGATGAACAAGATTCTTCCAATATTTCTTTTAATTTTCATGATCGTCTCACTCGCGTCCTGTTCATCTCTTCCCGCTGAACAGTCCAATAATTTACAATTGGAAACCACCGTGGCAGATTCAACCCCACTTGCAGAACAGACCATCGTAGAGCCCACCTCAAAACCTCAGGAAATGGTCGTTTTTGCCGACCCGACATTAGAAGCTATGGTCTGCGCTGCTCTTGGTAAACCCATGGGCGGCATTACCACCGCAGAAGCCGAAGCTGTGACAGCGCTTGATCTTGGCTTTGAGTGGCATCAGTTTTTTCCAGACAAAAAGCCTATCCGCGATATTGGCGGCCTGGAACACTTCAAAAACCTCGAACATCTCGATCTCTCCGATCACGAGATCACTGACCTCACACCGCTTGCGGAGCTCACCAGGCTCACTTCGCTGGTGCTGAGCGCCAACCCGATCGCTGATATCGCGCCGCTTGCCAGCTTGACGGGTCTCAAACTGTTGATCCTGACCGACTGTGAGGCGCAGGATTACAGCTCGCTCGCCAATCTCACCAACCTTGAAATTCTCATGTTGAACAATTCGACGATCACGGACGCGACACCACTTGCCAACCTGACAAACCTGAAATTGCTCCACCTGGCAGGCTGCGCGCTAAACTATTCTCCATTGTCAGCTATTTACTCCAATCTCGAAAACAAGGATTTCGTTATACCGTCAAGTCTTTCTGAGCTTGGGTTTACCATGAACGATGAAAGACACCAGGCTGAATATTGGGGCGAGAATATTGATGTGCGCCTCAACCATGAGGAATGGGGGCTTTCCGGGGAGGATTGGACGCAAAACTGCCTCAGGGTGGTTTTCGGAGGGGAAGCTTATAAAGTTGATATTGGTTACTATCCAGAGCAAAACGTTTATGTAGTTTTAGCTGTTCTGGATGGCGAAATGGTAGTGAACTATGTTTATAACTTTGCTGAAGGCAGCGAAAACTTGTTTGAGAACCGGGACAGTCTCGAGGGACACATCCGCGCGATATTCCCTGACGCCAGCGAAGACGAAGACCTTCTGCTCGTGCCCATTCGTTTCCATACCAACGCGCTGAAAAGTACCTTTGGCATGACTGCCAATCAATTATTCCAGCTGCCATTCCAGCCACCTGCCGAGAAGATATCACTGACGAGTCTGGGTTTCGTTGAAAGCAAGGAGGTTCAAGGCTGGCTGTACGTTCATAATGGACCAGGAGAATATTTCGATGTTTCAATACATGATCCCAAACAGGAACCATGGGAGGGCGGTGGTGGTGAGGTGCGCTTTTACACGCCATTGAGTGAAGAATATCGCGTTGTAGTTACCTACTATATTAATGAGAAAAAGTTCACAGTGAAAGCCGATGACAACAACGGCGGTGGTGCGGAATACCATTTTTTGATCGACGCCAACGAGCTGATCGACATATGGTGCAGCGATAAGGATTTAACAGTCGAGCAGTACTTCAAAAAGGCTATTAACGATCCAGCAATAACGGATGCCCACGATATATATCATTATTCAATTAAGTTGATGGTTGGTGTCGTGGAGGGGACATTCGGCATGGGTTTAGAAGAGCTTTACGTGCTGCAGGAAGAATGACCTTGTTCAAACATTTTTGTTCGAGGTCGGATCAAAAGTTGACTGCAAATTCAAGTTCAACTCTTAATCTCAACCTTGTATTATAAAATCGTTGCGATTCGTCAGAAACCAAGCCTTCTCACCTGCCCGTGGTGCTTTCCCAGGGGGCGGGAGAAGGTGCCCAAAGGGCGGACTGACTACTCTGGTTACCAAAGTGAGAGGTTAAATGAAAGCATAACAGCAGATTGAAATTGCCAAAATAATGGATGATTTCAATCTCAACTTTTCCCCAATTACGAAGCGTTGGGAAATGTTCACCTGACAAACGCAATCGGTTACTACATAAGATTATCAACAGGAAAGACAGGTGACTTTTAGTTCTATTCCACCAAAGGCTTCCGGCTCAGGGTGATTTCTTCGATCATATCCGAAAATACGCTGTCATAGTCATAGACAGAAATCCCGCCGGTGCCGATATCGTAATAATACGCCTGCAGGTTTAGCTCCCCTGATGCGACCCTTTCCCTGACAAACTCATAGGTCATGAGATTATCCAGCTGTTGGACCGCATTCAGCTTTTCGAGCATGATGACCTTATCTTCTTCCTTCATATCCGGGTACTTCTGGTCAATATAGTTGGAAATCGACACGCTTTGAGCGATCCACTCACTGGTATACGGGAGAAGCTCCTTATAATCTTCCAGCTTCCGGATCGCCGCGCAGCCGCCGCAGTTGGAATGCCCGCAAACGATCAGGTTTTTGACCTTCAGGATTTTAATGGAATATTCAATGGCCGAAACCACCGAGGGGTGAGTGTCCGGCTCTTCTTCCCTGGGCACAATATTGGCGACATTCCTCATCTGGAAGATCTCACCTGGTTTGGCCTGAAACAGCGTTTCTGCGTCCACTCTTGAATCCGAACAGCCGATAAAAAGCGTGTGCGGCTCCTGCCCTTCTTTCAACTCCTGGTAAAAATCCTTGTTGAACTCATATTCCAGTTCTTTGAACCTTTCGATCCTCTTTTTCAGATCCATATTCACCTTCCTTTCAGATTATCAGGAAATCACAAAAATTTTCAGTCATGTAAAACAGCTTGACACGAAATCAGACCTCCATTAAATGGAGGAGCTGATAAAGTATTATATCCAAACTTTACCTCTTCAATCTACAACGTAGAGAAAGGTCTTCCCGGTTATTCTTTCAGTTTGTAAATCTCTAACCTCGGGCCAGTTAGATAAGTAGCCTCGCTATCCCCGAATCGACGGTTCAGATAATCAAGAATGGCCCTGACTTGATCGGGAACTGAGACAGGCTCCGGATTCGGCAGAAAATCCTTGATCAATACCGCGTGACTCCTGACTTTTTCATAAAAAGCATTTTCCCTTGCATACCGCTCAGGTTCAGCCATAAATCTGTCCTTCATCAAAGAGGAAGTAACAATATACTTTATTTCGCCCAGATCAGAAAAATCGAACGCGTAAATGTCGTTTCTGTAGTTCGGATTGTAAGGGGTATACCCATCCGAGAGAGTCACATCATTCGTCAGGCCGTGTTCCTGCATATAGTGCAGAGCTTCGTTGCGGGTGTCCTGCCAGGTCAGCATCACCGATGTCATTGTTCCTTTCAGAACAATGGGGACAAAACCGATCAGCAACAAAACCGCGAGCGCGATTTTACCAGCCGTCTTCCCTCTGACCTTTTGCCAAAGGAAGCTCGCTCCGACAGCCGCCAAAAACAAAGGTGTAGTCATCATCGGCAAAGACCAACGGCTGTGATGCAGCGAGAGCACGCTCAGCGCAATCCAATATCCACCTCCAAAGAGCAGGAGCAAAGCCGCGGGGTCTTTTATCAGTATTGCTGCCCCAAGCCCAACAGCCGCCAGGATACAAATAATAATTCCCGCATTTGTATAGAAGTCTTTGAGGTAATAAAGAAGATTGCCTCCCCAGCCAAGCCCATCCGAGCCAAGGTGATTGGGTCGGGCTTCCTGAAGGATCTGTTTCCAGGCGATATCAAAATTCCTTATCATTGGCAGACCGATCAGCGCTATCCCCACGATGATCACCAAAAGACTGATCGCGGTTGTTTTCCAAAAAAAACGCCATTGCGGTGATTCACCTTTTTTATTATCTCTGAAAGCCTGAACTCCTATCGTGACCAGGACGATCCCAATGGAAAGAATCCCCGGATACTTCTCCATGGCAGCGACCGACACCATCAAGCTCGCCAAAACCAACCAGTGTTTCTTATCGCTCAAAAGGTAATTCAGACTGAAAAGGAGCACAAGCATGACATAAAGCGTCAGCGGGATATCAACGGTCACATAATGAGAATGGAGAACAAAAGGTGGGTAAAAAGTGAACAAAACGGCTGCCGGCCAGGAGAAATCAAACTTTTTGTAGCTTCGACCAATGAACCAGGCCACAACCGCGAGCAATGCGCCTTGAACCGCGGTCATCAGCCTGGAAACATAATAGAAGGAAAAGAGAGCCTGCCCATAGAACAGGGCATAATCCCCCCCTAATTTATAGATGCTTAGTCCGTTAATGACGAAATAGCGGGAATAGAGGCTGGGGAAAGCCGGATAAATATAAGTTCCGGGGTTCAAGCCCTTAGCAGCGCTCATATATCGCAAAGTCCCCATCAGATAACCTTCATCCGGATGGGTGAAGAGTGGAAAACCGAATTTCAGGCCAACCATGCGCACAACCAGGGCAACGAAGAATATCCCCAGCGCGATCAATAAGACCTTCCATCTTTCAGATCTCTTATTCATCTTTTCCGCAACCCGATCCTCATTCTCCATAAAACCACACTCGGTTAACCACTAAACTCAAGATTAATTCCTTGTCATTCTATCATGGTCAAAGCATATTTAAGGGTGTCGGTTGTTTTCTCATCGTGTATCACACAAAGGGAAAACCGCCATGATAGCCCGTCAAGGTATATCCGGTCGAGCTTAAGAATGGTTACCATTCATCCGAACGATCAACACCTAAAAGCACAAAAAACGGGGATCCCTGGAATAACTGTTACAAACTGCAGGACGGCTTACCAACAAGGCATTGGTGGAAACCCGGTAAAAAAAGAAAGTCATTCAACATTATTCCTGGGGAAAAATCTGAAATTGTCACCCAACAAGCAAGGGTGTTATATCTACGCGCAAAATGCAGGGGCTGCTACGTTATGGATTGATACTACCAGAATCAACTTCAAATACTGACAGATTCAAAGGCATCTAATTAACAAAAGACCCCTGGATAGCGTTATCACAGGGGTCTGTTTTTAATTCAGAAAACCTTAGACCTGTTCGGTCTCCATGTTCATGGCGGAGTTGACATCCACTTTGATGCCAGGGCCCATGGTCGAGGCCAGGGTAACTCTCTTAATAAAGGAGCCCTTGGCGCCGCTTGGGCGTGCCTTACGAACAGCGGTAGTCAATGCGGCCATGTTCTCGTAGAGATCGTTCACACTGAAGGAAACCTTGCCCAACGGGACGTGAATGTTGGCGCTTTTGTCGAGTCTGAACTCAACACGACCGGCTTTGGCGGTCTCAATCGCCTGAACAATATCGCCAGGCTGCACAACGGTACCGGCCTTGGGGTTAGGCATGAGGTTGCGGGGGCCCAAAACGCGGCCCAAACGGCCAACCTTGCCCATCATATCCATCGTACCAACGGCCACATCAAAATCGGTGTAACCACCCTGGATGCGGGCCAGGTCTTCATCGGTTTCGGCTACGAAATCAGCACCGGCAGCACGGGCGGCGGCGGCAGCTTCGCCCTGGGCGAAAACCAGAATCCGCACGGTCTTACCCAATCCTTTGGGCAAAACACAGACATCACGAACCTGCTGATCAGCCTGGCGGGGGTCCAAACCAGTGCGCAGGTGGATCTCTACGGTCTCATCAAACTTCGCGAAGGCAAGTTCTTTGACCATTTCGATGGCTTCTTTAGGGGTATAAACCTTTTCCGCCTCGATCTTTTGTTTGGCGTTTACAAAATTCTTTCCTTTTTTAGACATTTAAACTCCTTTGTGGTTCCTGCGGGCGTCCTGACCCTCCCACTTTGCTATATTCCTGATTACTTTTCGACGACCTTGATGCCCATGTTACGAGCAGTGCCTTCCAACTGGCGGACGGCAGCTTCGATATCGTTGGCGTTCATGTCCTTATACTTAACTTCAGCAATTTCTTTCAGCTGAGCTTTGGTGACCTGACCAACGCTTTCGGCACGGGGATTGGCCGAACCCTTGGCCACACCGGCCGCCTTTTTGATCATGATCGCGGCAGGCGGGGATTTCAGCTCAAACTTGAACGAACCATCCATGAAGATGGTGATATCAGCAGGGATGATCTCGCCCATGCGATTGCTCGTGCGGGCGTTGTAGTCCTTGCAGAAAGCCATGATGTTGACGCCGTGAGGTGCCAACGCTGGGCCGATCGGGGGTGCCGGGTTTGCTTTACCGGCTTGAATTTGCAGTCTTACTATTGCTTTTACTTTCTTTGCCACAGATAAATCTCCTTGGTGGTGCTATCGGGCTCTTTAGCCCTCCCACAAATTTCCGGATCGCTCCGGTTTACGCTTTCTCAACCTGCAGAAAATCGAGTTCCACAGGAGTTTCTCGCCCAAAGAAGTTCACCATAACGCGAATCTTCGAGCGTTCCATATTAATTTCGTCCACAATACCGCGGAAGTCATTGAAAGGACCATCCACGATGCGAACACGGTCGCCCTGTTTATAAGTGACCTTATAAGTCGGGGCCTCATTTTCCATACGGCGCAAAATGCCAGCCATTTCCTCAGAGCGCAACGGCGTCGGCTCATCGCCCATGCCCACAAAACCGGTTACGCCAGGGGTATTGCGGACGACAAACCAGGAATCTTCTTCCAGGATCATATTCACCAGGACGTAGCCCGGAAAAACATGGCGTTCCACAGTGCGGCGTTTACCATCACGAACTTCGATCTCTTCTTGTGTGGGAATGACGACCTCAAATATCTTGTTCTTCATGCCCATGGTCTCGATGCGTTGTTCGAGGTTCTTGCGCACCTTGTTCTCATAACCCGAGTAACAATGGATGACATACCAATTACGGTTGTCATTGGAGCCATCATCCTCAGGCTGGGATCCCTGCGCCTCCTGAGGAGCAGGAGTTGCGTTTTCCGTCAAATCCTTGCCGTCAGAAAGGTCGTCGTTCAAAAAATCAGACATGATCAGGTCTCTCTTCTATACCTAACCGACCAACAAACCAACCAGGCGGGCAAAAAGGAAATCAAGCACGCCCAGGATTGCTGACATAACGATGGTAACGATCAAAACGATGCGGGTCAGCGATAAAGCTTCCTCGCGGGAAGGCCAGGTGACCTTGCGCAGCTCGCCAACGGTCTGACGCCACCAATTTTTAACTCTTTGTCCAAAACTCGGTTTATTTTCTTTTAGTGCCATTTTTTACTCCCGTTTGACGGCTCAACGCCGTAGGATCTACGGCGTTGATTTACTTCAACAGGTCAGGAAGGACTTGAACCCTCAACCCCCGCTTTTGGAGAGCGGTGCTCTGCCAATTGAGCCACTGACCTAAGCGCTCCCATTGCTGGAAGCTTATTTTACCTCACGGTGCAACTTGTGAGCGCGACAGCGTGAGCAATATTTTTTCATTTCCAATCGACCAGGGTCATTTCGGCGGTTTTTCACTGTGGTGTAATTGCGCTCTTTACACTCGGTGCAGGCCAAATGAATTACTGGACGAATATCTTTTTTCTTTGATGCCATTTTAGTCCAACATGGCTGCCTTGTTCAGGCAGCCATGATTCCTTCCTCTAAAAAACTAAAACCTATGCAATGATCTTGGTGATCCTGCCGGCGCCGACAGTCAGACCGCCTTCGCGGATAGCGAATTCGGAACCGTTTTCAATAGCGACCTTCTGGATCAACTTGACACGCATGCCATTGACGTTGTCACCGGGCAGAACCATTTCAACATCCGCGGGCAGGGTCACATCACCGGTAACATCGGTGGTGTGGATGTAGAACTGCGGGCGATAGCCGGTGAAGAATGCGCTGTGGCGTCCGCCTTCTTCCTTCTTGAGGATGTAGACAGAGCATTCAAACTCGGTGTGGGGCTCGATGGAGTTGGGCTTGCAAAGAACCATACCGCGTTCGACCTGATCGCGATCGATACCGCGCAGGAGGATACCGGCATTGTCACCAGCCATACCAGAATCGAGTTGCTTGTGGAACATTTCGATACCAGTGGCAACGGTGGGCAGGGGCTTGTCCATCAGACCAACAATGTGAACAGGATCGTTCAGTTTCAAAGTACCGCGTTCGATACGACCGGTCACAACAGTACCGCGGCCCTTGATCGAGAAGACGTCTTCAATAGGCATGAGAAAGTCTTTTTCGAAGTCACGGACAGGTTCCACGAAGAAGTCGTCAACAGCATCCATCAGGTCAGCGATCGGCTTGTATTCGGGAGCGTTGGGATCAGTGGAGGCACTGTCGAGAGCAACCTTGGCGGAGCCGCGGATGATCGGCACATCGTCGCCGGGGAAACCGTTCTTGGAGAGCAGTTCGCGAACTTCCATCTCAACCAGCTCGAGCAGTTCAGGATCGTCCATCTGGTCAGTCTTGTTCAGGAAGACCAAAATGGAGGGAACCTCAACCTGGCGGGCCAACAGAACGTGTTCGTTGGTCTGGGGCATGGGGCCATCAGGAGCGCTGACGACGAGAATGGCGCCATCAACCTGGGCAGCACCAGTGATCATGTTCTTGATGTAGTCACGGTGACCGGGCATGTCAACGTGAGCATAGTGGCGCTTGGCAGTTTCGTATTCAACATGGGTAATGTTGATGGTGATACCACGGGCTTTTTCTTCCGGAGCATTATCGATTGTGTCGTATGCGCGGAACTGGCCAAAGCCACGCAGAGCCTGGACTTTGGTAATAGCAGCGGTCAGTGTTGTTTTGCCATGATCAATATGACCCATCGTACCGATGTTCATATGAGGCTTAGAGCGATCAAATTTTTGTTTCGCCATCTTTTCTCCTTAATAATGACTATTATTTTTCTCTTTTCTAATAACTCGGCAAAAGCCCTCAATCGGAATCGGACCGATGACCTCATTCTTACCAAGAATGCGCTCTACCAACTGAGCTATGAGGGCAGCCGTGCAACTACCCCGCATATGCGGGATAAAGTGGACAGTGAAGGATTCGAACCTCCGAAGGCGCTTGCCAGCTGATTTACAGTCAGCCCCCGTTGGCCACTTGGGTAACTGTCCATTTTTTCCTTTGGGCGCAAGCTCTTTACCCGCTGGAGATTATGATCCACCGAAGTCGATCACAATCGCTAAAGAGTAAACTGAGCCGACGATGGGAATCGAACCCATAACCTACCACTTACAAGGCGGTTGCTCTACCATTGAGCTACGCCGGCGCCCGGGAATTTTCTACTGTTAAGGTTATCTACCAGAATTAGAAGTATATCAAAACTCGCACGCTTGCGCAAGGCCTGTTTTACCTCAGCCTCTGATTTCAAGCCAAAAGTTTATCAGCTTATGGGGGATGAGTCAAGGGAAAACAAGGAGAAATTTGAAACCATTACGCGCATGATCACATCCCAATTATTGAATCATGCTGTTACAAAAAAGTCATGAAATTCGGTTTTTGTCCGCGTGTGATTCCCTGTCCGCGCTCAAATTGTTTGTCTTTTTGATCAACGCCACCATAGATTGGATGGGTGTGGTGATCGATGTTTTTAGCTTAACTTGCTCTGCTTCAGACAGCAGCTGATTCCATCTTCCTTTTGCTGATGATGCATGATCGCTTCGGGGTCGGTTTCCAGCACGCCCTGGAGCCCTTCAGACATCGCGGCGCCGTGCCGGTACTGAAAGGGCCACATGCTGCGGTGGTCAAAAAAGGAGATCCGGTCGCCGTCCATCACGATCTGTTCAAGATCAGGCTGCAGACCAGGCAGTGCGCTCAGATTCCCGTTGACGAAAGTGATACCTCTTTCTTCGGTCGGCATCTTCAGCGCTTCCAGCAAGCCCGCCATATTCATACCTTCCTGCAGTTCAAGCTTCAGCAGGGCAAAACCTTTTTGCGCGCTCTCCCCACCATATCGGGACAACTCTCCATACAGCCAAACTTCCACAAGCATCTGATCAACCTCCACCGACAGGCGAGAAAAAGCTTATCTCATCATTTACTGAAAGAACATGGTCAAATTCAAGTGAGATTCCGTTCACAAAAGCCAGTTTGATCTCACTTTCAGGGATTCCCAGTTGTTCAAAAAGCTGCCGAATCGTCGTTCCGGATTCCACATGCACAGCAAGGCTCTCCCCCAACCCAAGTTCGGGGATATACTGCCTCAGATCGGCAAACACTTTAACTTTCACGACCATCATTACCTCAGCGAAACCTGAAAACATCCTGCCTGAAACAATGCCTGCGTTTTCAGGCCGCATAAAACGTTAAATGGATTGTATCAGCAACCATGTTTTTGGGATGATCTCTTTCAATTTTCACTGAAAAAGGTCATCCCGTCTTCATTACTGTTTAATTAGCTACTTACAGCTCCCCGTACACAGAATCCAGCGCCTCATCCGGGATGTCAAAGACCTGATTGTGGGGAGGAAGCGGTTCGATCTTCATGAACTCGGGGATACGATCATCATGTTTGGTCAGACCGGCGGCTTCGTTGAAGGCTCTTTCCACTTTCAGGACCTTGGCGCCATACGCAACGATCGCGTCCGCGTCCCAATCCGTACCGAGCATGGCGTTGCATTCCTGAATCATGCCCTCAAACCCGGTCGCGATGTCCAGGATCGGGAAGGCGATGAACAAACAATGACCGCTGGAGTCGATGAACGCGGTGGTTGCCTGAAAAGCGCGGCTCAAGGCTGCTTTTCCTTCCGGGCTCAGGGGATCGACCTTGCCGCTCACGCCCAAAATTTCAGGGCAGATGGTATATCCGGCGGTATGGTCAGCGCCCATGGTCGTGGTCGCGTAAGTGATGCCGATGCCTTTGATTGCGCGCGGCTCGTAAGCGGGCATACCCTGACCCTTGACGGCCGGCACGCGTGTAACGCCATAGATCTTGCCAGTCGCGCCAGTTCCACCGCCCAGGGTGCGTCCCAGAGGGGTGCCTTTGCCCATCTCATGGATCAACTGAATCGCGCCCTTGCTGTCGCCAAACTCGATCACGCCAGCTTCCATCGCAACACCCAGGGTGACACCGGTCTCGATCGTATCCAAACCATATTCGTTGCATAATTGGTTCATGGTTCCGATATCATCCAGGTCATCAACGCCAAGATTGGCGCCCAACGACCAGGCCGATTCGTATTCAATACAGGAGGTAGCTTCCGTCTGATCGGGCTTGTAAAGTGTGTTCGAGCATTGAATGATGCAGGTGGGAGAACAGCCGTGGTTGTAGACTTCTTTCCCCATGCGCTCTTTGTTCGTTTCGAAAAGGGCTTCACCTGAGGTTTTGGCAGCTCCTTCAAAACGCCCGGCGGAGAAGTTGCGGGTCGGCAGACCACCAGCCTCATTCAAAATATTGACCAACACCATGGTTCCATAGCTGTTCAGGCCGCCCTTGGGCTGAGAGATCGGGTGGCTGCGGATGGCATCGACCAGTTTTTTGCGGCCTTCTTCAAAAAGTCCCTTGTTCGGGATTTCAACAGCGGGCGCCTCTTTTGTATCCAGGATAATGAATTTTATACCCTTGGCGGCCATGACCGCACCCAGACCGCCGCGTCCGGCATACCGGCTGGGTCGGCCAAAGCGATCATTAAAAGCGATGCCGGAATTGGCATAGCCCATCTCACCCACCACACCCATGGTGGCAATGGAAACCTTTTTCCCAAACCGATCGAAGATCTGGGGACAAACTTCGTAGACGTCTTTTCCGGTATATTCGGTCGCGTCAAAGAACTCGACGGCTGGTTTTTCACCGTCCCACTTGATCACAGCGCCCGCGTAGGATTTTTTGTCTTTAGGCATACCCTCAAGGATCAGGGCACGGATGCGCAGTTTTGCCAGATCCGGGCCCCAGGATGTGCCCGCATTGGCTTCCTTGATCCCGCCGGTCAGCGGAGATTTTCCACCAACTGAAACACGGGCGGAAGAGGGAGCGATTGTTCCAGTGACCATCCCAGTTGAGAAGATCAACTTATTGTTTGGCCCCAAAGCATGGCAAAGCGGGGGAACTTCGTCATAGACGATCTGGGAGGTCAGGCCTCGTCCATAGAGTAATTTGTACTTTTCGGGTACATCTTCCAGTTTATAGCTAAGATCTGATACATTAATTCTTAAAATCCACATAATATTCTTCCTTTCCAGAAATTAAATAGTTAAATAGAGTTGTTAGAGAGTTAAATTGTCGATTTATGTTTCCTGGATGCTCCTCTCGCCAGTAAAAACTCGCACAAACAGCGTATCCCTTTTGCAGGACACCCGCCTCCTTTGCGCACTGGCGGGCAAAAGAAATTGCTCTCTTTGCCGTATCGTTCGTCTATCCGCGAGGGAATCAACGAATCGGAGGAATTTGAAAGATTAGTTTTTGTGAACTAATATGAAATGATTTTACGATAGTTTCCGGTAGTGTCAAGCATTTTTTTGGGAATTGTTTTTTGGGGAATTGATGTGAGGATCGGTTTTTGGGGGTCGGCAAACTAAAGTACGCAGCAATTGAAAGGTCTTCAACCTGCCGGAAAAGTTGACACATATCGCTTTCAACTATTAATAAGAAAGGTTCTTCCCAACTACTCCAAAACTTTCGGATCATCCTAAACTTCTCGTTCGTGTAGGATCGATAACGGAACGGCAGGTCGGGCCAGGTCGGTTTGCTGCCGATGCTGCAGTAGTGCGTGAAGGCGTCGAAGCTGTGTTCTCCTGCCTCCCTAACTGAACTACCGCATATATTCCAAGGGGTAGATCTCCGCCAGGATATCCGCGATCACATAGCTGGTCACTGGAAGTGTAGGCACTGGGCTTTACAACGGCACAATCTCCAGCCGAGAGTATAACAAAAACCGTGTCCAATCAAAGAACACGGCCTTTATTCTCAAAAATCTGGGAGAGTTAATTCTCCCGGCAGAAAGACCAACTATCCAGCCAAAAGTGCCTTTGCCAGCGCTTCGATCGCCTCAACATCGACCGCCTTGACAGAAGACTTGAGCGAAACAGTCTCTTCCATGATCTCAATCCCCTTCATCTGCTCAAGATATTCACGGATCCGCTTGCCGCTTTGTGCCGCCCAGCTGCCGTTTTCGATCACCGCGACCTTGCGATTGGTCAGATTATGATTCTTCAGGTCAAAGAGAACGCTGTCCATGTAGGGGAAGACCTCGTTATTGAAGGTTGAGCTTGCCAGTACGATCCGGTCAAAGCGGAAGCAGTCGCTCAAAACGTATGACGGATCGGAACTTGACACATTGTGGACAACGATCTTCTCCTCGCCGCCCTCGGCCAGCTTGTTGGCCAAAATCTCCACCGCCACCTGGGTATTGTTATAAACAGAAGCGTAGGCGATCACAACACCTTTTTCCTCCGGGGTATAACTGGCCCATTTTTGATATTTCTCAAGGATCAGGTGCAGGTCTTTGCGCCAGATCGGCCCGTGCATGGTGCAGAACATCGAAAATTCGAGCCCGGCAACCTTCTCGATCAAACCGCTCACCTGGCGGCCGTATTTGCCGACAATACTGGTGTAATAACGCCGCGCTTCGGGCAGGTATTCTCTCTCAAAATCATATTGATCGGCATACATCAGCCCGTCAACAGGCCCAAAAGTGCCAAAAGCGTCAGCGGAAAAGAGGATCTTATCGGTCTGATCATAGGTCAGCATCACCTCGGGCCAATGCACCATCGGTGCGAAGACGAAAGTCAGCTTGTGGCGTCCGGTTTCCAGAACGTCGCCTTCCTTGACCTCGAGGGTTTTATCGGTCAGGTCAATTTCATAAAACTGGGAAATGAACTGGAAGGTCTTCTTGTTCCCAACGATCTTCATCTTTGGGTAGCGGCGGCTAATCTCGGGGATCAGCCCGCAGTGGTCGGGTTCCATGTGCTGAACCACCAGATAATCCAATTCTCTGCCAGCCAGGGCAGCGGTCAGGTTTTCGAGGAATTGATCCTGCACAGCGCGGTCGATCGCGTCTACCAAGACGGTCTTCTCGTCCAAAAGCAGGTAAGAGTTGTAATTCATCCCACGCGGCACGGGATGCGCGTTTTCAAAAAGCGTTATCCGGCGGTCATTCACGCCGAGGTTGTATAGATCATCCTGAATCTTTCGAATGTTATGCATGATATAAATCCCTTTCAGCCCAACTGGCAAGTCATTTATGGCTTGCGAATAGAGAGGCAAAGCCTTTGCTTAGTATACTTCACTAGTAATCAAAATGCGGATTTTTCGTACATTCATCTATTGCATCACAGGTCATCCCCGTGATATACTTTGGCGGTAAACACGATGGCAGAACACAGGTCATCCGCCAGAGAGCCAGGGTTTGCTGCGACCTGGCAGGCACAAGCGGAGTGCCTCAGACTCTACTCACCTGCTTCTCTTACCAAAAGAGCGTGGCTGCGGTGATGTCCTTTAGCCGCAGACGTCTGAGCCCGTTAGCGCTCCCATGAGCTGCCCACCCTCGAGGTGGGAAGCAGGGTGGTACCGCGAATCAACTTCGTCCCTGCATGCAGGGACTTTTTGTTTAACGAATATAGAGTTCCAGCGGAAAGCAACTTAAAAAAAGACAAAAGGACCCACTCCTGGGAACTACACCCAGGACGCAAGCAGCCCCTTCAACACCCCCTCCCAGGAGGGGGTGTTTAAACGAGACCGCCATTCACAACTTGAAGGAGCTGACAATAACCTAACCCCCTCCAGCCGAAGGCGGAGGGAGGGGGAATTGAAGGGGGTGGGTTATGAAAGCGACCTGACCGAAATATTTCATTCGGTCGGGAAGCAAAAATGTGGGGCAAGATAAACTGCCCCTAAAAATAAAAAATCGCTGGCTCCCAAAAGACCCGGCAACAAAAACAGGAGTAAAGATGATCGACCCAACCGCAATACCGATGTACAAGCCCGAAGAGATCGAGCCCAAGTGGCAGGCACGCTGGGAAGCCGACGGCATCTACCACGCCCAGACAGACCCCGACAAGCCCAAACACTACGCGCTTACCATGTTTGCCTACCCTTCCGGCGACCTTCACATCGGTCATTGGTATGCCATGACCCCACCCGACGCGCGCGCCCGCTTCAAACGCATGCAGGGCTACAACGTCTTCTTCCCCTACGGGCACGACGCCTTCGGGCTTCCGGCCGAAAATGCCGCCATCAAGCGCAAGATCCATCCAAAAACCTGGACCTATTCCAACATTGAGCGCATGCGCAAACAGCTCCGCTCGATGGGCAACAGCTTTGACTGGCGCTCCGAGCTGACCACCTCTGACCCCGAATATTACCGCTGGACGCAGTGGTGGTTCCTGCAATTTCTCAAGAACGACCTGGCTTACCAAAAAATGTCCCCGGTCGATTTTTGCCCGAGCTGCAACACCACCCTGGCGCGTGAACAGGTGCACGGCGAAGACCGCCATTGCGAACGCTGCGAGACCCCGGTCATCCGCAAAGACCTGAAACAATGGTTCTTCCGCACCTCCAACTACGCTGAAGAACTGCTCCATTACGATGAGCTCGACTGGCCCGAACACGTCAAGACCCTGCAAAAGAAGTGGATCGGACGCTCACAAGGCGCGGCGGTGATCTTCAGGACCGAAGCCGGTGACCCGATCGAGGTTTTCACTACCCGACCTGACACGCTTTGGGGCGTTACTTTCATGGTGCTCTCGCCCGAACATCCTCTGGTCGAAAAGATCGTCACCCCGGCTCAGCTCGACCAGGTCCGCGCCTATCAGGAACAGGCCAAGCGCCAGTCTGACATTCAGCGCGAATCGGTCACTCGGGAAAAGACCGGCGTTTTCACCGGCGGCTACGCGGTCAATCCGGTCTCGAGTGAACACATTCCGATCTGGGTGGCGGACTACGTCCTGATGAGTTACGGCACCGGCGCTATCATGGCGGTTCCCGGGCATGACCAGCGCGACTTTGAGTTTGCCCGTCAGTTCAACCTGCCGGTCAAGGTCGTCATCCACCCAGAAGGCACCGATCTGCCACTGCCGGAAGAAATGACCGAAGCGGTCGAAGCCCACGGCTCCATGGTCAACTCCGGACCGCTGACCGGCACGCCCGAAGCCGAAACTTTCGATGCTGCCGTGCGCTATGTGGAAGAACTCGGCGTTGGCAAGGCAACCACCAACTACCGCCTGCACGACTGGCTGATCAGCCGTCAGCGCTATTGGGGCGCGCCAATTCCGATCGTCTATTGCCCGAATTGCGGCGCGGTTCCGGTACCTGAAGACCAGCTGCCGGTTCTGCTGCCGGATGACGTCGAATGGCTGCCCACCGGCGAGAGCCCGCTCAAGCTGCACCCCACCTGGCGTTTTACCACCTGCCCGGTCTGCGGCGGCGAAGCCGAACGCGAAACGGACACAATGGACACCTTCATGTGTTCCAGCTGGTACCACCTGCGCTACCTCAGCCCGCATTACACCGAAGGTCCGTTCGATCCGGAGCAATTCCGCTACTGGATGCCGGTCGATACCTATACCGGCGGGATCGAGCATGCCACCATGCACCTCATCTACACGCGTTTCTTCCACAAAGCCGCCCGCGATTGTGGCATCGTGACCGGCAACGAACCGATGCTGCAGCTGCGCAACCAGGGCATGGTGCTGGGCGAGGACGGCGAAAAAATGAGTAAGAGCCGCGGAAACGTGATCAACCCGGACGATCTGGTTGAGCGCTATGGCGCTGATACCGTCAGAGCCTATCTGATCTTTTTCTGCCGTTGGGAGCTGGGTGGGCCTTGGTCGAGCACTGGCATCGAGGGCAACAGCCGCTGGCTGAGAAGGGTCTGGCACGCCATTCTGGAACCTTACGCCGGTAAAGCGGACGAAGACACCCTGAAAGCGCTGCGCCGCAAAGCCCATCAGACACTCAAACGGGTGACCTACGACTACGAAAACTTCGAATTCAACACCATCGTCTCCAGCCTGATGGAACTGCTCAACGAGATGCAGCGCGCCAAGAACGCCGGGGCTTACGGCAGCCAGGCCTGGGACGAGACCGTCGATCTCTATCTGCGCATGCTGGCGCCCGTCTGCCCGCATATCGCCGAAGAATTGTGGGAGAAGCTGGGCAAACCCTATTCGATCCACTTGCAGCCCTGGCCCGAGGTGGACGAAGAAGCCGCTAAAGATGAGCTGATCACCCTGATCATTCAGGTCAACGGCAAACTGCGCGACCGCATTGAAGTTGAACCGGGCATCAGCGAAGAAGAAGCCAAAAAGCTGGCGCTGGCGAGCGAGCAAGCCCAGGCTGCGCTGGAAGGCCGCCCCATTCGCAAAGTCATCGTCGTCCCCGGACGATTGGTGAATATTGTTGGGTAGGAATGACCGTAGGGCGAGATTGAGGGTTTGTGCATTTTTAGGATACACAAACCCTCAATCCGCCAAATAAACTTCCTGACCGGAATTAATTGATATTTCGTATCAAATGAATGGGCGGGCATGGCAAACCCGCCCATTTTGTTTCTGTCGATTTGAACCCAAAATCGGGGTTCAACACCCTTGTAGGCACAAGTTACCCAGCGGTTCAACTGAACCGTTGTAAAATATCCCGCATGGAAAAAGCGCTCGAATTACTCAACCAGGACTACTATCTTAATTACCCCCTTATTCGTGCTCTCAAACACGGTGCCAGGCTCGTGCATGCCGACCAGGATGGCATTGCCGTGTTAAAACCGCAATACAACTTTTACCTGGTTACCGGGATTAACCCGATGGCTTTCGTGGACAAAATTGTTTTTCCCGAGCTGATCGAGCTATGCGGCAGCCGCTGTGCCCTTCATATGAAAGCCCATTGCAACTTAGAGACAGTTCTCGAGTGTCATCAATATTACTACCTTCATGCCGCCATCCAATCAGACCTTCCGCTTGAAAAACTCACTCCCTCAGATGCCGAATTCGTTTTTGACCATTACGATCTTGCCGATCCGGAAGAAGTTGTTGAAGCAATCGAGCAAGGACGCATGTTCGGGGTGCGCGATAATGGCAAACTCTTTGCATTTATCGGCTTGCACGGGGATTACAGCATGGGCATGCTCGAAGTTTTGCCTGCTTACCGCCGACAGGGTTGGGGCGAAAAGCTCGAGCGCGCCTTGATCGCACACCTGCTCTCAATAGGCGAACTGCCTTATGGGCATGTCATTACAGGGAATGATAAATCGACCCGCCTTCAGGAAAAACTCGGCTTCACCCTCTGCTCCGACACCGTCACCTGGATGTGGTAACCACCCATTCAAAGAAGTTTTCATCAGTTTTATTTAAACAGATCACTGTGAGAGCCTGTACGCACAAGTGTAAGAACCAATACACTTTCCTCTCGATAATAGATCAATAACCAGTCCGGTTCAATGTGCAATTCCCGATGATTTACCCACCGTCCAGAAAGTGAATGGTCACGATATTGTTCAGGAATAGGGGCGCCTTCAATTAAGATCTCCAGAATATCTGAGAACTTGGCTTCATCGAGCCCACGTTTCATGGCTCGCTTAAAATCTTTCTTAAACTGCGAAGTAAACTTTATTTTGTACTTCATTGTTTAAGATTTTTAAGCAGTTCCTCAATTGTATCGTAGCTTACAGCTTCCGGATCTTTAGAGATCCGTTCCGCTTCCAGCATGGCGGCGATGGTGGCATCCGTTGGCACTCTGGTCGTGACCTCAAAAGGCAACCCACCCTCACGCACAGCCTGCCTTAGGAAAACCTGGATCGCAGCACTAAGGCTAAGACCAAGCTGTTCAAAAAGATCAACTGCTTTGTCTTTCAATTCCTGATCGATTCTAAAACTTACACTTGTATCGCTCATTTTTCCTCATTTCAAACTCACACGGCAATTGTATTACTTTTGCTTTACATCGTCAATATTTATGCTGTTTTAAGAGTTCTTTTTCCTTAGACTATATTGGAACAAAGTATAAATGTAGACTTGGATTGCCACCTGTACCCTCTGAATACGCCCGCCGAAATTATTTAATTGCATTGTCATGTTGGCGGGCGGACGTGGAAGTACCCAAAGGGCATAATATCCGCCTTTACACAAGGATTAACAGCGGGTTACTATATTCCCTGTAAAACCTAAAATAAGAGGCTCCCTATGCAGAGAGCCTCAATTCAATGTTCTTTATTAAAAAAGCTAAGCGCAATTATGAACTACTTTTTCAACAGTTCCCGGCTTTTCCCGAGCACTTCCTCGAGATTGAAGCCAAATTCCTTGAACAGGAAGTCATTCGGAGCGCTCATGCCAAAGCGGTCGATCGTGATCATCTTGCCTTCGGGACCAACCCACTTATGCCAGCCCAGGCTGGTGCCAGCTTCGATCGCCAGACGGGCTTTGACCTGCGGGAGCATGACCTCATCCTGATAAGCCTGCGGTTGGGCTTCAAACAATTCCCAACTGGGCATCGAAATGACGCGCACGCCGTGCCCTTCTTCTGCCAATATCTCAGCTGCCTTGACTGCCAGTTCAACTTCCGAACCTGTCGCCATCAGGACCAGTTCAACCGGTGCCGGGCCCAGATCCGCCATCACATAGGCGCCCTTTTCGGTGCCGCACGCGCAGGCAAATTTCTCGCGGTCAAAGGTTGGTACCGCCTGGCGGGTCAGCGCCAGCAGGGTTGGGGCATGTCTGCGTTCGATGGCGATCTTCCAGGCGCGGACAGTCTCGTTCGCGTCTGCTGGGCGCAAGGTTACCAGGTTGGGCATCGCCCTGAAACCACTCAGGTGCTCAATTGGTTGATGGGTGGGGCCATCCTGCCCCAGGCAAAAACTGTCATGAGAGAAGACCCAGATACTACCGGTATCAGAGAGCGCTGAGAGCCGTATCGCGGGCCTCAAATAGTCAGAGAACACCAGGAAGGTGGCGGCAAAGGAAATGAAACCGCCATGTTGGTTTAAACCATTGGTGATCGCGCCCATGCCATGTTCGCGCACGCCAAAGGGAATATAGCGACCCTCGTAGCTTTCTTTCTGGAAGAGTGGTGTGTTTTCGATCGTGGTTGAGTTGGAGCCGCTCAGATCAGCTGAGCCGCCCACTAATTCGGGCAGAACTCCTGCAAGGGCGTTAATGATCTTGTGGGATGCCGTACGGGTTGCCATTCCTTTGGGATTGGCTTCGAATGTCGGCAGTGCCTTTGTCCAATTCTCAGGCAGCTCGCCTGTTACGACGCGCTTGAACTGAGCTGCCAGATCAGGTTCCGCCCTGGTATAAGCAGTCAAAACTTCTTCCCACTGTTCCTGCGCTTTCTTCCCGCGATCCAAAGCCTCACGGTAATGAGCCAGAACCTTATCACTGACATAAAACTTGGGTTCAACAGGATAATTGAGGGCTTTCTTTGCACCCGCAAGCTCTTCGTCACTGGGGATACCAGAATGCGCGGCTGATTTATCCTGCCAGGTTGGGAAACCATAACCGATATTGGTACGGCAAACGATCATCGAGGGACGCGGATCTTGTTTTGCCTGAATGATAGCCTTGTCAATTTCGTCTACATTATTGCCATCAGCAACATGCAAAACCTGCCAGCCGTAGGCTTCATAGCGTTTGGCTCGATCCTCAGTAAAGGTGATCTCGGTTCCGCCGTCAATCGTAATGCGGTTGTCATCATAAAAAACGATCAACTTACCCAGTCCAAAATGACCTGCCAACGAAGACGCTTCTGAAGTCACGCCTTCCATCAGGTCACCATCTCCGGCGATCACATAGGTGTAATGATCGATCACTTTGTTTTCAGGAGTGTTGTAGACTGCGGCAAGATGTGCCTCTGCCATCGCCATACCAACCGCTACTGAAAGCCCTTGGCCCAATGGGCCAGTGGTTGTGTCCACACCAGCGGTGTGCCCATATTCCGGATGTCCGGGAGTAAGACTGTTGGGCTGTCGGAATTGTTTAAGTTGTTCCATGGTCATTTCTTCGTAACCTGTCAGATAGAACAAGCTATAGAGCAGCATCGAACCATGACCAGCTGAGAGGATGAAGCGATCCCGGTCAATCCAGGTCGGATTGGCAGGGTTAAACTTCATGTGTTTGGTGAAAAGGGTATAGGCAATGGCTGCCGATCCCATTGGTTGTCCTGGGTGACCAGAATTGGCTTTTTGCACCGCATCGGCACTCAAAAATCTGATTGCATTAATTGCTTCTTCCTGAAAGGGAGTATTTCCTTGCATTTTTCTCCTTGTTTATTCATGAAAACTGGGAGCTGACTACCGCCAACACCCTCTGAATTTACTATAAGTATAACGCTGTTACTAAAAGGATTGTGGCCGGTGATTAGACACCGGCCACTTTATGAACGATTAATTATTATGCTTTGGTATCTTCAAGATGGTGATAATTCTTGCCAAGGATAAAGACCAAAACAGTCAACAGGACAACAGCTGCCAAAACGATGATTCCGATAACGCCGCCCTTTCCGATCAGATCGGAAGCCTTGGCAAATGCCAGGCCAGCGGTAGCGTAGAAAGGATCACCAAAGGTCGCGCCCTTATCAAAGAGCTCGCCGGTGAAGGGGATCAACAGCGCGGTACCGATCTGCATGACCAGACCCATGAGGAATGGACCTGTTACGGCACCCTTCCAACCGCCTCTGGCATTACCAAAGATACCAGAAGTCCCACCTGCGAAGAAGGCAGGGACGATGCCGGGCAGAATGACATAGGGGCTCTTGAAGACCAACAGAAGCGCGGTTCCGATCACCATTCCAACGAACATCGAAATGAAACCGAACAGCAGCGCGGTCGGGGCATAGGGGAAGACCACCGGGCAGTCAAAAGCAGGCACGGCGCCAGGGACCAGTTTTTCGGAGATACCAGCAAATGCGGGGATGATCTCACCAAGCATCATGCGAACACCAGCCAACACGATCGCCATACCAGCAGCAAAAGTCAGGGAGCTCATAATGGCGAACATGATCGGATTCTGACCACCAGCTACATCTGTTGCCACATAGTTCCAGGAGATCAGCACCAGGATCAGGAAGATCGGCAGCAGGGTCAGCGCCAGGCTGGAAGTAGTGTCACGGAAGAAGCTTAAGCCCTTGGGAAGGTTGAATTCTTCAGCTGAACGGGTGTTCTTCTTGAAGAGTTTACCAACTTCGTACGAGAACCAGTAAGAGAAGTCTCCGGTGTGACCAACTGAGAATTTTTCACCACCAGTCACATCCTTGGTTCCTGGGTAGTTGAGGGCAGGCATAAGGGTGAAGTACAGACCCATAACGACTGTACCAGCCAACCAGAGTTTCCAGCCTTCCAGACCAATGGTCGCGTTCAAAACGATAACGACAAAGAGGGAAACGTAAAGCATAATGTGGCCGGTCAGATAGATGAACTTGTACTTGGTGAAGCGCGCTAAGAGCAGGTTGAGCAAAAAGCCGCCAACCATAACCAAGGAACCGATCTGGCCAAATTTTTCAAGCGCGAAGGGAAGCGCTGCTTCGTTGGTGGGCAGAACGCCTTGTACGCCCAGAACGTGATTGATGATATTGGTCAGTGGATCAATACCGCCGACCAAAACACCAGCACCGGCACTGATAATGATGACGCCGACGATGGTCTTGATCACACCGCTAACAATTTGCGGGAAGGGTTTTTTCAACAGCAGCAAACCAACCAGTGCAACCAGGCCGAGCACAATGCTGTAAGAGGAGAGCAATTGCTCACCGATAAAGTTAAGAATGTCAAGAATTACTTGCATTTCGATACTCCTTTGAGAATAAAAAAATAAATTGAAAATCTATGAACCATCTATAAAGTACCATTATTGTTTATTCGATACTGCCTCCTTTCTCATGAAAAATACTCCGCTCAGCGAGCTTTGCGGAGTATTCGCTGCCTGTTATTTTATTAAACCCATTTCACGAAACTTAGTTTCGAGAGTATCTGCGATGTCATCCCGTTTGAAGAAGTTTGTAACGAAAACGAGTTTTTTAGGATCAACGCGTTCCAAAGAATCACGCATATCTGCAACGGTAACGATCAGGTCAAAAGTTTGACCCGTGATTGAAGTTACCCCAGCGGTTTCTACTTCGCCTTCGACCCCTAACTTTTCGAGGGCTTTTTGGACATTGATCTTGGCGATCAGGCTGCTGCCCAATCCTTGCGGACATACTGTAAAAATTTTTATCATTTCTACTCCTTTTTTAATAAACTCCTACGATAGATTATTCTATGTAAGAGTTAATGATCTTGAGAATTTCTTCAACACTTTTGGCTGCTGCCAATTCGTCGACAACGGTGTCGTTTGCCAGGACATCAGCCAGTTGGCTCAGCGCTCCAATATGCTCGCTGTGATCTTTGGCAGTCAAGGCTGCGACAACATGGACCGGATCGTTGTCTGGATTGCCAAATTCCACAGGCTCGGTCAAAGTGATCAGAGACATACTCGTCTTGATGCAGCCTGCTTCAGCTTTGGCATGTGGCATCGCAAAACCCGGTGCCAAAACGATATAAGGGCCAAACTCTTTCACGCTTTCAATCATCGCGTCAACAAAACGAGGCTCAACCGCGTTGTCTTCAACCAAAAGACGGCCTGATTCTCTTACGGCTTCCTGCCAATCATTGACATGCACGCCAACTGCAATTAGGTTTGGTCTGATTAAATCAGTTAGTTTCACATTCACCTCCAAAAAAACGGTTATCTTATGTAGGAAAAGGACTTTTGTATAGACTTAATGCATTATACTCGAACTGTCATGAATTATGTAAAGTATAGGAGGTTTTAAGTGAAATTTTTCCAAAAACCGAGTTTGCCGCTAATTTCGATTGGGTTCGGCGTCCTGATCTTCGTCCTGGCGCTCACAGCGGTTTACGCAGTTACTGGTAAGACTGACGCGGAATTGATCGATGGCTTTTTTCAACGAATTTATTTTGTCAGCGGCAAGCCGCAAACCGTATTCGCCATTCCCGGTACTAAAATCAATCTGGTTTTTGTCGGGCCCCGATCAGCTGGTGGACTCATTGACGCAGCCCCACTTTCTGTAACCCTTTTTGATCCTCAGGATAACCAGACTTACGTTTTTGCTGAGCAAGTCTCAACCTTATCCTGGAAGGACAGGCTCCCCGAGTCTGGCAGCAAATTACGAGAGAGTCTGATCGAAATATCAGGAGACTTGCCTGCAGAGCTGCAGCCCGGAACAAAAATGCAGTTGATTCTAGAAGGCAAAATCGATTATCCATTATTAATGCATGGCGGAGAGGCTTATTCCACGATCGAGGAGATCAACCACACGACCGATCTTCAGATCGTCGACGAGACAGACATGCTCAGGATCGTCCGCAAAAAACCAAACCTGATCATGGCAATCGGATTTCCGGTTTCTCTGCTTTTGATTGCCTGGGGAATGAAAAGTGAGCTCTATGACAAACGAAAAAATGAGAAGCCCGTTAATTGAATGTCCGTAAAACAGCAAAAAAAAACAAGGTCGGTATAAGCGACCTTGTTTTTTTATCTCTTATTTCTTTAATTCTTTTTCTCTATCTCGCCTTTAACAAACTCGATCACCTCTGCCTGGGTTGCCAGGTTCAGGACCTTTTTGGCAATTTCTTTGGCTTCTTCGAGGGTAAAGAGCGAAAGTGTGCGTTTGACACGGGCGATATTGGAGGCATTCATGCTGAATTTACGCAAGCCCAGACCAAACATGACCAAAGCGGCCATGTGATCTCCGGCCAACTCGCCACAAACGGAAATTTCTTTACCGGCCTTATTGTATTCCTCAAACACTTTGCCCAACACGCGGAACATCGCTGGGCTCATGCTGTGATAGTAGTCCGTGATGGCGGGGTTCATCCGATCGACCGCGTGCAAATACTGTGTCAGATCGTTGGTGCCAACGCTGCCAAAATCAACTTCTTTGACGGCCTGATCAGAGATCAACGCAATTGATGGGATCTCGATCATGATGCCGACCTTTACGCGCTCATCAAAGGCAATGCCCTCAGCGCGCAATTCCGCCTTGACCTCTGCCACAACCTTGTTGGCCGCGCGGATATCGTCCATCGTTCCCACCATCGGGAACATGATCTGCAGATTCCCGAAAGCCGAGGCGCGCAAAGCCGCCCGCAGTTGCGTTCTGAACATATCCATGTGCTGCAGGCACAAACGCAGCGCCCGATTGCCCAGGAAGGGATTATCTTCTTTGGGAAGCGCCATATATTTCAGGGTCTTATCGCCGCCAATATCAAGCGTGCGCAAAGTGACCGGATTGCCCATGGCGTTGGCCAAAACCTTCCTGTAGGCCTGGAACTGCTCCTCTTCGGTGGGCATGTATTCGCTGCCCATATACAAAAACTCGGTTCGGAAAAGGCCGACATAATCGACATATTTAAAGCCCTCTTCGGGTTCGGTGCCGCCAATGTTCAGACCAACGCTGTAGCGTTCCCCACTTGCGACCAAAGGGATTCTATCCAGATATTCACTGGTTTGCCTTTCCTCCTGGATATATTCGACCAGCTTCTGCCGATACACCTCGATGGTGTCCTTATCAGGCTCAACCAAGACCGTGCCTTTGAGCGCGTCCAGAATGACGTTATCGCCGTTATTCAGGATCTCAGTTGCGTCTTTCACGCCCAATACTGCCGGAATCTTATAACCGCGTGCAAGGATTGCTGTGTGGGAAGTTGCGCCGCCGACCTCGGTGATAATACCCATGACACGCTGGCGGTCCATCGTCGCGGTATCGCTGGGCAAGAGGTCATGAGCAACCACGATGCAGTTTTCACGCAGGCTGGAAAGGTTATTTTCTTTTTCGCCTTTCAGGATGCGCAAAACGCGGTTGCGCACATCGCGCAGGTCCGCTGCCCTTGCCGCAATGAGAGGGTCTTTTGCCTTTTCGAGCAATTTCGCGAATTCGCTGAACACCTCATCAACAGCGTAATCGGGCATGGCGTGGCTTTCATAGATCATCTCGCGCACGCCTTCTTCGATCTCTTCGTCCAGCAAAATCTCGGTGTGGGCGGTGAAGATCTTGGCCTTATCAGGCGATTCAGCTGACATCGAGGTAACGATCTCGTTCAGTTCTTTCTCAGCCATTTCAATAGCGTCCTTGAACTTAAGAAAATGCTCCTCTTCCTGACCAGCGGGAAAATAAGATTCATGCACATCGGCTTTGAAAGCCTTGTAGATATAGATGCTGGCCAAAGCAAGACCGGGAGAAACCGGATTGCCTTTTAAGATCCTCATCTGTTCTCCTTTTTTCTGCATAATGACCTCTCGCTTAGTCCTCTCCAAACTTGGAATCAACCATTGCGATCAGCTTTTCAACAGCGGTTTCCTCATCGGGGCCATCAGCTGCGATCTCGATCGGTGTGCCAACAGCAATTCCCTGTGACAGGATTTTGATGATCGACTTGGCGTTGACAGCTTTGGCTTCGGGGTCGTCCAACCGGCGAACTGTAACTGCTGATTCGAAGGATTTGGCCATTGCCACAAATTCTGAGGCAGGTCGGGCATGCAGCCCTGAAATATTTTTGAGTTCGGTTTGCTTGGTATACACTTTTCTCTCCTTATTAATATCATTAAGATTATTGTAAAGATAATTTACAGAAAGTCATGCCGGTAAGATCAGAAGCCGACTAAAAAATGAGCTAAACCTGGCCTGTCTATCCCGGAATTTACGTACTATTATCGTTCAAAAACCCAGATATTGCAATTAGGAATTGTATAGTCAATTTTAGCTGATTTTTCCTTCAGCGGGTGTTAACAAACAGAGATCAGGCATGACCATACCGGTACAGGACGAGCATCCATTGGCATGTGGCCGCATGACCTGTCATTGCAAGCCCCAACTGGATATCGCGTTGTGAAATTTTTCCTTTATCCTGAGCGTGCTCGTTAATCAAAACAGGCTGCCCTTTTGAGGCAGCCTGAGTAGACAACATGTGGTTTACGTTTTATGCAGAGATCCAGCCGCGCAGTTTCATGGCCCTGACAACTTTGTCAATCGCGACCATATAAGCAGCATCGCGGGTGTAAACACCCTTGCTGAGCGCCATCTGGAGCACGGAGTTGAAAGCGCTGGTCATCTTCTGATCCAAACGTTCCTGAACCTCTTCTTTGGACCAGTAGAAGTTCTGATCATTCTGAACGCCTTCCATGTAAGAAACGGTAACGCCGCCGGCATTACAAAGGAAGTCAGGGATGACAAATGTGCCTCTTTCGCTCAAAACGGCATCAGCATCCGGAGTGGTGGGGCCGTTGGCGGCTTCCGCCAGGATGCGGACTTTCTGGCTGATCTTTTTGACCGTTTCACCGGTGATCTGGCCTTCCAATGCGGCCGGGATCAGGACGTCAACGTCTTTGCTCAACCAGGCATCGCCTTCTTCGATCAAATAACCGGCTCCTCGGGCCTTGTCTTTGTCGATGGTGCCGTATTGGTCGGTAATTGACTTCAGGAAGTGGGGATCAACACCAGCTTCATTGGTGAAAGTATAGGATTTCTTGTCATTGCGATCCCAGCAGGACACGCATAAGATCTTGCCGCCCAGGAATTTCTGGAAACCAATGGCAACGTATTGACCAACATTACCAAAACCCTGGATCGAAGCGGTTGTGGTGCTCGGATCAATGCCGAGATGTTTCATGGCTTCGCGGATGGTGAAGACGACGCCAAAACCGGTCGCTTCGGTACGGCCTTCAGAGCCGCCGCCGCCAAGGGGCTTGCCGGTGATAACGCCGGGGGTGTAGGTGCCGACGATGGAGGAATACTCGTCCATCATCCAACCCATCATCTGAGGAGTGGTGCCAACATCTGGTGCCGGGACGTCCTGGCGAGGGCCAATGTTCTTCCATATCGCTTTCACGAAACCACGCACGAGACGTTCTTTTTCGCCATCGGAGAGTGTCGAAGGGTCAACCACGATACCGCCCTTACCGCCGCCCAGGGGGATATCCGCGACAGCTGTCTTCCAGGTCATCCACATTGCCAGAGCGCGAACGGTGTCAGCCGTTTCGTTGGCAGCGAAGCGCAGACCACCTTTGTTTGGGCCGCGCACATCGTTGTGCTGCACGCGATAGCCCTGGAACACACGAATGGTGCCGTCATCCATGCGCACAGGGATGCGGACGTGGAATTCGCGCATCGGGTAGCGCAGGTAATCCCGAACCTGCTGGTCCAGGCCTAATTGGTCGGCGACTTTGTCAAATTGAGCTTGCGCCATTTCATAAGCATTTGTACTACTTGACATTAATCTCTCCTTTTATAGATTATTTGTTTTAAAGCACACAACAAGCGCCAAAAATGGCCGCCTGCCTTCGGTTATCAGTCGGCTTGGATTCCTGATGAGCATCATCTTTTGCCTCATGTTTTACCGACTTAACCTTACTCCTAATCGCCTCTTTGGTCAAGTGGTTAGCCCCCTCTCGGTGGGTGCCGAAGGGCGGATGAGGGTTTAAGAAGGCCAGATGAGAGGCTTAAAAAGCTCCAAAATCAAACAAATCGGTTTAGATAACAACCCATCATCTCAGCCTTCAGCCATAAAACAAAAAGAGCCAGGCAATAATGCCTTGGCCCTTTTCAGGAATTCCTTAATAGACTTTTGTTCCAGATTGTTTTATTTCAGTTCCAATACGTAAGTGCACTCGCCATTGACTTCAAAAACTTTTTCGAAGCCAAGCTCCTCATACATGACCGGCACGCCGTGATATTGCCGTTCAGGATGCGCGCTCCAGATGAAAGGCCGCCCGATGACGCGGTCAAACCCCTGCTCACGGAAGTACTCGACCGCTGTTTTGAGTAGTCTTCGCGCCAGGCCCTGGCGGCGATATTCAGGATGAACCAGGAAACACAGCACCATACCGGTTCTGCCTTCCAGTCCATTCAGATATTCGTCATCTTCCAGCAGAGCATAGTTGCGCCAGTCATTTGCATTCACCCAGCCAACAATTTTTTCGTCATCAAAAGCCAGAAAGCCATGCATGACGCCCTCATGAATGTTTTCATGCGCCAGCTTCTGGTTCATTTCCGCGGTCCGGCTGCGCCAGGCTTCTGTCTCACATTTGACATGATAGTACTGGCAATTGCAAAATTGCCAGTGTGGCGCATGGTGAAAATCCAGATTTGCCACGTAATCTGTAAATAATTCAGCCATCTCAGGGGATAAAGGCTTGATCTCTATTGCCATCCGGCCACCTACCTTTATAAACTATATATATCTTAATATAATATCAAAAAAACGCGCTGTCGTCCACACTCCAGCGCGTTTTCATGTACAAGCTGCAATTAACCGTTCAATTTCCTGACAAAATTCGCCATTCTTTCAAGCGCCATCTCAAGCTTCTCATAAGATGTGGCATACGAAACGCGGGCAAAACCCATGCCGGCGAAGCCGAAACTGTTGCCGGGCACGATCGCGACGCGCTCTTCTTCCAACAGGCGGAAGCAGAAATCGTCATCGCTCAGGCCCGTTTGCCGCAGATCGGGGAAGGCATAGAAAGCGCCTTTGGGTTCAAAGGTGGGCAGCCCCATCGCATTCAGGCTGGTGTAAACCAGTTTGCGGCGGCGGTCATATTCCGCGAGCATTTCCTGCAGATAGGGTTCACCGATCATCAGGGCTGAAAGCGCCGCATACTGCGAAACCGTCGGCGCGGACATGATCGTATACTGATGCACGCGCACCATAGCGTCAACATATTCCTGTGGGCCAGCCACATAACCAATACGCCATCCGGTCATGGCATAGGCTTTCGAGAAACCACCCAGCAAAATGGTCCGTTTGTACATGTTTGGCAGGCTTGCGAAACAGACATGCTCCACGCCATAGACCAACCGGTCGTAGATCTCATCTGAGACCACGATCAGGTCGTGCTTTTCTGCCAGATCCGCCAGTTGCGCCAGGAACTCGCGGCTGTAAACTGCACCTGTCGGGTTGCTGGGACTGCCAATAAAGATGACGCGAGTACGCTCAGTGATGGCAGCCTCGATGTTCTCGATACGGGGGACAAATCCGTCTTCGGCGAAAGTGGCAACTTCCACAGGTTCACCGCCAGCCAGAATGACTTCTGCCTGGTAAGAAACAAAACAAGGCGTGGGGATGATCACTTCGTCGCCCGGGTTCAGAATTGCGGTAAAGACGAGATAGAGCGCCTCGGAAACACCAACGGTCATCACGATCTCATTTTGCGCAAAATACTTGATGCCATATAGCCACTTGAGATGATCAGCAACTGCCTGCCGTAAGACCAGCAGGCCGTGATTGGAGGTGTAGTGAGTTTCACCTCGTCTCAAAGCCTCAATGCCCGCCTGAATGATCGGTTGTGGTGTGTCAAAATCGGGCTCGCCAATGCCCAGTGAGATCACGTCCTTCATGGTCGCAGCGATGTCAAAAAACTTGCGGATTCCTGATGGTTTTAACCCAACCACTTTGTCAGATAAACCCTTCTTCATTTACACTCCTTTTTTATGATCGATTTTTGATCCGTAATGATTACCAATTTGCCCAGGAGTTGTCTCCCAGGTTAAATTTTCCTTTCATCCCGTTCACAACCACGTCATGACCCAGCAATGAGCCTTCCAGCTGCGCGTTGGTGATATGCGCGCCATCGCTCAGGATCGAGTCCTTGATCATGCTGTTGTGAATCAGGCTGCCAGTCCCGATCGAAACAAAGGGACCTATGATCGATCCGTTCACTCTGGCTTCCGGGTGAATGAACACTGGCGGAATGATGACGTTGTCGTCAAAGGATTTCTGCTCAGTGATATTGGCCCGGCCGTGCTCCAGCAGATATCGGTTGGTATCCAAAAGCGCTTCCGAGGTACCGGCATCCAGCCAAACCCGAACCTGCTCAATGCGCATGGAGGCTCGTCTTTCCAACATCAGGTTGATCGCGTCTGTCAGGTAATATTCACCGCGTAACGCGATTTTTCGCTCGATCTGTTCGTTGATCGCATCAATAAGTTTATTTCCATCTCTGAAATAATAGCAACCAACCACAGCCAGGTTGTTGTTCATATCGTTCGGCTTCTCGATCAAACGCGTCACCAACCCGCGCGAATCCACTTCAGCCACGCCAAAGCGGCGGGGATCCGGTACCGCCTTTACCCAGGCGATTGAATCATTTTTTTCATCGGCAATGCAGGCAAAATCCACCTCGATCAGTGTGTCCGAAAATACGACCAGGGCGGGACCGTCCAGGTGCTCACGGGCATGATAGATCGCATCGGATTGCCCTTTTTTCTCAGGTTGTTCAACGTAATTAACCCTGACTTTGGGATAGACCTTTTGCATGTAAGCCCTGATCAATTCTTCCTGACCAGGCGACATGATAAACACGTATTCAACGTTTTCAGGGTTGGGGACAGATTTAAAGGTTGCCAGCAAATGATCCAAAACCGTGGCTCCAGCCAAAGCAACCAGTGGTTTGGGACGGCTCCAGGTCAGGGGGCGAAGGCGACTGCCAAGGCCGGCCATGGGAATGATAATTTTAATTTTTTGTTCCATTCTCTCCTCTTTGCGCTGCCATAAGGAATTTTAATAAACCATTGTTGCGTTTATTATATCCCTTATATGCTTTTAAAACGTGGAACCAGAAAAGCAATTCCCGATATTGACGAAAAGTTAGCCTTATGAAGAGGAGGATAATATTGCCCCAACAGGGGATAACTATTTTATTTCATTTATTATCCAGGAAATCTGGGTAAAATTAAGAAAATGTCTAAAAAAATCATGCTTGGCCTTTTCCTGCTTTTGACTTCCTGCTTCATGGCGGCCTGCCAGAAGGAAGTTGCCCCGACCGCGCAACCGGAAACCCCGCTTCCGACCGCGACGCTTTTGCCCAGCGCGACGATTGATTGGTTCCCGCGCACGCCAACCCCACTTCGCGAGGTCAGCCCCACACCGCTTGCCACAGAACCGACAAAGGTAACGGTTTCGGAAGAAGATCTCATCGCGCTGGATGATTTTAGCGATGAAACGATGTGGCAAACCGAAAGCAGCCCGACGGGCACGATCGCTTATGCCAAAAACATGCTCACGCTGGCGGTGGCGGGCAACAAACAGAGTCTGACCAGCCTGAGCACGCACAAACTCCCCGCTGATTTTTATCTGGAGATCAGTCTTGACACGCTGATGTGTTCCGCCGGAGATCAGTATGGCCTGATCCTTTGGAACAACAGTCAGTCTGGCACATTCCGCCTGTGGCTGAACTGTGATGGCAGAATAAAGCTTGAGCGTGTTCTGCCAGAGGGAATCAGCCAACTGGTCAACTGGCAGACAGGGCGCAAGCTGCAGCCGGGCTCACCCGCCAATCACCGTATCGCGATCAGCGCGAAAGACGGCCTGCTTGAGGTCTATGTGGCCGGGACACTGCAATTTTCTTACGAATTGCATGCCAATCCTGAAGGAATTTTGGGCGTAATCGCGCAAACCGGAGGCGAATTGCCAATGACGATCCGCGTATCCGACCTGCAGATCATGAAGCCTTGAGCATTTTGTCTGCCGGAACGGCATGATCATCAATTTCCCTGGATTGGGAATTGTCGGCTCTAAAACTTGCTTTTTTCACTGATGATATAATTCTTTCAGGAGGAAGCCATGAAAACAAACGCTAAAATCTTCTCCCTTACCCTCATTGGACTGGTCTTCACGGCAATGGTTTTTGCTTTTTCGCAAACATCCGGGCGCGTTTTTGCCCAGACACCTTATCAAACCCCCACCCCCAATGAACAGGGTTCCATTATCTATATCGTTCAGGCCGGGGAATGGTGCAGCACCATTCAGGAGCGCACGGGCGTCCCGATCTCGGAGATCATCCGGCTCAACAACCTTACCGAAGCCTGCAGTATTTACGAAGGGCAGCAGCTCGTTTTGGCGAGGGTCGAAGTGACCCCACTTCCACCAACACCCACTGCGACGATCCCGCCCGAACTGATCACCCCAACCCTGACTCCCATGCCTGGTCTGGCCCGAATTTGCGTGGTTTTGTTCCATGACATGAACGGCAACGGCATGCGCAACCCTGGCGAAGACTTTCTCTATGGAGGTGAGGTCAGCGTCAATGACCGATCCGGCACAGTCTCTTTGACCGGTACGACCGTGGCCGGCGATCCGGAACAGGTCACCCCCTTGTGTTTCAATGATATTCCTGTGGGGTCCTATAACATTTCGATCGCGATCCCCGATGACTTCAACCCAACCACGGTAACCAATTATCCGCTCGAAGTCCGCGCTGGTGAAGAAGCCACCATCGATTTTGGCGGTCAGCTGGCCACCCCACCGGACAGCGAAGTCGTATCCGACACAGCTGCGCGCGTTCCGGTTCTGGCTATTGTTGGCGGCATCATTCTTCTGGCCGGGATTGGTTTGGGCGTTTACATGCTGCGCTCGAACAAGGCGGACTAAGACCTCACAATAAGACGGGTTTCATAATTTCTGAAGATCAGAGAATCCTGAATGCATAAAAAAAGAAGCCTTTGTGGCTTCTTTTTTTATGTATATAAACCAAAAATCACCAGGCTTGCTCCTCCTGAGTTTCTTACTTTTGCAAAAAAAAAACGGTTTTCATCGAGAAAAAGAGATAAATACAGGGCACTAAAACGGAAAAACTCGGTAAGTCACTGTCAGCTACATATGAATTTCAAATACTTACATCTTTATTACAAGGCTCTGATCGGCTTACTCGCGGACGGGGACATACCCAGAGGGCACTTAGCCCCATCCGTACATTTGGTAATTGACAACATCAAATTCCTACTTTGACCAAGCCATTTATAGGTCACCAAACTGTACGGACGGGGTTTAGCCCCGTCCGCTGCCTATGCATATCAATGCCTCCGCCTTCATAACATGGTTCTGATGCTACATTTGTTATTTCCTGCGCTTCTCTCGTTTGTGAAAAACGAGTTCTCATCGAAGGAAACGGAAGAAAATCAGGGCACTAATATGAGAAACTTAGGTATTATGTATATAAACCAAAGATCACCAGGCCCGATCCTGCAAACGTTCTTCCAACCAGACATCTCCCTCATTGTGATAGCCTGCCCGTTCCCAAAACCCGGGCAAGTCGCTGGCTCTGAACTCCAAACCGCGCAGCCACTTGGCGCCTTTCCAGAGGTAAACATCTTTCAGATCATCTCTCCCAGGGATGGCGCCGCAAACCCCACGCAAAGGCGCGCCGTGCTCCAGGCTGATCGGTTCATCCTCATAGTGGGTTGCCAGCAGGAAGTTTTCGCCAAACATTACGTCCAGCGGCAGATTGGCGGTGTAGCCAAATTCTGCATGCTGGATTACGAAACCCGCTTTTTCTGTGGGCACAACCAGCCCCAGTTCCTTCAGGGTTTGCAGGCTGACGCCTTCCCAGGTCGTTTCCAGTTTGCTCCACTTCGTCACGCAGTGCAGATCCATGGTCAGCTTCGTGCGGGGTAGCGCTGCGAACTCGTCCCAGGTCAGGATAAGCGGCTTTTCCACTTCGCCCCAGACACGAAACTTCCAGTTTTCCAGATCCAGTTCCGGGATGGGACCATAATGCAGGACTGGAAAGCGAGTTGTCAGATATTGTCCTGGCGGGATGCGTTTCTTTTCTTCTTCGTTAGGAGCTGCGAACATTTTCCCTCCTACAAGGTCAGGCTTTCACCAGGTTTCAAAACATAGACCTTTGTCGTTGTTTCTGCCTCAACGCGTTCTTTCCAGGCCAAAGCATCCTGCGCGATCAGCTCCCAGGTGTTATAGTGCACCGGCACAACGGTTTTGGCGCGCAATAGCTTGACCGCCTTCAGCGCGTCGTCGGGCCCCATGGTGTAATTATCGCCAATGGGGAGTAATGCCAGATCAATGCCTTCGTCACCGATCAGGCTCATATCGCCGAACAAGCCCGTATCGCCAGCGAAGTAGATCTTCTTTTTATTTGGGGTCGTCAGCAGAAAACCAGCCGGATTTCCCCCATAAGTGCCATCCGGCAAAACCGAGCCGTGCAGCGCCTGGGTTAATTTAAGGTAACCAAAGGGGTGGTGAAAACCACCGCCAATTTGCTGACCGTGCGCCTCAAGCCCTTTTTCCGCCAGCCAGTTGGCGATCTCAAAATTGGTAATACAGAGCGCGCCGGTGCGTTTGGCGATCCCGATCGTGTCGCCAAGGTGGTCGCCGTGACCATGGCTGATCAGGATGAAATCCGCCTCTGTCTCCTCCGCCTTGATGGGGGCGGATGGATTATTGGTAAAAAAAGGATCGATCAAAAGCTTGTGCTCGCCCACCTTCAAGCCGTGGGTGGCATGTCCGTACCAGGTATAAGTAATTTCCATTTCGTCCTCCTTGATTTAATTATAGTGAAATATTTACTGCAATTCTTCGTTTATACACGTTTAAGGAAATAGGCCTGCTCCGATCGTGGTTTCCCGGACACAAATGCAGCCATCTTACAACCTGTACAAACTGGGTGCTGTGTCCGAAAAGCGAGAATATCACCCCCGTCCGCTACAAATAAATACTTCAGCTCCAGGCTTATCATCGATGTTTTGAAATGCTTATGCTCGGATGGGGTCGAGCCCCATCCGAGCATTGTTTTTTTCCTTTATTCGTTGATAGCATAAACAGCTTTTTGCCACTTATGCTAAACATTAAGTTGAGCATCTTGGGTTGGTCAATCCTTTTTAGGGGCAAATAACCTGTACGGACGGTGGTTTATCCCCGTCCGCTACTTTCGCCTGTCACTACCTTCGGGTGTGGATCAATGTTTGCAAATACTTTTAAACGGATATTCGCTATCATACGAAAACTTAAAACGTCATGTTACGCGTGGTATGGAGACCACATTCGACCCCAGTTTGAAATAAAAATTGAGGGCATGTTTGAAGAATTACAAAATCTCCAACTTCGCCATCGATGCGATCAGGGCTTTGAGGCCGTGGCCTTCAAAATAAACTTCCACCGTCTCGTCGCCATGCTCAAGCTTGCTGTTCTTGACCACACCCCTGCCGTAAGTCGCGTGGCGCACCTGCATACCGGTCTTGAACTTCGTTTTTGTCGGCTTGTCCATCGGTACGCGCGAATCGCGCATCCAGGAAGGTCTTTCCCAGGCGGAAGTCTCACGCTCCCAGTTATAGCTGCTTCTTCTCGGCTGCGCGTAAAGATCCTCCTGCACCAGACCGGAAGGCAGATCCTTCAAAAAGCGTGAGGGCACGGTGTCTTCATACATACCAGACAAACTGCGCCTTCTCATCGCCCGCGTCAGGGTCAGTTTACGCTTCGCGCGCGTGATCCCGACATAAAGCAGACGCCGCTCCTCCGCCAGATCTTCCTCATCGTCACGCGAACGGCTGTGCGGCAATAACATCTCATCCAGCCCAACGATATAGACCCGCTCAAACTCCAGACCCTTGGCGGCGTGCAGCGTCAACATGGTCGGCGCGTCCAGGGTTTCAGGTAAAGTATCTTGATCCGCCACCAGCGCCATCGCTTCCAGAAACTCCTGCAAGCCTCTGGTCTCGTATTCCATCGCGACCGAGCGCAATTCGAGCACGTTCTCCCAGCGATCCTGGCCCTCTTCGCTCTTGTCACGTATATATGCTTCGTACTCCGTATCCAGCACGACCCGGTCAAAAAGATTGCTCAGGCTGTCAGATTGGGCCATCGCACGCCATTGGCTCAACAGCCGCCCAAAACGAGCCAGCTTTTCTCCATTTCGTCCCAGCTCGATCAGCGCGGGACTGGCAGGATTGGTCAGATCCAGCAAAACCTCACCCATGTTCAGACCGCTGCGGTTGGATATCTCTGCCAGATTGGCGACGGTTTTGTCACCGATTCCCCGCGGCGGCAGGTTGATCACCCGGCGCAGGCTCACTTCGTCCATTGGGTTATAGATCAGGCGCAGAAAAGCGATGATATCGCGCACTTCCTTGCGCCCGTAAAAGCGCTGCGCCCCTACCAACCGATAGCTGATCCCCTCGCGGCGGAAAGCCTCTTCCAAGATGCGGGATTGCGCGTTCGTGCGATACATGATGGCATATTCGCTTGGGTTTCTGCCCGAGCGAATGCCATCGCGTATATCATTTACAACCAGCTGCGCCTCTTCTCGGTCGTCTTCAGCAACGATCAGGCGCAGTTTATCGCCAACGCTGGCATCCGTAAACAGCTTTTTGCGCGTGCGATTCGTGTTTTGGTCAATGACCGCCATCGCGCAATCAAGAATGATCTGGGTCGAGCGGTAGTTTTGCTCCAGCAAGATAACGTTAGCGCCCTTGAAATCGCGTCTGAAACGTTCCAGATTGCGATAATCAGCCCCGCGCCAGCGGTAGATCGACTGGTCTTCATCGCCCACAACGTACAAATTGTTATGAACGCGCGCCAGATTCTGCAAAATTGAATATTGGGCATAGTTGGTGTCCTGGAACTCATCCACCAGAATATGCTCGAACTTATGCCCATAGGTCTCGCGCACGACCGGATAGCTTTCCAAGATCTGGTTGGTATAGACCAGCATGTCATCAAAATCCATGGCGTTATTGCGCGCCAATCGCTGTTGATAGAGCGCATAAAGCCGTTTGACTTGCTCGTCATAATAATTATTGACCGGGAAATTTTCCGGAGTGGTCAGATCGTTTTTGGCGGTGGAAATTGCCGCCAGGATCGAACTGGGTTTGAACCTTTTTTCGTCCAAATTGCTCTCACGAAGAATCTCTTTCATCAAAGATTCCTGATCGTCAACATCGAAAATGACAAAATCCCGATTAACCGGCAGAAGATCGGCTTCGCGCCGCAAGATACGCCCACAGATCGAGTGGAAAGTACCCAACCAGATGCCATCCGCCTGGGCGCCGATCAGTTGACCAACCCGTTCGCCCATCTGTTTGGCGGCTTTGTTCGTGAAAGTAACCGCCAGAATGTTCCAGGGCGGCACGTTCATCGCGCTGATCAGGTAGGCGATCCGATAAGTGAGCACGCGCGTCTTGCCGGAACCAGGCCCAGCCAAAACCAGTGTTGGCCCCGAGGGCGCCGCGACCGCTTTTTGCTGTTGGGAATTGAGAATATTGATCAACTTATCCATGGCTCACAAATTGTACCAGAAGGCACCACGCAATTTGTAAAAATGCAAGCGGATATCGGAGTAGGTCGAGATTGAATATTTGGGCTGAACAGCCCAAATATTCAATCCGACGTTCATTACATGGTGTTGTTAAAATGGTAGAGGCTAACTCCCATGCCGATGTTTTTTTGTAGGTCGGGTTCCGTAGCCAGCCCTTGGGTGCTTTTCTCAAGGGTTCAACCCGACGTTCAATGCATGGTCTAACTGAATGTTGGATTGTAATTTTCCCAAAATGGGAAATTTTCAATCGCAACCTACGTCCGATGTTCTCTTCTCACATCAAAACCATTCTGAGAATGCCAATTGCAAATCCGGCAATGACCAGCACATAAGGCTGAGCCTTGGTAAAAATTAATACCGCCAGGCCGACCAGCATAGCCAGAACCGTCCAAACATCCACCAACGCGCTTTGGGCAAGATTGACACAAACGAACAGAACCAGGGCGACCACTGCCGCGTTCACTCCTTCGAGGAAGCTATGCGCGAGATGGTTTTCCCGCATTTTCTTCACCAATGGCGCGGTCACCGCCACGATCAGAAAAGACGGCAAAAACACGCCAAGCGTGGCTGCCACCGCACCGCTCAAGCCGTTGGTAATATAGCCGACAAAGGTGCTGGCGCTCAGCACCGGCCCCGGGGTAATTTGCCCCATCGAGATCGCATCGGTAAGCTGCTGTGAAGTTAGCCATCCGAAGCGATTGACCACATCTTCCTCGATCAGGGCAAAAAGCACCAGAGAGGAACCGAACAGAATTGAGCCAGTTTTAAAGAAGTAAATAAAGATGTTCCAAAAACTTTCTTTGACCAGCCCGGCAACATTGCCCACAAATTCCGTCAACATCGGCATCGGCAAAAAAGCCAGCAGCAGCCGCCCCGGGCCAGAGCCTTTTGGCCAGTTTTCGAGCGTATGATGCAGCAGAATTCCCAAAAAACCGCCGCCTATCAGGGCAAGGGATTCATTTAATCCCAGCAGTTTGGCGGCGATCACCACCGCAAAGATCACAACCTGTTTCCAGCCGTCAAAACTTGCTTTACCGATCCGCCAGGTGGTTTCAAGCACAATCGCCAGAACCAGCGGGTTGAGAACATAAAAAATTCCTTCAACTTCGGGCAAGGCCCCGTAGCGCATGTAGATCCAGGCCAAAAGCAGACTGGAAAGAAAAGCCGGGCTGATAAAGCTGATCCCAGCCACCAGCAAGCCCGCATATCCGGCGCGGACGTAACCGACGTGATAGCAGGTTTCGCTCGCGTTTGGCCCCGGGATCAGGTTGGCCGCAGCCAGCAGGTCCAAAAAATGCCTTTCGCTGATCCATTTATGTTTGCGCACAAACTCTCTTTCCATCATGGCGATGTGAGCCGTCGGCGCGCCAAAACTGGTCAGTCCTATTTTCAGACAAACCCAAAAAAGCTCAAAGAGACGTGTTTTCAGCGGGATTTTAGAAACATCCTGCTCCACATCCCTCTCATTTTCAGGCAAGGTTTCAGGCTTGGGCTGCACATCTTCTGTCATCAGATTACCCTATCACCGGAAGTTGCAGCAAAAGGTTTTCGATCACCAGACGCGGATTGAGATTGGCGTCCAATTGCCCCAGACTTGTTTCGTGGACCTTAAGGATCTTTTCAATTTGTCCGGAATTCATCAGATTAGCTGTCTCTTCGATCAGATCGACCTGCTCGAGATTGACCAGAGGAATGTCTGCATTCTCATGCCTGATCATGACATCCCGCCAGAAGCTCAGCCAGGTTGCGATCAAAAAAGCAAACTTTTCGCGCTGATTCCCTTTTTTGGCCTGATTCTTCTCAATGTATTGCAGTCTGTGTCTCAGCCTGCACTTCAAAAGATGGTTGAGGTCTTCAAGCGCTTCTGTGTAATCGTCCAGAGACTGCGGATTCAGGCTGTAAGAAATAGCCGTGCCAACCCTGCCAGCGGCAAGGTGAGCCAGCTTTTTTGCCAACTTTGGCTCCAGCCCCCTGTTTTCGATCAGAAAACTTTCCAGTTTTTCAATGGGGGAAGGCCGCAGACGGATCACCTCACAGCGTGAGGCGATCGTTTCAAGCAGGCTTTCTTTGGCATCAGCGGTCAGGATCAGCAGTGCTTTTGAGGGCGGCTCCTCAAGCGACTTGAGCAAAGCGTTCGAGGCCCCGATCGTGGCGCGTTGAAAATCAGGGATCAGTACCATGCGAAAGCGCGACTGGTAAGGCGAAAGCGCCAACGTCTGCTGCATTTCCCGCACCTGGTCGATCTTCAGATCTTTGCTTCCTTCTTCAACTTCCAGAACGGACAGATCAGGATATCGCTGCTCATTGATCTGCCGACAGGTCAAACATGCGTCGCAAAAATCGCCCTCCTGCGGGGCTTGCGTGCAATTGAGCGCCTTGGCAAAAGCCAGGGCGAGCGTGCGCCGCCCAACACCATCAGGCCCGACAATTAAATAAGCATGGCGGGTATTGCCAGCCTTCGTCTGGTTCTTAAAATAGCGGATCGCGGATTCGTGACCAAGGATATTCCAGTCCATAAGATGATTTTAACATGGAAGAGATGAATTCGTCGTTTTTCCCGCTTTTCCCTTATAATTGTTTATCAAACAGTTTGCATTAGGAGATAAAACTAAATGGCAGAAGAACAAAAAACAATAACAAGGGATGGTGACGATATTTTTTCAATATCGTGGCATGCCATCAACCCCGAGGAAGTGCTGGACACCCTCAATGTCTCGATCGATAGCGGTTTGAGCGATGAGGAAGCCCAGAAACGTCTCGAAAAGTACGGCCACAACGAGCTGGCTGAACGCCCCGGAAAGAGCTTTTGGCAAAAACTGTGGGAACAGATCAACAGCTTTGTCATTTGGCTGCTGATCGGCGCCGCCGTCATTTCCGCTGTTTTAGGGGACTGGGTCGAAGCCGGAGCCATCCTGCTCATTGTTGTCCTGAACGCGATCATGGGTATTGTACAGGAATCCCGGGCCGAAGCCTCCCTCGCGGCACTCAAAAAGATGTCCGCGCCGGAAGCGCAGGTGCTGCGAAACGGTCACCGCGTCATGGTCTCCACCCCAGACCTTGTTCCCGGGGATATCGTCTTCATCGAAGCGGGTAATTTCATCCCGGCTGACCTGCGTCTGCTTGAAGCAGTCAACCTGAGCGTCGACGAAGCCTCCCTGACCGGAGAATCCGTCCCAGCCAAAAAGAACGCTGGTGGCAACCTGCTGGCCGACATTCCCCTGGGTGACCGCGAAAACACCGCTTTCATGGGCACGACCGTCAGCTACGGCCGCGGCAAGGGCGTCGTTACCAATACCGGTATGCACACCCAGCTCGGTTTGATCGCGACCATGCTCCAGACGGTTGAAGAAGAGGAAACCCCGCTTCAGAAACGCCTTGACCAACTCGGAAAAACGCTCGGCATCGGAGCCTTGATCGTTTGTGTGCTGGTTTTTGTGATCGGTGTCATTCGACTCGTAACCCCTCCAGGCATCGTCCGACCCGGTGACGAGCAATTCGTGCCTGAATTGATCGCCCTCTTTATGGTGGCTGTTTCCCTGGCCATCGCTGCCGTTCCCGAAGGCCTGCCGGCCGTTGTGACCATTTCATTGGCTGGCGGTATGCGTGAAATGGTTTCACGCCACGCGCTGATCCGCAAACTCGCATCCGTCGAGACCCTCGGTTCCGTCACCACCATTTGTACGGACAAGACCGGCACCCTGACCCAGAACCAGATGACCGTCACCAAACTCTGGGTGGACGGCGAATTTGTGGATATTTCCGGCACAGGCTATGACCCGGTCGGCGAATTCTCCATCGCTGGCAATGTGATCAATCTGAAAGACTATCAGGGCGCCCGCAACGCGCTTTGGGTTGGCAGCATGAACAACGACGCCCAGCTCGAACCTGCTGGTGAGGCGGATGGCAAAAAGACCTACCGCATGGTTGGTGACCCGACTGAAGGCTCGATCCTGGTCGCCGCCCAAAAAGCTGGTGCCGTTGCCCGCGATCTGAATGATCACTACCCCCGCGTACAGGAGATCCCATTTGATTCCTCCCGTAAACGCATGGTCACCATTCACGAACTGGTTCAACCCGGTGGAGGCGACATCTCGCCCTTCTATTCCGATGAACGCGAATTCACCCATGTCATCAACATCAAAGGCGCACCCGATATCGTCCTCGGTTTATGCACCCGCTACCAAAAGATGGACAACACGGTCGCCCCATTGAGCGATGCGATGCGCCAGGAGATCCTGCGCGCCAATGACAGCATGACCGGTCAGGCGCTGCGTGTTTTGGGCGTCGCCTATCGCCCGGTCAGCCAGCAGCCGACCGAACTGGACGCCAGCACGCTCGAAAAAGACCTTATTTTCGCCGGTCTGATTGGCATGATCGACCCCTCCCGTCCCGAAGTCAAACCCGCCCTGCGGGAAGCGCAGCATGCCGGTATTCGCTCCGTCATGATCACCGGTGACTATCCCAATACCGCCCGGGCGATCGCTGAAGACATCGGCTTGTTGCTCGAAGGCCATCAGGTTTTGACCGGTGCGGATATTGACGACAAAACGGACGAGGAAATGCGCGAGATCGTCAAAATCACCGACGTTTACGCCCGCGTAAGCCCCGAACATAAGATGAAGATCGTCGATGCCCTGCGCGATAACGGTGAAGTTGTCGCCATGACTGGTGACGGCGTCAACGACGCCCCGGCCATCAAGCGCGCCGATATTGGCGTTGCCATGGGCATCACCGGTACCGACGTTGCCAAAGAAACCGCTGATATGGTCCTGACCGATGACAACTACGCTTCCATCGTTTCCGCCGTTGAGCAAGGCCGCGTGATCTACAGCAACATCCGCAAATTTGTCTACTATTTGGTTTCATGCAATATCGCGGAGATCATGATCATCTTCCTGGCAACCGTGTTTGGCTGGAACACCCCGCTGGCGCCGATCCAGCTGCTCTGGCTCAACCTGGTGACCGACGGCGCCCCTGCCCTGGCGCTGGGAACCGAAAAAGGCGACCCCGATATCATGGATCATGCCCCACGGCCTCCTGAAGAACCGATCATCAACAGCTACATGGTCAAGGGCATCATTGTTCAGACCATCGCGATCACCGCTGCAACGCTGACCGCTTTCTTCCTGGGTGGCGGCGCGCTCAAGGGAGCCACGGATGAGGCCCGTATTCTCTCCGAGACTTTCGCCTTCGTGACGCTCTCGCTTTCCGAGCTTTTCCGCGCTTATACCGCCCGCTCAGAGTACTATCCGCTGACAAAGATCGGTATCTTCACCAACCGCAATATGAACATTGCCGTTTTGGTCTCTGTTCTTCTGGTACTCCTGGTGATCTATCTGCCTTTCCTGCGGGATATCTTCGACACCACCGCCCTGCGTCTGGTCGATTGGGCTGAGATCCTGCCGCTGGTGCTGGTTCCTTCAATCGCTGCTGAAGTGATGAAGACCATCAGCTACAAAAAGCACCAGAAAGAGCGCGTAAACCGAGGATAAAACCTGAACCAGGTTTCTGGGTAAACAGGAATATTTAATACACGGACGGGGATCAACCACCCCGTCCGTTATTTAAGCACAACAAAGGATTTTTCAAATTTTTCTTGCCGTTCAAAATTTTGGTTTAAGCCTTCGCCCATTGGGAGAGGGTGCCCATAGGGCTTGTATCACCTTAAGCCTTCTCCGCGGGGAGAAGGTGCCCGTAGGGCGGATGAGGGGTAAGCCCGAAGGGCTGGTTTGGATTGCTCGTGGTGAGGTCAAAACTGGGCAGGTTAGGGAACTACCTTAAGCCCTCTCAGCAGGAGAAGCTGCCCGTAGAGCAGACTGTTTACTCTGGGAACCAGAGTGAAGGGCATTCATTACAGTCGATACTGTTTGCAGCCCGGGCTCTTTTCCTGGCGTGAGGTTCTATCCTCATCCACCACTGCGTGGTCCCCCTTCTCCATCAACCTCTGGAAAAGCACCAGAGGTTGTGTGGAGAAGGCTTAAATACCATACCCGCTCGGGATTAGATGCCGAAGGTCGTGTACCACCTTAAGCCTTCGCCCAATGGGAGAGGGTGCCCTTAGGGCTTGTATCACATTAAGCCTTCTCCGCTCGGGAGAAGGTGCCCGAAGACCGGACTGTTTACCCTGGTTTACCAGGGTGAGGGGTAGACCGCAGAGCATGTACCACCTTAAGCCTTCTCCGCTCGGGAGAAGGTGCCCGTAGGGCGGATGAGGGGTAGCCCGAAGGGCTACTGGTTCCCCAGGACGAACGAAAAAAAGCCCTCTCACCAGGAGAGTAAAAAGGCAAACGGCTTGTTAACATTTCATGTAATCTGGCTCTCGATCGATCTTTCGCAGCCTTTCTCACTTTAATTTGATACAATACCTGACTGGAATAAGCTTGTACTACATCAAAAAGATTGGAATACTTATGGCCACATCAAAAGAACACCTGCTCGATAATTCAAAGGCTGCCCGCAGAGCCCGCCACGCCTGGTACTACTACGACTTTGGCAATTCTGCTTATGCCGCTGTCATCCTCCTTGCTGTCTTTTCTGCCTACTTCAAGAACGTTGTTGTCGGCGGAGCCGAAGGCACTCGTATGTGGGGCCTGGCGGTTGGCATCGCCGCCATCGCGGTTGCGCTCATCTCACCCATTCTCGGTGCGATCGCCGATTCTTCCCGCTCCAAGAAGCTCTTCCTCTTCCTCTTCACCGGTCTTTCCGTGATCTTCACCGGCCTGCTATTTTTTGTTGGCAAAGGTGATATTGTCATGGGAATGGTCTTCTTCATTCTGGCAGAAGTGGGTTACCGCGGCGCTCAGGTTTTCTATGACGCGCTTTTGGTCGATGTCTCAACACCCGAGACCATCGGCAATATTTCCGGCAAGGGCTGGGCCATCGGCATGATCGGTGGGGTTGTCACCCTGCTGATCGCCGTGCTGCCCATTCAACTGATCGGCAATGACTTTATCCCTTACACCTTTATCCTGACCGCTGTCATCTACGCCCTCTTTTCACTGCCGACTTATTTTTACGTCAAAGAAACTACCCCTGTGGTTTCGATCCCCGAGGGCGAGACTCTGCTCTCCACCTTCTTCAAACAACTGGCTATAACTTTCAGGGAGATCAAAAAGTACAAAGAGTTCCTGCGCTATATGGTCGCTTTCCTGATCTATAACGATGGCATTATGATGCTGATGGACTTCGCCGCCATTATCGGCGGGACGCTTTACGGTCTCAACCAGGTGCAGCTGATCATCTTTGTGATCATCATTCATATCACCGGCGCGATCGGGGCGCTGACCTTTGGCAAGCTTTCCGATGAGCACAGCAGCAAGCGCGCGATCATCCTCTCCCTGATCATCCTGATCATTTCGCTGGCATTCCTCTATTTCATCGATGGCATGATCGGCTTCTTCATCATTGGCGCTTTCGCGGGCTTCTCCCTCTCAGGCGCGCAGGCTACCAGCCGCACAATGGTCAGTCAGCTGGCGCCGGAACACAAAACGACCGAGTTCTACGGTTTCCTCTCCGTTGCCGGACGCACCTCGACCTTCATTGGCCCCCTGGTCTTTGGCGCAATTTCGTACAAAATGCATAACTATTATGTCGCGCAGGGACTGCCTGAGCTGCTGGCCGAGCAAAACGGACAACTTTGGGGCATTGGCTCCATCCTGCTTTTCCTGATCGTCGGCATGTTGATCTTGTTAAGTGTTCGGGAGGTTACCGCCAGCAACCCAATTGAGTATAATCAGAAAAAAGCGGAGAATTAATATGAAAGTTCTGATCACCGGCGGCGCTGGATACATCGGCAGTACGATCGCCTCTGTCCTTCTGGACAGCGGACACACCCCCATCCTTCTGGATTCCCTGATCACCGGCAGACGGGAATTTACCCGTGACCGCATTTTTTACGAAGCGGACATCGCCGACCGAGCCATGGTGCGCCGGATATTTTCCGACCATCCTGATATCGTTGCCACCATCCACTGTGCCGCGCTGATCGTGGTGCCTGAGTCCGTCTCGCGTCCATACGATTATTATCGCGAAAATGTGGTCAAATCGATGGAGTTTTTCAAGACCCTGAGTGATCTGGGATATCCATATGTGGTTTTCAGTTCCTCCGCGGCTATTTATGACGTTGTGCCCGGCTTCATGGTCACGGAAGAATCACCCCTGCAACCTCTAAGCCCATATTCGCGCACAAAATTCATGATGGAAATGGTGCTAAAAGATTTTTGCCATGCCTACAACCTGAAAGGCATCGCCCTGCGCTATTTCAACCCGATCGGTTCCGACCCCCAGATGCGAACCGGGCTTCATATTCAGCATCCCAGCCACCTGATCGGCAAGCTGGTCGAGGTCTCCATGGGACGTGAGTCGGTCTTCAACCTGACCGGCGTCGATTGGCCTACCCGCGACGGCTCCGGCATTCGTGATTACATTCACGTCTGGGACCTGGCGCTGGCGCACCTGAAAGCAGTTGAGAATTTCGACAAAGCCATTGCGGAAGGCTCCGAGGACGGCGTAAATTACACCGTGATCAACCTCGGCACCGGCAAGGGCGTCACCGTCAGGGAGTTTCTGGTTGCTTTTGAGCATGTGGTTGGCAAAAAATTGCCCGTTTCGATCCAACCCCCGCGTCCTGGCGATGTCGCCGGCGCTTATGCCAACGCCGACCGCGCCTGGAAGCTTTTGGGCTGGAAAGCTGAAAAAAGCATCGAAGAAGGCATCAAAGACGCCCTCAAATGGGGCGAGATCAGGGAAACGATCATTAAGTATTAAACCGATGAATTTTCATGATCTGAGAAAAACCTCCAGGATCAACCCTGGAGGTTTTTTTATCTCATCGAACAAAGCTGCGAGCACTTGCTTTCCTCACACTAACCCATTGAGTTATTCAAATAACGCAGGTTATGTTTATACAAAAAGTAAGCCAGAACCAGCAATACCACAGAAAGCGCGCTGATCGCCAACCTGTTGGGGATCAGAGACGAGAGCAGGTAAGGTCGGTTTTTGTAGATAACCCATTCCAGAAAAGGATAATAATTGACCTCATTAATGCTCAACCTTGTTGTCAGTATTTCCGAATTGGCCAAACAATACAGCCAGATTACCACACCAGCTCCGGCACCGACATAGGCGTTTTTGCCCAGGCCGGACAAGACTGCCATAAAGCCAGACAGTAAAAGGGTTGGAGCAAAGATCGTAAACGCCATCAGTCCCGGCAGGATTTCACCAAAAATAGTATTGGAGATCAAAACCAGCGTAACGGGACCTGCCAGAGCAATCACAGCAAATCCAACAAACCGATAGATCCAGATTTTCTCCAGGCTCTGGCGGGTGCGGACAAGATCAATGGTGTTGGTTTCAAACTCTTTCAGGACGATAAAATTGCCTGCCAAAGCCAACGGAAGCGGCATCAGAACCCCCAGCGTAAAACTCATAAACCTTTGCAATTCAAGCTGATCACTGGTTGGTGCCGCGATGGCTAAATAGAAAAAGTTGATGATCGCGAACAAGATCAACACCCCAGGGATCTCCCGATGAAGTTTGAAAAACTCCAGAACAAATCGCTTCCGGACAGTACTTATCTTTGTGAGCATAGCCCCTCCGGACTGTTCAGATCAAAACCAGTGATTGATTTTATCGCTGAAACGAGAGCGTCATAATCCATCCACACCCCCGTGGACTGCTTCCTGAGCTCGACCAGCGTTGCCCAAAGTTCACCCTCATCAAGACACTGATCCATCTCGGCAATTTTTACCAATAGTTTATCAAGCGTTGGATCGCTGAAGTTTCTCGGCAGGGAAAACACGACGTTCGGATCAGTATCGATGGATCGATACATCGTCATGATCTCATCCGGATTCACCACCGCCGGGTTCTGCTGCGCTGCAAATTTAATGCTCGCATAATAGAGCAGCGGAAGAATGCTTTCATCTTCTGGTTTGGAACATGTTGGTAATTGGCAGGAAATGGGGCTAAACAAACAAATCCGCAGCCGCGGGTCTTGTTTACCTTCAGCCCACCAGGTTTGGATGATTTCGAGATCAGCTTCAATCTCCAGTTTCTCAGGGCTTGCTCCCGGGAGGGTCTCCGTAACCGGCACAAAACCCTGAAAGAAATGACCCGTATCATCCACAAAGTTTGCCTTGCCGATCGGGAGGATCACCAGCCGCGGGCTTTTCTGTTCATCTCCATACAGCAGCTTCCAAAAATGTATGATCCTGTTTTTATATAATTCATAGATCGCATTTTTGTCCGGGTCTGTGTTGCCCGGTAGCAGGGCTTCACTTCCATCTATTACCGTTTTCTCATAATTTCCACCAGCGATGATCAACACCTCTGGCAATTCCCCTTTCCAGGAAAACACATTTTTCCCATTCGTGCTGGACCGCGATGTTGAACTTACGTAATTTACTTCAAACTCTGCAGGGATCGTGAGGGTAAGTTCATCCAGGTCGCATTTGGCGAATGGATGCCACTGACCGTGGGATAACAGGAACAGTTTGGAACGGTCAATAAAGGCCCCCGGCAAAAAACCCGCAAGGGTGATCTCAGGTTCCTAGATTAAATTATCAGTAGCATAATTTGGAAGGATGAACTGGCCGCTGTATTCAATCTGGTAATTACCAGGGGTAGATTCGCTGAATTCCAGTTGATTTTCAGTCAGACTGCGCAGGAGGAGAATGTTTTCTTTGGGGTCCAACCCGTTACTGACCTGAAAAGCAGCCGTGCTCCGCGCGATTTTTCCCTCTCTGTCAATTTCCAGGTCGACCGTGTAGTTCCGCAAATTGTCACAAAAAGATTCCTGACGATAAAGAGTTTGTAAATCCGGTTTTGCGACCAGGTGTTTGCCAAGATAACTCAGACGGGAGCCAAGGAGCGCCGTTCCACTGACGGCAAGCAAAAAAAGCACCGCCCAACCCAGGACAGGCGCACGACTGATCTGCCCCTTATTGGACGGAAGCCAGTAATGGGCCAACCATAATACAGCCAACAGCAGACTCAGGGAAAATGCCAGAAAATACAAGCGGTTAAACAGAAGGGATTCCCTGCCAGGCCCAAAGCCAAAGATCAAAGTATAGGGTTCCGCGGTTAAATAGCTCAGGAGGTCTGTCCAGGTGGTTTGGCGGAATGCCAACACGACCAAAACGAACAAAGTAACGCCGGAGGCAAGGATTCGCACTCTGACGATCAATCCCACCAAAATGCTTAGAACAGTGATAAACAAAAAGGTCGGCAGATAGAGGAAGAACCAAACCCCGACCCCTTCCAACAGACCGCTGAAGTGATTATAAGGCAAACCCCGAACCAACAAGAGGACCAAAGCGGGAAAGTTTCAGTTTCAAATATCCCTA
>DBPR01000005.1 GCA_002305635.1 Anaerolineaceae bacterium UBA1415 | reverse complement strand
AACACTGTTTTTTCAACGGTCTCCTGATCGAATTTCGTAAACCTGCCATCGACGGCAAACAGCGCGTGGACAGGATGATCGAAGGTGAGATCATCTCGATGCAGGAAGACGAAAGCAGCGCAGGCGCTTACAGGGAAGATCTATTCATCTTTGAGGTTGAGTCCCCTGAAATTGGCTCAAGTTATGCCTTTCAGGTCGGTAAACTTGCCTTTATACCCTACGAAGGCGAAGAATGCACCGAAAGTTACCTGAAACGCGCGCAGGCCATGGTTGACGCGTTAGATCCAACGATCAAAATTGATTGTCGGGCACGTTACGAACCGATGAGTGGCTTTGTGGTGCTTGACCCACCTGAAGGTTTTGACCAGTTTGCTTTTTTTGAAAAAGTATTCCCGACCGGTGGCGTGGAAGAGCTTGATACGATCTACGGACCCTGGACCTTTGAGATCAAGCCATAAAAGTAATAGAATTAGAAAACATAAAACCCCGCGAAATGTGGGGTTTTATGTTTAAGTTTATGGCAGTCGATTGATCTTTCCGTACAAAGGATGGGAACAAAGATCGACCTGGAACGCAAATCTTATGGCGTGCTTATCGTAACGTAATCAATATCGACTTTGATCGGAATGGTGCCGAGGGAGGATACACCAACGCCGACCTGCCCTTCCGGCAAATCGTGATAAGTATCGGTCACGGAGCGTTCAAGGTAGCCATTGACGTAGAGGTTGATCTCATCGCCAATACAGGTCATGGCAAAGACGTTGCTCTGTTGTCCGGTTTTAATATGGAGTGATCCACCATTGTAAAGGCGCTTGTAACCATAGCCCGGGGTATAGACGTACATGTCATACATCCCATCGTTCTTGATATTGACCTCATAGAAACCCTCATCAGAATAACGGCAGACCAAAGAGGTCATATTATTGTTGTAACCGCGGTTTTTTGCTGAGGTTTCGAGATAAACGTCTTCGTAAGTCCAGTCTTCGTAAAAAACGTAGGCATAGGTATGGTAGTCGTTGATATCAAAAGTTAAAACACCCTTGTTGACAGTGATGTCAGCCTTGTCTTCATTCCCTGAAAGGACGTCGTAGTACCAGTTGTCGGGAACTTCATTGAATTCCTCGGTGTAGTAAGGCACAGATTCCGGCTCGGGAATGGTGGTTGGGACAGGCGTGGGAGGAATTGCGGTGGGTGGAATGGCAGTCGGCGGGACGGCTGTGGCCTTGACGCGGGTTGGTTGGACACCGACATTGTTTTCAGGTACCGGCATGTTGGTAGCGGTGACGTAAATTACCGTGACGGCAGGCTCGGGCGTGTCTTTCGTACTGGTCATCTTAAAGCAGGAAGAAAGGCTGCCAAGCGCTATGATCAGGATCAAAGTAATGAATAATTTTCGTTTCATGCTTCCCTCCGAAAACAAGGTGTAAGGTTTTAACAGGATGGGATAATAATAGCATTAATTGCGGAAAAAGGTAGGCTTTGCTCGTTAAAACGCTGGTTAATCCTGGTTAAATTAAAGGGGTCTTCGGGGCTGATCAGGCTGGCACACAAATACAATGGCGTTGAGAAAGGAAGCTTAATGTTAACCGTCATTTTTATGTTGATCCAAGATGGAGATCGGATGCTGAGAGGAATTTGGTTGAGGGCGCGGGTTTCAGACCGACCTCCTGGGCTTTGAACATCGGATTGAAGGAATGGAGGCTCGACCCTGATCAATCCCTACTTTTACAGGAACATGGTTTGAGCCTTTGTCCGGTAACCGTCGCGGGCAAGCCAGCACCGCCACAAACAGGCTGAACGAGTTTCGATTTTCCCAACACTTTTAAGTTATACTAATGACATACAAAGCTGCCAGACTCACCCAAGATGGCAGAAAATAATTTTATCAAGGAGGCACTACATGCCCGCAAAGGGATGGGTAGAAATCAACGATTTGTATTGCAAGGCCTGTGAAACCTGCGTTACGGACTGTCCGAAGGACGTCCTGGCGCTTGATATGAGCCGGCTAAGCCCCAGGGGATATCACCCTGCTTATATGGCGCGTCCTGAGGATTGCATTGCCTGTGGAACCTGTGCCGTGGTATGCCCAGACGCAGCCATCACAGTCTATAAAGGTACTCCCCCAAAGAAAGAAGGAGAGGCTTAGTCATGGCACTTGAACTCATTAAAGGAAATGAAGCGGTTGCTGAAACCGCGCTTCGCGTCGGTCTGGTCTCATATTTTGGATATCCGATCACCCCTCAAACCGAACTTTTGGAATATCTTTCAGCCCGAATGCCGGAGCTGGGACGCGCTTTTGTGCAAGCTGAAAGCGAACTTGGAGCGGTGAACATGGTTTATGGCGCGGCCTGTACCGGTCTGCGCACGATGACCTCCAGCTCCAGCCCTGGTATCAGCCTGATGCAGGAAGGTATTTCTTACATGGCGGGAACAGAAGTTCCGGCTGTCGTTGTCAACGTTGTGCGCGGCGGCCCCGGGTTGGGCAACATTGCCCCCTCGCAGGCTGATTATACTCAGATCGTACACGGCGGCGGACATGGTGAGTATCACCTGATCGTTCTGGCTCCTGCCTCTGTTCAGGAAGCGGTTGACCTGACCGGTCTGGCTTTCGATCTGGCAGAAAAATACCGCATGGTCGTCTGTTTGCTGATGGACGGATTTTTGGGCCAGATGATGGAACCGGTGGAATTGCCCGAGTTCAAACCCGTAAATCTGAGTGCGCCCTCATGGGCAATTGGCTCCGAAAATAAGGACAAGAAAGTTATTTTGACCTCGATCAACATCAACCCGCCAGCCCAGGAAATTTTCAACGTCAAGATGATGACCCGCTGGCAGGAAGTTGAGAAAAATGAAGTCCGGTATAAGGGATATTACCTTGAAGATGCTGAATACGTGGTGGTCGGTTATGGCACCGCGGGCCGCATTGCCCTGACTTCTGTGCGCGCGGCACGGGAAAAAGGCATCAAGATCGGTCTGTTGCGGCCCATCACGCTTGCTCCGTATCCGGTTGACGTGCTCAACGATTTGGCAGACAAGGCCAAGGGCTTCCTGGTTGTGGAAATGAACAACGGTCAGATGCTCGATGACGTGACTTCGATTGTCGCCAAACGGGCCCCGATCCACTTCTATGGCCGCATGGGCGGTATGGTTCCTTATCCTGATGAGATCAGCACAGCCATTGAAGAGATGATCAACAGCGAACCCGATGTCAATCGCGACGCACGAGGCGTCTGGTTGGCAAAGATGCGCGAATTAGTTGGAACAGGAGCTTAAAATGTTGGATACTGATGTCAAAATCCTTTACGAACGTCCGCTCGGTTTCACCGAAACCACGACCCATTATTGCCCGGGTTGTACTCACGGCGTGGCCCATCGTTTGATCGCTGAAGTTTTACAGGAGATGGGCGAACTCAATAACACCATTGGTGTCGCGCCGGTTGGATGTGCTGTTTTTGCTTACAATTACTTTGCTTTCGACTTTGTTGAAGCCGCCCACGGCCGCGCGCCTGCGATGGCAACCGGCATCAAACGCACGCTGCCTCATAAGACAGTTTTTACCTATCAAGGCGACGGCGACCTGGCTTCCATGGGTATGGGTGAGATCGTGGCTGCCGCAGCCCGCGGTGAGCAGATCACGGTTATTTTTATCAACAACACCAACTATGGTATGACCGGCGGCCAAATGGCACCCACGACGCTCCCTGGTCAAAAAACCAGTTCATCCCCATTGGGACGCGATGTTGAAACCCAGGGTTATCCGATCCGAACTGCCGAATTGATCTCCTCTTTGGACGGCGCTTCTTACGTGGTTCGCCGCAGCCTGCATGACGCCCGCAATATCCGCCAGGCGAAAAAGGCCCTCCGAACCGCTTTTGAAGTACAGAAACAAGGCATGGGCTTCTCGTTTGTCGAGCTGCTTTCAACTTGTCCCACCAACTGGGGAATGACCCCGGTCAATGCCCGCCTGTGGCTCAAGGACTACATGATTCCCCAATATCCTATCGGCGATTTTAAAGTGTCTACCGCCGTTGAAGAACTGGCTAAAGGAGGCTAAACGATGCAATCAGAAATTATTATCTCTGGATTTGGTGGTCAGGGTACGCTCTATGCTGGTCAGGTTTATGCCTATGCTGCCATGGATGAAGGTTTGCATGTGACCTGGATTCCCTCTTATGGCCCTGAAATGCGCGGTGGTACCGCCAACTGTACCGTTGTGATTTCCGACGACGAAATTGGTTCGCCCACAGCTTTGCATCCTCGCGCGGTTATCGCGCTCAACCTGCCTTCGCTGGATAAATACGAACCGCTTGTCGCCCCCGGCGGGTATTTGATCGTGAATGAGTCGATGGTCAACCGCGAACCAACCCGTACGGATATTCATTGGGTGATGGTTCCCGCCAATACGATCGCGCGGGAACTAGGCAACGAACGGGCCGCGAATATGGTTCTGCTGGGCGCTCTGGAAGGCAATATGAAAGCACTGCCGGAAGGCGCGGTGGAACGCGCCCTCGAAGCGCACACAGCCAAACGGTTGCAGAAATTTGTGCCGATGAATATTGAAGCCCTGCGCCGCGGCGCTGAGTTTAAAGCCTAAGGCAAAAAATTTTGGTAAATAAAAGGCCCGAAAGGAATCTTCGGGCCTTTTTTGGTAAATCGATCCTGTTCTCAATCTCGTCTGAGGCAATGTATAATTCCCTCAATGGCAAACGAACATTTTCTACCTCGTCAAAAGAGCCTCGCATATAACGGCGTTTTAGGGATCGTCACCCTTGTTGCGACCCTTTTCTTGTTTATCAGCGGCTCGATGATCCAAAACAATATTCTGGCAACGGTTATGATCGTGCTGGGTTTGCTGCTGGTCCTACCGCTGCTTTTGATCGCTTATCGAATTTTCACGGTTTTGACCACGGTTTACAATCTCGACCGGGATTATCTTGAGATCACCTGGGGGTTAAGACGGGAATTGCTCCCGATGGGAGAGCTTGACTGGATCCACCCTGTATCTGATTTTGAAACCCCTCTGCCTTTGGGTTTTACCTTGCTAAGAGGGTCTTATTATACCGAAAAAGAGATCTCCGGGCTTGGAAAAACGCTTTTTGTTGCCACTGCGCCCGAAAAAATGGTTTTGGTCAAACATGAGCAGCGATATCTGGTGATCTCTCCTGAAAACATTGAAAGTTTCATGGAACGTTACGAGCAACTTTCCCAGATGGGCAGTTTGCAGAACGTTCAGGCTGAATCTGAGAACCTGAAAATGCTCTGGCAGCGTGTTTGGGCGGATCCATGGGCCAGGCGGATCTTAACCGCTGGCGCGATCAGCCTTTTTTTGCTTGTGTTGACCAGCCTGGTCGTCAGCCTGACGAAACAGCAAATTGTCTGGGTGAGCATGGAGTACGTCCCAGCGGCGCGGGCAATGCTGATGGCAATGATCGGGCTCTTCTTTGCCTTGATCAACACCTTCACCGGATTGCTGCTCTACCTTCAGGATCGGGTGGCGGCATTTTTGCGCAATCTGCTTTGGGGGGCAACGATTTTACTAAGTTTGATCCTGATCTTTGCGCTCGTTTTCATGGCAATTTAAGGTGGTGTTTTGACAGGTCGTGACGAAGCGCTGGTGAATGGGTTGAGTTGATGAGCGAAACCGCGCGTCATTTTCATGCGAGGTTTCAGGATTGTCTGATCATCCAAACAGCGTGGCAGGGAATAAAGTCTGGCGTTTGGGACCATGGATGGAATTGAAAACATTTAGCTAAGGTTCAAGACCTCAGATCCCCTGTTTTTTGTTTTGGGCGTCGGATTAATAACCCTGGACGAAATTGTCCATTGTCTGAAAATGATCTAACACAATTGATGGTCTTTATAGATTTTCTCATTAGAGGTTTTTATGAAAGATTTAATCAGAAATTCTCAGAATGAAAAATAATTGGTACTGGGTTGAGAGTCAATGTCGCTAATAACTGTTAAATTACATTAATATATCCGGTCAGTTAATCTGCAATAGTAGCGGACGGGGTTTGGCCCCGTCCTTACAGGCCGATTCCCTATCAAAGACAAAATAACATTTGCTTGAGGAAAGTAGAAACCGAGCTATACAAATTTCATACTGAGAATTGCTGGAAAAATTGTTGGAAAAATCTTGACCAAGTTGAGGGAATGCGTGTATACTGTGTAGACTTGCCGAAGTGGCGGAACAGGCAGACGCGCACGACTCAAAATCGTGTACCCTCGGGTATGTGGGTTCGATTCCCACCTTCGGCATCAAAAAACCTCTCCAGGACGGAGAGGTTTTGTTTTAGCAACCCGCATGGTTGATAATGCAACTAATTATAGTTAATACTATTAAATTATAGCAGAGATTTGGGTTCTGCGAAAGGGAATTTGCAAATTTTGCCAAAATTGTTATTGCGCGCTGAAAAAGAGTATGCTATAATCTTTATTAGTCAAAAATGTTAACCGGGCAATGACCGCAGGGGACCATTGCAGAAGGATCGCCAGTGAATAGGGAGCGAATCAGTGGCGATCTTTTACTTTAATGGAAGAATGCCACGCTGACGCCGTCCCCGCCTTCGGTCTCGCCGCCCCGTTCCCAGTGGGTCACATAACTTGAATAACGCAGAGCCTCACGCACGGTCTCGCGCAAGGCGCCGGTGCCTTTGCCGTGAATGACGCGGCCAAAAGGTTGACCAGAAGAGAAGCATTTCTCAAGCCAGTCTTCCAGTTTGTCGAGCGCGTCATCGGCGCGCAAACCGCGAAGATCGAGTTCCATGCCTGGTGCGTCGATGGTTGGCACAAAGGTGCGGCTGGTGGGTTGAGCGCTTAACTTGGGCTTTGGCCTGAGAGAGACTTCCTGCAGCTCGGAACGACGGGCGATCTCGTGCTCCTCCAGGCGCAGGCGCAAAGCGCCGGCCTGAACTTCATACAGTTTGCCGTCGATCGCGCTGATATACCCTTCAATGCCCAGTTTTTTGATGAATACTTTTTGACCAACGCGCATGGGCCCAACGGATTTTTTTGGCAGATAAGTTTGCAAACGCTTGCGGTGCTGCTTTTCGCTGTGGCTTTGCTCCAGTTGCTCGAGCGCCTGGCTGACTTTGGCGAGTTCGGACTTTCGTTCTGGTTCGCTTTTCAGGCGGTTAAGCGTGCGTTGAAGTTCACGAACCTGATCGCGCAGGTCTTCCAGCTCCGATTCAGCCTGCAGCTGGGTCTGAACAAGGATCTTATCCCGTTCGAGTTCCAGTTTTTCCAGTTGGCCGGTCAGCTCGGCTTCTTTTTCCTCCGCGGAATGACGCAATTTTTCGGCCTGCGCGAAACTTTCATGGGTTAGTTTGCGCTGGCGGTGAATTTCTTCAAGCAGATCGTCGACCTGAAGATCTCCGGGGTTGATCTCCTGTCGGGCAGCCTCCAGAATTTCGGGGTCAAGGCCCAGTCTTTCGGCAATGGCGAGCGCGTTGGAGCGCCCCGGCAGGCCGATCATCAGACGATAGGTTGGGAGCAATGTTTCGGTGTCGAACTCAAGGCTGGCGTTGGTGACGCCCGAGGTGGCGTGCGCGTAGCTTTTGAGCTCCGGGAAGTGCGTGGCGACAAAGCAGGTGATGCGGCGTTTGAGCATGTAATCGAGGACGGCACGCGCCAGCGCGGAGCCTTCCTGTGGATCGGTGCCTGAGCCAAGCTCGTCCAGCAGGATGAGGGAACGGTGATTGGCCCGTTTCAGGATGCGAACCAACTGCCTGATGTGGCCTGAAAAGGTGGAAAGCGATTGCTCGATCGACTGCTCGTCGCCGATGTCAGCAAAAACGTCCTGAAAAACGCTGAGGCGCGATCCGGCGGCGACCGGAATCTGCATGCCGGCCTGGGCCATCAAGACCATCAGGCCGATGGTCTTGAGCGTAACGGTCTTGCCGCCGGTATTTGGACCGGTGAGCACGACCGCGAAGTTCTTTTTGTTCAGGACTACATCGATGGGTACGATCTTGTCGGCTGGAATGAGCGGATGCCGGGCGCGGGTAAGCTCTAAAACGCTGCCGGGGTGGTTGGAATCGGGGCCTGGCTGCATGGGAAATAATTCCGGTTGGGTGGCGTTAAGGTCTTCGGCATAGCGGGCGCGCGCCAGAATGAGGTCAAGCTCAGCCATGGACTGGCTGGTGTGGCGCAGGGTTTCTGCATGTTGAGCAATTTCGGCGCTGAGTAGATGCAGGACGCGCATGATCTCGTCCCGCTCGTCCAGTTCAAGCTGGCGAAACTTGTTATTCAGCTCAAGCACGGCGATCGGTTCGATAAAAAGCGTGGCACCGGAGGAGCTTTGATCGTGGATGATCGATTTGATCTGCCCTTTGTATTCTGCCTTGAGCGGCAAAACATAGCGCCCACCGCGCTGCGTGATCAGAGCTTCCTGCAGCATGCGGGCGCTGTTGGGGTCGCTGAGATAGCGATTCATGCGGTCCATCAAGCGGGCATGGGTGATCTTGAGATCGGAGCGAATTTGTTCAAGCGCGGGCGAGGCGCTGTCAAGAACTTCTCCGCGGTCGTTGATGGTCTTGTTGATCAGGTCAATCAAGCCGTGACCGTCGGACAGGTTGTAGGCGATGTCGGCCAGATCAGGGGCTTGTTCGGCTTTGTCGAGGAAGCTGCGTCGGGCATTGCGTGAGAGGATCAGTGTGTTGCGGATGGCGAGCATGCTGGGCGCTTCGAGCGTCATCTGATGGAGGGCCTGATCTGCCAGCGGCTGAAGATCAACCGCGCCATGGAAGCTAAATTCGTCTGTTAGTTGCAGCAAGTGACGCGCCTGACGGGTCTGTTCCTGCAACTGGAGCGCTTTTTCGAGGCTGCTGGTCGGGCGCAGCCTGCTGACGAGCATCGTTGACAGCTCAAAGGTGGTGTGGGATTTTAACTTGTCCAGCACCTTATGAAATTCGAGCAGGATCAGACTTTTTGGGTTCATGGCAGGAAGAAGTTTATCACGAACTTGGCTCTGTCAATGCAAAGCAATTAGAAACATTGTTTCTTGAGACCGATGCCTTTTAGATGCCATATGGGCAGCCCCTCATCCAAACCCTCACCCGCCCTTCGGGCACCCTTTCCCACTGAGAGGGCTTAAGCTAGAAGAAGAAGGTTGCCAGGCTTAGGCTCTCTCCTGCCTGAACAAGGTCGGAAAGAGGGGTAGGGCTATAAATGGCAGGAACGCGAAGACCAGCAAGGTGACGCGGAAGCCAGCAGCATCCGCAAGCGCGCCGCTGAGCGCCAGCCCAATGCCCTGACCGACGTTGGTAAATGCCATCAGGATGGCAAACATCGAGGCGGCGATGCGGCTGTCGACCACGCGCATGCACAAGGCGAAGGTGATGGTTTGCCCGAGGCCGTAGGCGATCCCGTAGAGAATTACCAGTCCGATTGCCAGTTCCAATCCAAATCGAGCGCGGACAAAGATCGAAAGGGCTGCCAGCGAGATCGTGATGGATGCCACCATCAGGAGAAAAGCTTTTTTAACAGGCAGTTTTTTCATCAGCGCTGAGGCGATCATGCTGCCCAGAACGATGCCAACGCCCCAGAGCGAGGTGATCATGCCGATCTGCGAGAGGCTGACGCCCAATTCTTCCGTCAGGAAGGGGTTGACCTGCTGCTGCGCGCCAACGATGACCAGGAAAACAACCAGACCTGCCAGACCTACCGCGATGACAGGCCAGCGTTTGAAAGCGGCGAAGGCTTTCCAGTCGAAGCGTTCTTCTGATTTGCGTTCAGGTTCCCGCACCAGAAGGACAAAGGGCAGTGGAAGGAGGGTGAGCAGGGCCAGGCTCCAGAAAACGGCCGACCAGGAGACGTGTTGGGCCAGCAGGCCAACCAGGGAGGCGGCGACGATCGTGCCGACTGCTCTGCCGCCGACCATAAAGGCCTGGATCTGCCCCTGTTCGTCAACCGGGGTGGTGTCGAGCGCGAGGCCGTCGGTACAGGTGTCATAAAATGCCATACCCAGCTGCAGGAGGAAGGCCAAAGCCACGAACAGCCAGTATTGTCTGGCTGGGTTGAGCATTGGAACTGCCAGTAGACAGATCAATTGGACTGCCAGACCGATCAGGATGTAGGGAATGCGATGGCCGCGGCCAAAAAGATTGACCCGGTCGCTAAGCATTCCCAGAAAGATCTTCAGGACAAAGGGGATCAGGGCGATTGCGCTGAAGATGCCGACATCGGTCATGGTCAAACCGTTATCGAGCAGATAAAGGGCGTTTAGGGAGGAAAAGTAGCCCAAAATGGTGCCCTGGGTGAAGTAAAGCGAAGCGAACAAAATGAGGCGGATGGTTTTGCTTTTTGGCATGTCTTCCTCTTCTTTGAATGTGTTCTTATGAGTATATCAGGGTTATCGCTTTGGCAGATGCTATAATGGAGGAATGATCAATGAGGATTTGCATTCATGAGCCAATTCAAAGCTGTTTTTTGCGATATTGACCATACGCTGACGATCCCGAATACGAGGATCATTCCCGAAAGCACAAAAAGAGCGCTGGCTCAGGCACGGGAAAATGGATTTTTGGTCTTTGTGGCTACCGGAAGAAATTTAACAGGAAAGCCAGTTGAATTTCTCGATACCTTGAGCTTTGATGGCTATGTGACCGTTAATGGGCAGCTTTGTTACCTTCCGGACGGTACGGTATTGCGAAAAGTTGCGTTTGATCCGCAGGATGTGCATACTTTTCTTGATGTGAGTGAGCGTTACTGCTTCCATGCCAACTACCATGAACAGTTCGAGTCTTATCTGAGTGGCGTTGACGAAGGAGTGGACGCTTTTTACGCTTTCTTTAAAGGCACACCTCCAAAAATACGATCGCGCGAAGCGTTTAATTTTTCTGAGATTCTTTCGATGATTGCTTTTGTTGGTGAAGAAATGGACACACTCCTCCAGAAGAAATTGCCGCATTTTCAATTTTTGCGATGGAACCCTTTTTCCTGCGATATCGCGCCACGATCGGGTGGGAAAGACGTTGGCATCCAGGTAATGTTAGACCATTTTGGCCTGGAAATGAAGGATTGTATCGCGATTGGCGATGGCGGCAACGACGTGAGCATGATCCGTTCTGCTGGTTTGGGCGTGGCAGTAGGTGGCGCTTTGGATGAGGTAAAGCAAGCGGCTGATTACATTGCCCCCGCGGTTGAAGATGACGCAATAGCGCATGTTTTCAGGAAATTTGGGTTGATCTCATGAAAAAGCCGATCACGATCGAAGTTTGCTGCGCCTCTGCTGACGATGCCGTGAGAGCGTTTCAGGCAGGGGCTGACCGAATTGAGCTCAACGCCGCCCTTTTCGCGGGCGGGTTGACGCCATCGCTGGGAACGCTCATCGAAGCCCGCAAGCGAACGGACTTCCCGATCATTTGCATGCTGCGCCCGCGGGCAGGTGGTTTTGCCTATTCCCAGCTGGAATTTGAAAGCATGTTGACCGATCTGAGGGTATTGAAAAACGCTGGAGCGGATGGTTTCGCGGTTGGCTGCCTGCGCCCGGACGGTGAGCTGGATGAATACTGCCTGGCGCTTTTGATCGAGGAGGCTGGTGGGAAAGAAATGGTCTTTCATCGGGCGTTTGACGCCATGCCTGGGGATCCGATCGAAACTTTGAAAAGTCTGAAGCGACTGGGTTTCAGGCGCGTCTTAACGAGCGGACGCAAGGCAAGCGCGGCTGAGGGACTCCTCTTAATTAAGGAAATGATCGCGGCTCAGGTGATCGAGATCTTACCCGCAGGTGGGATTCGTCCGCAAAATATTGCCAGGCTGGTGAGCAAAACCGCCTGTGATCAGGTACATTTTTCATTTCATAAGATCGAAGCTGATCATTCAATGCGGTTCTCACCGATCTCCTTCGAGGGTCAAACCCTGAAAGACGATCAGGTTTCAGTTGTCGATCTGGAAAAATTAGGCGAGTTTGTTAACCAAATTCGAAATTTATAAAGGAGCATGATGAAAATTATTCATAATATCTCAGAATGTGTGACCGTCGCAGGCGGCCCGCGCCGCGGGAAAGCGATGTCTGATCCGGGGATCATTCGCGACGCTGCGGTCGTGATAAGCGAAGAAAAGATCATTGCTGTTGGCGATTCAAAAGAATTGTTGGCAAAATATCCTCAGGCTGAGCGAATTGACGCGCTGGGCAGGGCGGTTGTGCCGGGCTTTGTCGATCCGCATACCCATCTGATCTGGGTTGGAGACCGCGCCAACGAGTTTGAGATGCGGCTGCAGGGCAAGAGCTATATGGAGATCATGAACGCTGGCGGCGGCATCCTGGCCACGCTGACCGCGACACGTCAGGCTGACCTGAAAACGATGCTGGCGCAATCTCGTGAGCGCGCCGAAAGGGCGTTTCGCTATGGCACGACCACGATGGAAGCAAAGACGGGCTATGGGCTGGATCTTGAGACCGAGTTTCGGCAGATGGAAACGATCCTTGAACTAAACAAGGAAGGCCCGCTTGAACTTGTGCCGACCTATATGGGCGCGCACGCCATCCCGAAGGATTATCCAGGCGGCGTCCGGGGCTACACAGATTGGTTGTGCGATGTGGCTTTGCCGGAGACGAAAAAATGGTGGCTGGAGCATGCCGAGGGGCAGGCACTTCCTTTTAATGATGTCTTTTGTGAGCAAGGCGTGTTTGAGATCGAAGACACCCGCAAAATCCTGTTGAAGGGTCAGGAGCTGGGTTTCCGCAGCAAGCTGCATGCCGATGAGTTTGTAAATTTAGGCGGCGCCAGCCTGGCGGCGGAGTTGGGCGCAATTTCGGCTGATCACCTGGTAAAGACTTCACGGGAAGATATTTTGCGTATGGCTGCTTCAGAAACGGTGGCTGTTTCTTTGCCCGGGACGCCTTTTGGCCTGGCGCAGGCGGAGTATACACCCGCCAGAGCGATCATTGACGCGGGCGGCTACCTGGCATTGGCGACCGATCTGAACCCGGGCACAACCTGGAATGAGTCGATGCAGTTTATTCAGGCCCTGGCTTGCCGTTATATGAAGCTTACGCCCGCCGAAGCCCTGGTTGCTTCGACGATCAACGCAGCAAAAGCGATCGGGCGCGCGGACACGGTTGGTTCGATCGAAGTTGGCAAACAGGCTGATCTGCTGATTTTGGCTGTGAGCGATTATCGTCATCTGACCTATCGCTATGGCACCAATCTGGTCGCGGAAGTGTTCAAGAAAGGGAAAAGGTTCGCTGTTTAGAGAAATCTGGACTGACAAACCTGACTTTTTTGATAATTACGAGGTGAAGATGCCGATCAGTGAGGAGGAAGCCCGCCGTTGGTACGAAGGCTCCGATGAGGTGCATAGTTTTGAGCACGTTTTGCGGGTTGAGAAAATGGCGCGCAGGATCGCGCTGGCGGAAGGCGCCGACCTTGAGATCGTCCAGGCGGCTGCTTATCTGCATGATTCCCGAGGTGCCAGCCCTGAGGCTGACGGTCAGGCCCGCAAGGGGCATCACATCACCTCGGCGGAGTTCGCGGGTGAGGTTCTGGCGGCCAGAGGCTGGAAAAAAGAACGCATCGAAGCCGTGCAGCATTGCATCCGCGCGCATCGCTTCCGTCATAATGAAGAACGCCCTGAAACGATCGAGGCGATGTGCATTTTTGACGCAGACAAGCTGGATGTGTTGGGCGCGGTGGGGGCCGCCCGCACGATCGCCTACGCCGTTCTGGCGGGCGAACCCATTTTGAGCGAGCCTTCGGAAAAATTCCTGAAAACCGGGCAGAAGGAAGAGGGCGAAGAACACAGCTCTTACCATGAATATCTTTTCAAGCTGCGCAAGGTGAAAGACCAGCTCTTTACGAAGCTGGGTAAAGAGATCGCGCAGGAGCGGGACGAGTTTTTACGCCAGTTCTACGAGCGGCTCCTGGCTGAGTATCGGGGTGAAAAATAAATCAATTATCAAGCGGCGCGAATGGTTGCATAATGGGTTGATTTGATCCTAGAGATTCTGGGAACAAAAAGACCCACCCCCCAACCCCCTCCCAGGAGGGGGTTAGGTAAGTAAACCCTTACCACGGAAAAATAATGTGCGACGCAAACAGTATCCTGCTTTGCCGTTTTCCTCCAATAAATGGGTTCTTTTTACAAATTCAGCTTCTTTTATTCTGTCATCCTGATGTTTTAACCGACTGCTTGCGTCCCGAGTTCATTTCTCGGGAAGGATACTACCTCTGTATATTCGATCCCAGAGCATTTCTTTGAGCGACTTCTGGCTGAGTATCGGGGTGAAAAGTAAGCGTTGGTTGACACGCTGTTTAATGGGTCAATTCAATCCTGAGCAGGCCGTCCTGATAATCGACCCGGGCTTTGCTGACCATGGCGCCCAGCAGGATAAAGAGATTGTCAATCGTGTCTGAGACGATCAGGTCGTCGTAGTAATATTCCATCTCCGGTATCTTTGGCTGGTTGAGGTGATCTGTCATTTCCTGCAACTCTTTCGGGCTCAGGCTGACGCTGCCGCTGACCACAACGGTATAGGAGGGCGGGCTGGGGATGATGGTGATGCTGGTCTGCGGGCATTTTTTGTGCAGGTAGTATAAAGTGAGCGCCCGGACAATATTGCTTGTTTTTTGTTCTTCGCGACTATTCATTGGTAGTTCTGCTTTCATAGATCCGTTGGACGGATTCGATCAATGGCACCAGAAAGGCGGCAACAAAGCCGGCAGCAAAACCGTTGTTGTAGAGGTTGAAACCCGCGTGCAGGGGTAAAACATGACCGACCACAGCCACGTGGAGATAGCCGGCCAGGATACCCGCCAGCCAGCCAAACTGCCCGGCGATGGGCGCCAGGTTCATACCAAACAAAATGGCCAGGATGGTCTCGGTGGACTGAAAACTACCGTGAAGGAAGGTTGCCAGACTGGTTCCGATCATCAGCGGCAGGATGTTGAGCGGATGTTTGCCGATGGCAGCAAATGCCGAAGCCGTGATGCAGGCGCCGATGACGGGCCCGTTGATGGGAGCGTTGACCAATTTCAGGAAGCCCAGCCCCATCAGGCCCAGAATACCCATATTAAAGAAGGAGATTCCGGAACCGTATTGTTGAACATAGTCGGTCAAGAGGCGCCCACTGCTGCTCAACAGCCTGCGGTAGTCGTTCAGATCCCAGCCTTTCAGGAAAAGACCAAAGAGGATAAAACTAAGAAATAAGATCAACGCAAAGAGGATCAACTGCAGGCTGTGTTCGCTGTCCAAAATGCTGATGGCATCGATGCTGATATTGAACTGGCGCATGATGGCAACCGCGATCATGCCGATCACCCCGGCGGTAAAACCAAGATTGTAGAGATTGTAGCCCTGATGAAAGCGCAGGAATACGGTGGAGAGTGGTGAGGTGATCATCCCGACCACTACCCCGACCAACAGGCCCAGCCCAAGCCCGAGGGCTGGGCCGAGCCCGAGCCCAAAGGCGATGTAGTTGCTGATCGGTCCGATGGCAGAGCCCATGAAAGCCTGCAAAAGCAGGGTGTTAAAGGGCAGCTTCTCGAGGCGGGAATAGAGGTAGACCCCAAGCAGAATGGGGAGAAAGTTGAAAAGGCTGGTGCCAAAGAAGGCATAACCGACCGTGGTAAAGATCGAGGTGATGATTGTGCCGGTTTGGCTGCCCTTCGAGCGCCAGATGACCAGCAATTCGACCAAAATGATCAGGGCGATATTCACCAACGTGGCGCCGAAACCCCCGATGGCTACAAAATCGGAGAAAAGGTGGCAGGGATTGAAGTAGATCCGATAGAGTCCCTGGAAGAGTTGAGCGGGTTTTGTGGTCAGGAAGGCATAGAGGATCATGCTAAAAGAAAGCAAGCCGAAATAGATAAATTTGCTGTTGCGTTCAAAAGCGGCCTGATTTGTTCTCAAAGCGTCATCCTTTTTGGCATCCATCCTGGCCTTTAAAGGGGCTGGAGGGGTGGGTTTGCAAGAAAAAACCTGCCTGGCGATAGGTCACGGGCAACTCCAGAGGCGCGGCCGGGCGGTCTTTCCGTATCAGCGGGCTTTTGTTGTTCGGCTCCATAGGGTCATTCCACAGTTTTACCGGAATTTTCCACCATTATAGCCCATCTTTCCACAGGATATCCACGGGTTTTCAACAATAATTCTCAATATCGTAAAAATATATGATCCCCATTTGTGATATCAGAATTAGCGGAAAATGCTTCGCGCCAACAGAAATTGTGCCGTGATAGAATCAGAGCAGTTCAAACACAGGAGATACCATGCAAGCAACACTCGGACAGGTTTTGGAATGGACGCGGCAGGCGGCTCAAATCGCGCTGCAAATGCAGTCCAACGACCTTGAAAAACACTACAAAGCCAGGTCTGAGCTTGTTACTGAAGCAGACTCGGCTGTCGAAAACTTCCTGATCGAGCGGATTCACGCTGCTTTTCCGCAACACTCCATCATTGCCGAAGAAAGCGGGGTGCGGGATAAGGCCAGTGAGCACAAATGGTTTATTGACCCCATTGACGGGACAGTCAACTACGCGCATGGACTGCCGCTGTACGGGACTTCCGTTGCCTACGCCTTCCAGGGTGAGCTTGAGCTTGGTGTTATCTGCTTCCCGGGGATGCAGGAGGACTTTTGGGCGGAGCGCGGGCAGGGGGCCTGGCGCAATGGCGACAAAATTTCTGTCTCGGAGACCGCAAGGCTGAGCGATTCGGTTCTGGCGACCGGTTTCCGCAAATACGCCATCGGGACAGCAAATTCTAATATCAACAACTTCGAGCGCTTCACTAGGGAGGCCCAAACCATCCGCAGGCTGGGTTCGGCCACCCTCAATCTGGCTTATGTTGCCTGTGGGCGCATGGAAGGCTACTGGGAGCTTGAACTGAGCCCTTGGGACGTGGCGGCCGGGGTTCTGATCGTCCGCGAAGCTGGCGGCAGGGTTGAAGGCTTGTATGAACAAAAGGATCTGCTGGCAGGTAAAACGAACCTTCTGGCCGCAAACCCGGCAATATTCCCGAAGATGAGGGCTGTTTTACTGGAAGAAAAACCAGAATAAGGCTTGATCCCGCTTTAAACTGGGGGTTAATTTTCCCTAAATTTTATATTAACCGCTATAATTCCGTTAACAATTTTTGAGGTGGATTCTGTGGAATTCTTTCAGGATGTTCTCGCCAATCCAGCCTTGTTGGTAACGGTCATTCTCACCATCGGTGTCATTTTGGTGAATGGCTGGACGGATGCGCCCAACGCCATCGCGACCTGCATCTCCACACGGGCGATCAGACCGAAGCAAGCCATCATCATGGCAGCCGTTTTTAACTTTCTTGGTGTTTTTCTCATGACCATGGTTAATAAAGAAGTTGCCATGACCATCAGCAATATGGTCGATTTTGGCACGGATATCAAAGCCAGTTCCATCGCGCTCAGCGGCGCGCTGGCTTCGATCGTTGTCTGGGCGACAGCAGCCTGGTATTTTGGCATCCCAACTTCTGAAAGTCACGCTCTCATCGCCGGCCTGACTGGCGCGGCGGTTGCTTTTTACAACAGCTTTCGGGGCGTCAACGGCGCGGAATGGGTCAAGGTGGTTTTTGGATTGCTGCTGTCCACTTTTGGTGGCTTTTTCCTCGGGTGGGCGATCTCAAAAGGGATCGAAGCCATTTTCAAAGATCGCGATCGGCGCAAGGCCAATCCTGTTTTTAAGAATGCGCAAATTGGCGCGGCTGCGGCCATGGCTTTTATGCACGGCGCTCAGGACGGCCAGAAGTTTATCGGCGTCTTTCTGATCGGCATGGCGCTTGCCAAAGGGCAGGCGATCGAGGGCGCGCTCGAGATCCCTGTCTGGCTGATGCTGCTTTGCTCGGCGATCATGGCGCTTGGGACTTCGATCGGCGGCTACCGCATCATCAAGGCGGTGGGCATGGACATGGTCAAGCTTGAACCCCACCAGGGCTTTAGCGCTGATATCGCGGCGGCTCTGGCCTTGTTGGCAGCTTCCCTGCTGAAAGGTCTGCCGGTTTCGACCACGCACACGAAGACGACGGCGATCATGGGGGTTGGCGCATCGCGGCGCATCAAGGCAGTCAACTGGGGCGTGGTGCGCGAGATGGTGCTGGCATGGGTTTTGACCTTTCCGGGATGTGGATTGTTGGGGTATTTGGTTACCCGATTATTGATAATTGTTTTCGCATAAGGATGGATGATGGCTAAGAAAGAGAATAACTACTTCAAGATGTTTAGTGAAATCGCGGCAGACGCGATCACAGCGGCTCAGCAACTTGAGAAAACGGTCATAAATTACAACCCTGAGAAGATCGAAAAGCTCAACAAAAATATGCACGAGATCGAGCATGCCGCTGACCATAAAAAGCACATGATGATGGAGCATCTGATCTCCGAATTCATCACGCCAATCGAACGCGAAGATATTGCCACCCTGTCCTACATGTTGGATGATGTTTTGGACATGATCGAAGAGGTCATGCAAATGTTTTATATGTACAATGTGAAGGAAATGCGGCAGGTGGCCCGTGAATTCGCCAATCTGATCGTGCGCAGCACTGAAGCGCTGAAAGATTGTTTTGATGAGTTTGAGCATTTCAGAAAGTCGGATGTAATCTCCAAAAAGATTGTTGAAGTGAACGTGATCGAGGAACTGGCGGATCAGCTCTATTTCAGATCGGTACGGGAGTTGTATACCAGCGAGACAGACCCGATTGCGATCATGGTTTGGGTGCGCATTTTCGACCGGTTCGAGAAGATCATTGACCAGTGTGAGAACCTTGCCGATGAACTTGCCTCGGTGATCATGAAAAACTCGTAAACTGGTTCGATCCTTTGTCTGAGTTTCAATTCAATAAACGTTAATCGTCACTGAGGCTGTGTTGTGCGATTTCCAGGGCGGCAAAGAACCGCGGATTGACCAGCACCCTTGTTGCGGGCTCGTAAGAATGAGGTCTTACGGATCCATGTTTGGCTGCGATATTAATTGGAAGGCTTTAAAATTTCCTTTTCGATCTCTGGTAAGGAATCGATGATCTCCCTTGCCTGGCGTTTGATCTCGGGATCGGTGCTGGGAGAGTGTTGGATTAGCTTGATCAGTTCAAAGGCCTTTTTTAGCGTGTCTTTGACCTGAGCGGTGTAGCTGAAATGTTCCCAACCAACCGAGCTGGGGCGTGGGATCTTTTTGGCCTCTTCAATAAATTTTCTAGCTTTTACGATGCGTTGTTCGGGTGTGAGTGCTTTTGCCATACGGCAATTATAGCCAGATATGGGAATAGGGATAGGGCTTCTCCCAGGGTGAAAAGGCTTTTTCCCTCATCCTAATGGTTTGTCTCTTAAACAATAAAAAACGTCCCCTCAGGTTGATTTCTGGTCAAAAACTAAACCACATTTATTTGAATTCAGGAGAACTTAAGCTTTCCAAATTTCATAGTGAGGATTTCTGGTTCATACAAGTTACGAAAACTTTGATCATCCGATCAAGATAAAACAGACTTGTCTTTCCAGGCCTTTTTGCGGGGTTTTGGATCAGGATGGGTACAGTTCTTGCACTTTAATTTAGGAACTATTTGTGGAGTTTATGCCCTGATTTAAGGAGAAGTCGAGATGAAACAAGATAAATTTGGAGCGCGGACAACGATACTATTGGTGGCTTTTTTCGTAATGATCATTTTGTTGGGTTCGTTTGTGGGGCGCAAACTCGTCAATGTCGTTAAAGCTTCCATTATTCAGGCAGAAGAAGATCTGATTGTTTCAACAGAAGAGAAACAAGTGAGTGTTCTGGCGGAGGAGCAACCATCTGACCAGCAGATCGTGGAACAAATTTATCTTGAACCGTATCCTTTGGATGAAGGAACAAAAGCCACCGCAGATCCTGAGCAAAATCCAGAAATGGTTCCAGTCGGAGGAGGATATATCCCGACTGATACCCCTGTGCCGCAAGCGACCAATACGTTGCCGCCGACGGCAACGAATACTCAACCTCCCACGGCAACCAACACGCTGCCGCCGACGGCAACGAATACCCAGCCGCCGACGGCAACCAATACCCAACCTCCGACAGCCACGAATACCCAGCCACCGACGGCAACCAATACCCAACCTCCGACAGCCACGAATACGCAGCCGCCGACGGCAACCAACACACAGCCGCCGACGGCAACCGAGAGCCCTACTGCAACCCCAACTGAGACCGCCACTGCTGTGTTCACCGAAACTCCCACCAAAACAGCTCCCCCGACCAAGCTGCCGACCGTGGGCCCGGGTGGAAACCCTGAAAAGGTCACTGGCGTTGGCATCATCTTTCTGTTGTTGGGCTCTGTGGCATTGTGCGCCTTTTTCGCAGGGTTGGCGAGTTCGAAGCTTAGACCATAACAGAGAAGCGCAAAAAGATGAAAAAAAGAGCAAATCCGGCTTTCCTGATCATCGGGATTTTGTTCATCGCGCTTTCTGTATTCGTGTTTGTCCAAAACGGAAAGTATATGCGCCTCCCCAAGGTGAACAGAGCGGTTCAGGAAATAGCCTTGCCATTTTCTTATAACATCAATCTTCCGTTTATAAGTAAGGCGGATGAAGTGGGCAAGAAGCCGTGGATGAATTTTGGCGGGATCGATCTTTTGAGCGCTTCCGTTGGGTTCGAGTTCGCGCCCGCCTGCGGCGGTCAAAGTTCGGTTTCGATACCGCCTCTGGAGATCATCGCCTGGCACCCGCAGGTCTTTGAGAGCGGGGAGTTCGGAATTGGGAAAAATATGGCAGTAGCCTGGGAACACATGGGCTATGAGGGGCTCCTGATCCATTCCGGATGGGATTTTTGGCAGGAACAATCGCCAGCGACGCAGTTGCAATATTTTCTAGAGACCAACGCGCTCAATGAAGTGCAGGATCTGAAAACGATTGAGGGCAAACTGCAGGATTGTCTGCGCGGGAGTTCCGTTTTTGTGAGCCAGGATGCGCTCAGATTGCAGGGAAATGTGGCCGCGGCGGTGCGAATACCACCGCAGGGCGTGGAAGAACTCTCCAAACATACCATGGATCTGGTGCCGTTTTTAAGACAGGCTTACCCGGGATCGGGCTTTGAAGATATCGATGAGAATTCGCTCCTGCTCTTTTTCTGTGGCCGCGCGGCCGTGGACGAGCAGAACAACCCTCAGGCAGACTACTGGACCCAAACCCGTTACATCATCGCCCTCATACCGGGCAAGTGAACCTGAAAAAACAAATGACCTGATTAAAACCAATTTGTTTAGAACCAAAATTCGGTTTTGTTTTATTGGTTTATAATAAGAATGAGGGCACTCCCCCGTGGCTTGCTGCGAAACTGTTCTCAAAATCCGTCCTGTAGGGTGAGAGTCCGAAACGCCTCGTAACTTGCTGAAAGGCCAGGGATCGAAAGGATTTTGATTTCACTTTCTAAATATCTGATATTTGCTTCTGGAGGAAAAATGGAACGAAATTTTAGGCGCTTGATCTTCATACTCATTATCCTGTTTTTTCTCAGCCCACTTTTGTCGGTAAGCCCGGCGGCTGCTGATCAGCCGACCGAACAGCCGACCGATCAGCCGGAGGGGTTTGGCTGGACGCAAATCGGGCCGGCAGGGGGTCGCTTTGAGGAGATCGTTCAAAACCCTTTTGATCCGGAAATGTTTTTTGCGAATGTAGGGAATAATCTTTATCGAAGCCTTGATTCCGGGCAAAACTGGGAAAAAGTTTCCACAGAAGGTGTTGATTTAAATTATGTGTCTAATATTCTTTTGGAAATATCTGGAAGTGATTTGCCGTTGTTGTTCCTGACTAATGGGGGAAAAGTGTATAAAACACCGGTTGATCAGATTTCCTGGACGAAAGTGGCAGATGTCGATGGCAGTTCCTGGCCAATCAGTAACTTAAAAGTCGCCAGGAACGATACCAGTAGAATGGCAGCTGTAATACAGGGCAACCTCAGGGTCAGCAGAGATGGTGGAATGAACTGGAAAGTTGCTTTCCCAAACCCTGCATATTTTTCACTCAACACAATTAATCCAGACCAGTTACTTGCTTTTAGCTCTGGCAACTTTTATAGAAGCAGTGATTTTGGAAACAATTGGGAAACACTTGAAACACCCCCATCTTTTTTGGATAATGTAAAAACATTGGTGTTCTCTGAGGCAGATCAATCATATTATGTTCTTGTCAATTACAGTAAGCTTTTCAAATCACTCGACTTTGGAAACACTTGGGATGAAGTGAATATTCCGCAAAATCTTTATGAGGCTGTTCAAATCGCAAATTTCGACCCAAATATTATCTTTCTCGAATATCCCGGGGAACAGACGGTGCAAATTACCCTAGATGGTGGTCTTACCTGGAATTCTATAAATCGAAAACGTGTCGATGGGGACAGCGTTCTGGTTTGGAAACTGCCAGCAGCACAGGGAGGTTTTGATCTTCTGGCGGGAACGTGGCAGGCGTTATTAAAACTGGATATCCAAGGTGAGGAGTTACAACGCTCTGCTCAAGGTGTTCATGAGCAAAATATCAAAAATCTCATTGTCAACCCGAACGATGGCAGAGAAATTTATACTTGTGTGAAAGTGGCCGATAATGACAAACTTAATAATTGTTATTTTTCTCCAGATTCGGGGTTATCGTGGCGAAAATTTGGTGGAGCTGTTTATAGCATAGCTGTTAACCCAATGCAGTTTAGCGAAATCGTTTGGAGTGAGAATGAGAGGTTTTATTACAGCTCTGATTACGGAGAAACTGTTGAGGAAAAAGGAACCACCGTATATAACCTTGGTAATATACATATAGATCCAAATTATCCCGGGAAAATCATTTTGACCAGCTGTTACAGTTCTTCAAGCATAGTGGTGAGTCTTGATTATGGAATGACCTGGACGCTTATGGAGACCCAGCAAACCATATCAAATTTTCTGATTGATCCAAATGTTCCTGATCATTATTATAGTTTTTATTTCAACGAAGGGTTCGTTTCGTTTGATGGAGGTTTAAATTGGACCAAAATGAATCTGCCAACTTATGGTTGGGCTGAGAGGTTTATTGTAAGAACCATCCATGGAAAATCTCAGTTGTTACTGATAAATAGAGCCCCTCTTAGTTACCAGTTTTGGACGAGTACTGATGGCGGCATGGTGTGGAAATACCGTTCTGAGGTGGATTATTCATATATACGTTGCTTGAGGTTTGATGCTCTGGATTCACCCAATGGCATTATCAGCACCCTATGCGCGGATTGTGAAAGCAATTCTGACCCTTTGACAACAAAATATCAGGTAAACTTAACAGGGAAATGGTATGAGCTTCCTCCATTGTCTTTGCATAATCTAAACAATCTGATGCGGCTCGCCAATCTTCCTGAAGGTAATCGGCTTTTTATGTCGACTTATGGGGATTCCATTTATTATATTGACTTCAAGCCTCCGGAATTGATCAGGACATATCTACCAATGATCCTGAAAAAACCTTGACAAAACCGCGGGGGAGTTGTTATACTCATTCTCCGCGTCTCAAGTAAGAAGAGGCGCTTAATTACGTAAGTTGGAAGGGTAGTGCCATGAACCATGCAGAATTATTGAAGTCTGTGCAAGCAGAAAAGAACGTAAACATTCCTGACCTGTTCCCTGGGGACAATGTCAGCGTGCATATGAAAATTAAAGAAGGCGACCGCGAGCGCATCCAGGAATTCAAGGGCGTGGTTTTATACGTGCGCGGCAACGGCAACGATGCCACTTTCACCGTCCGCCGTGTTGCCAGCAATGGTATCGGCGTCGAGCGCACCTTCCTGTTCACCAGCCCCCGCATTGCTAAGGTTGTGGTGGAACGCCATAACAAGGTCCGCCGCGCGCGTCTGTACTTTTTGCGCGAACGCACCGGCAAGAGCGCACGCCTGAAACAACGTTTTTAGTCTGCAAACGGAGAACAAGCGTTCTCTGTATCCCGAAAAGCCTGCTTTGTTTTCAAGACGGGCTTTTTGTTTTAAGTTGAATTGAGGTAAGATGCGAAAAATGATGATCGGAGTCACAGCCTGGCGTGAGGAGCCAAAAGAGGGCGCACCTTATTTTTTGACCAAAGAGAAGGACGTGGAAGCGGTGATCGGGGCTGGCGCGCTGCCGGCTTTGCTGCCTGCGGGTATTCCGTTGGAAGACATCCCGGCGCTGGCCCGCGGTTTCGACGGTTTTGTTTTCACCGGAGGCGGAGACCTGGACCCGACGCTCTTTGGAGAGGAAAGCCATGAGAAGATCGACGGGGTAAATCCACAGCGCGACGCTTTTGAACTGGCGCTGATGCGCGAGGTGCTGGAACTGGATCTGCCGCTGCTGGCGATCTGCCGGGGGATGCAGACCTTAAATGTGGCATGCGGAGGGAATTTGTTCCTGGATATCGCCAGCCAGCTCCCGCAGGCGGGCAAGCATGACTGGTGGACCAACTGTGAGCGCGATAAGCTGGTTCACAGGGTGAAGATTGAGCCGCTGAGCAAACTTGCTGAGATCCTGATGGTGAATGAGGCACAAACCAACAGCCTGCACCATCAGGCGGTCAAGGAACCTGGAGAGGGTCTTCGTGCGGTTGCCTGGGCGGAGGATGGGGTGATCGAGGCGATCGAGCACACTGAAAAGCGCTTCGCGATCGGCGTGCAGTGGCATCCGGAGTGGCTTCAGGCTCAGGAGCCGATGCGGGCTTTGTATCGGGCTTTTGTTAAGGCCTGTCAGGAAGACCATGCGCGTAGATGTGGATGAGCTGACCTTGCGTTCAGCGCAATCTGCGGACGCGGAAATTCTGACCGAATGGTGGAACGACGGCGCCATTATGGCGCATGCCGGTTTCCCTTTGGGTTTGGGGATAACCCTGGAGCGCACACGAGAGAGTATTGAACAGAGTAATGCCCGTTCGCAGCTACTGATGATCGAATGGATGGGTCAGCCGATCGGCGAGTGCAATTATCGCATCAGGGATGGGTGTGCGGAGATCGGCATCAAAATTTGTCGGGCAGAATTCCAAAATCAGGGGATTGGAAAGAAGGTTTTGCGAACATTGATCAGGACTTTATTTGAAATGCGCGATGACGATGGGGAGTTTTTGATTGAAAAGATCGTTCTCGATACCAATCTGAAGAACACCCGCGCGCAACACGTGTATGAGCAGCTGGGGTTTCGGAAATTGGGCGTGAATGCCGATTCCTGGCAGGATCAATTGGGGCAGTGGCAGACGACGGTTGATTATGAGCTGGAACGAGCGTCATACGCGACAAGGTTTCAGGCCACAATGCTATAATTAGCTCGTGAAAACGATCTCTGCTGATTCGCCGATTGGAATTTACGACTCCGGGGTAGGGGGATTGACGGTTTGGCGGGCGGTGCGTGAGCTGCTGCCGGCTGAAAACCTGATTTATTTTGCCGATCAGGCAAAGGTTCCCTACGGCAGACGACCTTTGGATGAGGTGCGCGAACTGGCGGTGGCGGCCTGTGGCTTTTTGATGGGGCAAGGCTGTAAGCTGGTCGTAATTGCCTGTAATACTGCCTCGGCCGCAGCATTGAAATATGTCCGGGAATTGTGGCCGGATTTCCCCTTTGTCGGGATGGAACCCGCTGTCAAACCTGCCGCCGAGCAAACGTTGAGCGGCAAGGTTGGGGTGTTGGCGACGTCTTCGACCTTTCATGGGCCGCTGTACGCATCGGTGGTCGAACGCTTTGCCCATGATGTGCAGCTCTATCAGGCGACCTGCCCGGGTTTGGTGCAGCAGATCGAAAATGGATCGTTGGACGCCCCGGAAACAAGGCAAATTCTTGAGGCGGCGGTGTTGCCGATGCTTGAGGAGGGCGTCGACACGCTGGTGATGGGTTGTACGCACTTCCCCTTTGTCATTCCGCTGATCAGGCAGATCGCGGGAGATGCGGTCAGGGTGATCGATCCTGCTCCGGCGGTGGCGAGACAGGTGCGGCGCGTGTTGGAGAGCCGGGATTTGCTTTTTGAGGGTGAAGGCTTTGGGAAAAGCTTGTTTTATACCAGCGGAGAGCCAAAGAAGCTGGAGGCTTTGCTGCCGAAACTGATCGGCGGGGAAGATGAGGTGTTTCGTAATAACGACGCTGGCGTAGCCCTTGCGATGTAGAATCCAGGGCTCACGCGCCCCTCATCCGCCCTTCGGGCACAGCGTGTACTTTGTTTTGATCATATTGGTTACCCCTCATCCGGCCTTCGGCCACCCTCTCCTTCTGAGAGGGCTTAACTGACAGCCCTTCGGGCACCTTCCCCCGAGAGGGGAAGGCTTTTGGCAGCACCAATTCCTCAAGTCTCAGGTAATCAGTCCGCGCCTTACTGGCACTGACCGAACTGCTTCTCATTTGCCCTACGCTGTAAAGGTGGTTCTTCTATATAGGCTTCTTACGCAGGCCTGGGCTTAAGCCTTCTCCTATGCCCTGGAACTGCTCCAGGGCATAGGAGAAGGGGAACCACGAAGTGGTGGATGAGGAATTACTATGGTTTGTCGTTTAGGAGGTGGATTCTTTTCTAGACGATCTTAATGATATTGGTATGCCCGGTGGGCAGCCACTTAGCCGCCTTGTGGTATACCCTTCACCTTGGTTTACCAGGGTAAATAGTCTGCCCTTCGGGCACCCTCTCCTGCTAAGAGGGCAGGCCTTACCCCGAGAGATGGAAGGCTAAATAAATCAGCATTAATTACCCTTATCTTAAATCGGAAATAATATATTGACAAACGATAAAATCTTGCTATAATACGGTAAATTCAAGTGATGTGAGGTGTGTATGAATATTGAACTCAAAACCGTTATTGTTCAGATTGGTGTCGTGATCATGGCGCTATGTACGGTCGGCGGGATGTTGGTGCTGCACGCAATTTCCTATGACTTTGTCAGAGAATACCCGGAACTGGCGCATATGCGCGTGCCGGTGCTTTCGTTTGGCATTCTCTTCTTAATCTTCGTGCTGATGATCCTGGTGATCGCCTTCCTGTTTTTGCAGAGGATCCGAGGCGGGAATGTTTTTGAGACGAAGTCGGTAAAAAACCTCCAGGCGATGGGTTGGATCACGCTGGCGACGATCCTGCCCTTGATCGCGCTTTATCTCTATACGGAAAGAAATGTGGCCGGTTCGATCACCAATCTCTACGTCATCGTCGCTGTTTTGATGATGGCAGTCATGGCGGTGTTTTTCTTTTTGATCGCCAGCTTGTTTGAGCAGGCTGTGCGTTATAAAGAAGAAAACGATCTGACGGTGTGAGGCTGCGATGACGATCATTATTAATTTAGATGTCGAAATGGCGAAGCAAAAAATGAGCCTGACCGAGCTCTCAGAGCAGGTCGGAATTACGATGAGCAACCTTTCTAACCTCAAGACGGGCAAGGCCAAAGCGATCCGCTTCAGCACGCTGGAAGCGATCTGCAATGCGCTGAAATGCCAGCCAGGTGATATTCTCGAGTTTCGGGAAGATAGGATGGGCTAAAATGATCAGGAAAGGATGGTGAATGATGATCGAATCGATCAAACACAGAAGAAGTATTCGCAAGTATTTGCCCACCCCCGTGGAAGGAGAAAAGCTGCAGGCTGTGCTTGAAGCTGCCAGACTGGCGCCTTCAGGGAACAATAAACAGCCCTGGGCGTTTATCGTCGTGAAAGAAGAAGCTGGGCGCCTTGCGCTGGCTGAGGCGACACGTGAGCAGATGTGGATCGCGGAAGCGCCGATCGTGATCGTGGCGGTGGCAGATGTGGCAGCCCGAGGTGTGGACGTGGAGGGGCTGGTTTTGGATGAGCAAAGCCCGCTCTGGGAGCTGAAACGAGTGATCCGGGATACAGCCATCGCGATAGGCTACCTTTTGCTTGAGGCGGATCATCAGGGCCTGGGCACCTGCTGGTGCGGGGCTTTTGAGCAGGATGATATCCGACCTTTGTTGGGCATCCCGGAAGATAAGTTCGTGCTGGCGGTGATTCCGCTGGGTTACGCCGATCAGGAGCCGCCTGCCAGACCGCGTAGGGCTTTGGAAGAAATTGTCCGTTACGAACGTTGGTAGGGTTCAGGTGTAGGTTGCGATTGAAAAATGGTTTGTCGAGCAAACTGTTTTTCAATCCAACAATTTCGCGGATAACGAGGAATTTGCGTTGATGCAATGTGTGGAAACGTCGCGATTGAATGAATGGCCTAAAGCGCCTTTCATTCAATCGCGACCTACTACTGGATGTCGGGTTGACCCCAAAGGGAGAATGCTGCGCAACCCAACCTACCAAAATTGTGTCTCTGATTCCGTCGAATTGAAAACAACCTCCTAAACGAGGTTGTTTTCAATTTCGACCTACTCAAAAAAACAACTAAAATTTAGCTGGGAAGCTGTGGGTTATGAGGATAATGCATCAATGCCATGGCAAGGCCGGCTTGCCAGGTGATGATCTGGATCTGGTTTGTGCTGAGCGCTTCTGAAAGCTCTTCAGCGGTTAAAAAGTGAAGTTCCTGTTCCTCAAGATCGTCTGATTGACGAAATTCCCGCGAGGGGCGCGCGTTGCGGGCGAGGAAGTAATGCCCGCGTCCGTTGCCGCGGTTGGCATCGGTCATGAAGCAGCCCAGAGCAAGCCACTCATCCGCCTCGTAGCCTGTTTCTTCCAGCAATTCGCGTTTTGCCGCTTCGAGCGGGTCTTCCCCTTCCATTAAATAGCCGCCAACGGGGGCGAGCGTGGTGCCCTGGGCGGCGTATTTGGTCTGCCTGAAGACCAGGAAGCGCCCTTCCTGATCAACCGCGCTGACGATCACAAAATCGGGCGTATTTAGCCAGAGCCAGTCGTGGATCGTCCTCCCATCAGGTAATTCGATCTCGTGGGATTCGAGGCTGAGCCAAGGCTGCTGCTGGTAGACCAGCTTTTTGGATAATGTTTTCCAGGCTTGCATACTCACCTCAGATCCGCGTAAGACAAATTGAGGTCAGAGGGCTCAACTTTGAGGCCCCTGAAGTTTTCAAAGCTTAGATCTCTGAAATTGTTGCCAGTATTTTGGTTAAAGGCATTCAGAAGGGCGAAATAGCTTTGGTTGATGCGCTGCTCCCAGTCCATGCCCAGTTTATCGGCGGCAAGGCGCAGCTCTTCGGCGCTGTTGCCTTCCAGTTCGATGAAAAGCCCGAAGGGGGTTTCATCGACAGAGAGGGTAACGCCATCCAACAGGTAGTTGGCGCGATATTTTTCATAGATCATGGAAACTTCATAGCCGAGGGCTTCCAGCAGGCGTTTGGCGGCATCGTGATCGGCCACCACAGTCTCAATTTCCTGGCGCAGGAGGACATCGTTCTCCAAAACGCCTGGGCCTTTGAAGGTGAGAATGGCATTATGATCCCGACGCAGGCGCAAAACCTGATGAGCCGCGAAAAGGCGCCGGTCGGGTTGGTCGAAACGCTGATTGAGTTCGAAAACGCGCTCCTGTGTGCAGGGCAGGCCGAGCGATTCGATCCTGCGCATCAGGGCGGAATGATCGGACAAGATAAATTTAACTTCAATTTCCAGATCCATCGGTGGACTCCCATTTTTGTTTTTGGATGGTGTAGTAGAGCAATAAGACAACGATCAACACATGCAGGCCGAGGGTGAAAAGGGGCGGCGGTAAGCGTTGGTCGGCATGCCAGAGAAAGAAATAATCGAACCAGTAGGTTGCGATGTTGATCCCGATAGCCAGCCAGGCAAACCAGAGACGGAACTTTTTCAATTTTTGGCCAAAGCTTATAAAGGCGAGGCCGTGGAAAATTAGTTTTATTAGGGCTGTCAGCAGCAGCCAGGTGATCAGTCGGGGATTGATCTCCAGTTCCTGAAAGAAAGGCTTTTGATGCAGAATAGTGGCAGCCTGAAAGATGGCGAGGATGATGTTGATCGCAAAAACAACGCGCAGGAAAGAATGAATGAGGACGTAAAGCGATCGGGGTCTGTTTTTGTCAGGTTTATTTGTTTGCATAAACAGAAAGGCTTTCGTCGTAATCGCTCAGGTAGCCAAGTTGGGACAGGGCCTGCCTGAGCGCGGGGATGCCGACGGGTTTGACGGCGACGGTGGTGGGCCCGAAGGACTCGCCCAGATATCGCCCGGCCGGGCTGGAGCGCAATGCCTGCAGGAGCTCCGGACTGGCAAGACGCAGGACGACAACTTCTTCCAGGCTGGTTTGTTGGCCCTCTTCCTGCCAGCGCAGAAGCGCTTCGTATAGGTTTGGGGGCAAGCCGCTTTGGGAATGTTTGCGCAAAAGCGCGATGAGGTGTTTGGGGAGCAAGCCTTGTTCTTCAGCTCGTTTCAGGGATGCGGGCGTGAGCTCGTAGTGGTAACTTCCTTTTGTGTGGCTCAACCATTGGCAAAAACGGGCGATCTGGTAGCGCAAGATCAGGGGTGACCGTTCGGTCATAACGATTTTACCCGTTGATTGGACGAGCAGTAATTTTTCCTCTTCAAACAAAACCGGAAATTGTTCGCTCAGGGTTGGGTTTGGGAAGCGTTGAAAATAAATTTTGCCCGCATCCTCAGGCAGGCTGGTGATTGCTGCCAGGCCGAGTAGGGGGAAGATCGTGACAACCAGAAAGCGAATGAAGGCGCCTTCGACCCTGGGCCAGCTCTCCAGCCCATCGTGTTGAGCTTCGGTTGAGTCAGTTGAACGGATCTTCCAGGTGTAGAATTGTTCCTGGCTGCGCAGAAACTCCGGGTTTCGCTCGTGGAGTTTTTCGATCAGTTCGTCGAGGCTATACCATTGTTTGGTCGAGAGGGCCTCGATGAGATTCAGCAGCGTTTGGCGGGCAGTGGTCAAATTCATGGGTCGGTCGCTTTCGACCGATAATTCGGGCATAAAATCGAATTCGTTAAAGTGTTCCGCGTTGACCCACTGCTTTTGCAGCCAGCCCAGCGCCTGCGGGCGGGACATTTCCAAAAAAGCGCGCGCCAGGTCATTGGGCTCGGAATTTGCGTCCAGCAGGCCAAGCGCGCGGATCAGTATTTCGATCAGGCGCCAGTGTTCGGTGTTGTTGTTTAGTTTCAATAGATGTGCATCGCGGTTTTCAAAGCGCGCAGCCGCCAAAAAAGTGCAGATATCGTTGAGGATGGTTGTTGCGGCTTTTGGTTCCGGCAGGATCAGGCGTTGGGGCTGCAGATCCAGCCCGAACGGGAGAGACACATCCGGTTCAGGCAAGAAAGGGCTGAATTCGTCGGGGAGATAGGCCTTTTCCTGCAGGTCTTCGCCTTCGTGCAGAAAATCGCGCCCGATCAGGCCTCGAACCCAGAGCTCTTCGCTGATCGAGACGGGGAAAGCCCAGGGTTGTTCTTTTTTTCGTCGGGCTGGCCCCATCGCCCGAATTTCGCCATAGCGCATGCTGAACACGATCCAGGAGAGCCGGTTGGCGTTGGCCTTCAGGTCAGACAAGGCGGATTGGGCGGGTTGCGAAAGGGCTTCAAAAACGGTTTGGAAGCGCCGCGGATCGCTCATTTCAAGCTCGAGGGTAAGGCGCAGGCCTTCTTTGGAGTTGTCGGCTGGATCGAGCCCCCAAAAGCGGGATATCTGCTGCAGTTGATCAAGATCAAAAGCGCGTAAACTGGATGCAAGTCCTGGCATGATGGGTTTAGTTTACTCGATTTTCAGGGCGCGCACTCCTTCGATCTTGGAGATTTCTTCAATCAGATGTTCGAGCTTCTCGCTGTTTTTGAAGCGAGCGGTGAGTTCGAGGCGCAGGCGTTTACTTTTGATGTTTTTTTGAACGGAAAAGGACATCACTTTATCGGTCAGCTTGTAAACGGTTTCACGCAGGTCGCGGAGGACGCTTTTGCGATCCTGCAGGTCAATGACAATATTGCGGATCACGTTGACGCGGACGTAATTTTTTTCAATCACATTGAGGGCCGCCAGCACGATGAGCATGATGATGGTGGTGATGATGGCGATCCAGTAATAACCGGCGCCGATGACCAGACCGACAATGGCCATGGTCCAGAGTGTTGTGGCGGTGGTCAGGCCTTTGACGTTGAAGCCGAAACGCAAAATAGCGCCAGCGCCCAAAAAGCCGATGCCGGAAATTACCTGGGCGGCGATGCGGCCAGGATCGGTATGGGAAACCGCACCGATATTAATGGAAAGGATCATGGCCAGACAAGCGCCAATGACGAGGATCATGTGGGTGCGCAGGCCGGCGGGTTGATTATCGCGTTCGCGTTCGAATCCGATCACACCACCGAGCACCATGGATAACGCGATGCGCAGGAGAATGTCGGGAATGGGAATAGTGGTCATGTTAAGCCTTCTTTTCGTTCGTTGACCTTATATTTTACCACAAAGGTTAAGAGGAGATTAACAAAATATAAAGTGCGCCAGGATGTTGGCATCTAATGGATAACAACAAAGGCTATATCTAAGTAGGATCACTATGTTTAGCAATTGGTGAATTGTTTGTATGAGGAAGTGTCTTTTTCTCCTCACCCTGGGATCCAGGGTCAGACAGTCCTCTCTGCTGGTAACCACTCACCTTGGGAAAGCACCAAGGGCGGTTGAAAGGCTTTCCCCTCATCCGGCCTTCGGCCACCCTCTCCCGAGCCCCTGGGAAAGCACCACGGGCAGGTGAGAAGGCTTAAGGTGGTACCCGCCCTTCGGGCATCTTCTCCTGTTGAAAGGGCAGACTGGACTGGTGCCGAAAAAATAGA
>DBPR01000023.1 GCA_002305635.1 Anaerolineaceae bacterium UBA1415 | reverse complement strand
TGACATTCAAGACGGTATCTACGGCTCGCCCTTCGGGCTTCGCTACACAAAATTAACCTTCTGTCCACGTAAACGGTATAATTTCCGCATTAACCACTGGAGAAATTATGCTTTTTGTTGAAAACGAACCCAACAACGATCCGCGGATCAACCTGGCGATCGAAGAATTTCTGATCAAGAACATCGCGCCTGAAGAAGACATCCTGCTCTTCTATATTAACCAGCCATCCATCATCATCGGGCGCAACCAGATCACGGTGCAGGAAATCAATGTCGATTACGTGGAGGAACACGGCATCATCGTGGTGCGCCGGCTCTCGGGTGGGGGAGCGGTCTATCACGACCTGGGCAATCTCAATTTCTCCTTCATTGCCCCCAATTCTCCGGACAATTTCCATAACTTTCGAAAATTCACCCAACCGGTGGTGGATGTTTTGGGAAAAATGGGAGTGCCGGCTGAGCTTTCGGGACGTAATGACATCTTGGTGGATGGAAAGAAGATCTCGGGCAACGCCCAATATGTCTCCGGCGCGCGCATGGTCAGCCATGGCACGCTGCTTTGGGAGACCGACCTGATCCGTGTTGGGGCAGCATTGAAAGCCAAGCCTGCCAAATTTGAAGGCAAAGGTATTCAATCCGTGCGATCGCGGGTAGCGAATATCACTGACTTTTTGCCGGGAAACCATCCGGGCATTATGGAATTTCGTCAGATGATCATCGAAGGCGTCTTTCGCGGAGAACAGGTTAACGAATACAAGCTTACTCCCGAAGACTGGCAGAAAATCGAGCAACTTTCCCGTGAGCGCTACCACAACTGGGAATGGAACTACGGCCGATCACCAGCCTTTGCGATCAACCGCGAGACCCGTTATCCCGGCGGAACGATCGAAGCCTGGCTGGATGTCAGTAAAGGCGGCATGATCAACCAGGTCTGCTTTTACGGTGATTTTTTTGGTCAGCGTGATGTCAGTGAACTCGCCAACACTCTCCGTGGAACCTTATACGAACCTTCTGCATTACAAAAAGTGCTTGACGGGGTGCGGGTGGGGGATTATTTTGTCAACTTCAGCGCCGAAGAACTGCTGGATTTGTTGTATTAGGACCCCACGCTGGGGGGATCTATCGCCCTGGAAGGATGTCTTCCTCCGCCATGCTCACATAAGCCAACGCAGCGGCTGGAGACGCCCTTACAGGGTAATAAAGCCCCAGCCGAACAAATGTGAGTCTCTAATCACGGTCACTGCGAGATCCTTAGTCATCTGACGTTGATGGATCTCAATTGTTTTTGGCAAAGGGTCGTGGCAGTCTGCCTTTATTTTTTTATCTTTGGCTTGTGCCACGCTCTCTCCGGTCGATCGCAACATTAAGCCCAATACACAAGCAGGTTTACCGGAAGTAAAACCTGATCCACAAGCAGTAAACGAACAATCTGCAATTCCATCGCCGTCTCTCGATTTTGATACAATATTCTTACCATTGAAAGGAGTAAACCATGGACAATTTTGACCCAAACACCAACCAACCAGCCGATCAGCCATCTGAATGGACTAACATTGAAACACCGCCTGATGTTGCATCCGAACCAAAATTTCAGGAAACCAAGCCCGAAGATACTGCCGAACACGGTAGCGATTGGGCAGAAAAAAGCCTGGATGAAGTCAAAGCCGGGTTGAAGCAGATCTCCAATGCGCTCAAATTCGCTTTCAACGAGGGTAAAAACGACCCCAAGATCAAGCAATTTGGCGAGGATGTCAAGTCCGCCTTTGAAAAAATCGGCGATGATATCGAAGGGATCTTTAAGAAAGATTAGTTGCTAAGTCGAGGGGCTCGGCTCCTCATCTTTTTGAACATCTGCCAGGGGCGAGCGCAAACGTTCGACCGCCTGGCGTTTGCTTTCTTCGCTGCGTCGGTCATAGCGGCGGGTGGTGTCGCTGCTGTTGTGCCCTGCGATGGCGGAGACGGTCAAAACATCCACCTCAGCCGTAAGTAGATCGGTGATGGTGGTTCGGCGCAGATCATGGGGAGTGAACGACTCCAACCCGGCTTGTTTTTGGCGGGTTTTGAGCACGTAATAAACCGCTTGCGCGCTCAGACGTTCCAGTTTGACCTTGCCTCCCTTCGTGACGCGCGTGAAGAGCGGACCCAGCCGTCTGCCGCGCTGCGAAAGCCAACTTTCAAGGGCGGAGGCGGCATCTTCAGAAAGGAAAACCTCGCGCTGCTTGCTGCCTTTGCCGAGGATGCGCAGTTTGTTCTCTTTGGCGATGAAATCTGACAGATTCAAGTCCACCACTTCCTGGCGGCGGATACCGGTCACGTACATGAGGGTGATCAAGGCGGCATCCCGGGCTTTGAGAGCGGGATTGTGATCGTCCGCCAGGCAAGCTTCTATCAGTTTTCGTAACTCATCGTGTTCAAGGGTGCGCCCACGCAGGATGGTTTCATGACGGAGCGATTTGACTCCGGCAGCGCGGTAGTAATCGTTATGCTCCTGGTAGAGACCGAGGCGATAGGCTTCTTCGAGCACACGCCGCAGCGCGACCAGGTGTTTGTTGACGGTCGCTTTGGCGTAGCCGATATCGACCATGTGACTGCTCAGCTGGCTGGTGTGCTCGTAGCGCAGATGATGCCATGGGAATTTTTCGGCAGTCTGAATTTTACTGTCAGAGAAGATGTACGCCAGGTTGTCGAGGGCGGTGGCTTGCGTTCGCCTACCGCTTGGGCTGAGCGTGTTGAGGTAGGCTTGAGCGGGGGAGGGCAGGGTGGAATCAAGCTGCAGTTGTTCTTCAGAGAGCAGCAGAAAAGTTGGCTTGGGTGTGCTTATCATATTTATCCTTTTGGGAATATTATTCTCAGAAGGAATTATAACAAATTTGATTTGGAATTGGTTGGGGAAGGCGGACTTCATAAGGCTGAGCCCCGTCCTCACGTGGTCTCCTGACGATGAAAAACAGCTCCAGGGGGTAGATCAGGTTCCGTCCTTGAACCCAAATCACATGTTTTTCCTTTAAGATACTATGCGTGATCTACGGAGGGAACAAGACGCCTCCAAATAACCAGTCTTGACCGAGCTGCTGTTTTGGCTTACACGAGTATTGGTGGGAAGAGAAATACTTAATTCGTACGGCTGGGGCTTGTCTCCAGCTACAGGGTTAGTAAATGCGATCATTGGCGGAGGGAGATGAACCCCCTCCGTACGGCTGGGGCTTGCCTCCAGCTGCAGGGTTCGTAAATGCGATCGTTGGCGGAGGGAAAACGACTCTCTTCGTAGGGCTGGGGCTTGACCCCAGCCGTAACGTCTGCCTGATCGAATCTTGGTTAAGGGAGCAAGCCTCGATCATGTGTTTAGAATCTTCAATTTCATCACGGAAAAGTCAGGTCTTTTCCCTACCAGTCTTTACCACATCAATGCTCGTTTTGGCAAATGGAAAAAATGCTACATTTCCTATGACCAGACGCCCTGATCTCGTCCTCTTTTGTCCTTTTCCAATCGTTATTTGTTACAATAGGCAGTCGGGTAACTTATGGTCTTTAAGCACAGTTTCAACAGCATCATCCGCTCCCCGGGAAAAACGTTTCTCTTCCTTCTCCTGTTAACCGCTTCCATTATCTTTGTCAATCTTGGCAGCAGTATGAATTATTCTGCCAACCGCATGCTGGACCAAGCCGACGAGCATTTTGACACGGTAATTGCCTTCAAGTACGGCGACCTGCACAACCCTGACGGAGCCTGGGCGGATGAAAATTTCCAGGATAATCTGGCAACCATCGACTTTCCCGCGCTCTCAGACCATCCGGCTGTGATTGCCGTTGACAAAGAGCGCACCATATCAGCCTATGCTGGTGACGGCAGCCAGGTCTGGCAGAGCAGTTCACCAGTCAAAGATTATGTCATCCTGACAATGCGCCTGCTTGCTGAGCAGGATGACGGAACCTGGACTGCGTTGACCTATGACACCATCTTTGGACGCAGGGTGAGCGGAACTGTCTTTTTGCGGGTGAACCCCTATAGCACTACGGGCGCAGACATCAGCGCTGAACTCGAACCTGGTCGCACCTTCTTGCTGGCAGCGCTTGCCCAAACGGCGCCGAGCAGCGGCTTGACGCTCACTCCGCTCAGACCAGCCCAAATGGTACAAACCCCCAACGAGCTGCTTTCCAGCTTTGGCGAGTTGACAGATATCACCGATCAGCCTGGCTATTTCGAAAGCGAACAGGGCGAGGCATGGCTTGAGCTGGCAGAAACTCTTTCCATTATCGACCAATCCTTCCAGGTGGTCGCATCGTCTGACATCGAAAGCATGGTTCCCTTCCACATGAAGCAAACCTGGCTCACCAGCGGCAGCTTCCAGAACCAGCAAGGCACCTGCTACATCAGCGAACGCCTGGCAGGCGTTTTGGGATTGGATGTAGGCGGCACATGGCATCTGGCGTACCATTACGATCCGGCAGGCGACCCGGCTTTTACCTACTCTCCTGAAAGCGGCTTTGCCCATGAAGAAGACTGCCAGATCGCCGGTATTTTCCACATCAGCACAGAGCTGACCTACACGGTTCTGATCCCTTATCCGGACTGGCTCACGAAGAATCCCGATAATTATGACTTTTTGCGTGTGCATGTGGAGAATGCGCAGGCGGAAGACTACCTGGCATACGCCAAAGCCAATCTGCCCGAAATGGTGGAACTGCAGGTGGAGGACCAGGGCTACAGCAACGCGGTTGTGCCCATCCTGAAGCTGCGCGAGCGCTCGCTATATATGACGATTGCCAGCGCAGCAGCCGGCGTGGCTGTGATCAGCCTGTTCGCCTATCTTTTCATCGTTCGCCAGCGGGAAACCGCCGATGTGATGATGAAACTGGGCAGCGGACGCCCCCGGACCATTGCATACCTGATTATTGGCATTATGATCATCGCCCTTTTTTCCGGTTTAGCCGGGGTTTACATAGCCGGAAAAGTAGATTCCCGCCTGACCGAAGCGGTATGGAGTAGTCTGCAGGGCGGCATCATGCAAGATCTGCGCTACAGCGAACGCGCGCTGGGGCTGCAGGTGGAATTCGCGCCTGAGTTGGTGACGGCTGCCTGGGTACGCTACGCCACCACGGGGGCAGTGCTGGGATTGGTTTTGGCAATTACCCTGATTGCCTCTCTCATCACCTTACGCAAGCCCAAACGACGCAAGGCGAAGACCATCGCTGCGCCAAAAACAGAAAGCGGGCGGGCAATGAGTTCTGCCTGGCTGCCGGGCTTGAGCCTGCGCTTTGCCAGCCGTTCGATCAAGCGCAACTTCTTCCGCAGCCTGATCGTCCCCATCGCGGTGACACTGCTGGCGGCATTTATCCTGATCATTGCTATTTCTGTCGCTGAACAAGAGCAAGCTGCCCAAACCATTTACGAGGATGTTCCCACCACTGCCTATCTCACAACAGCCTTGGGCAGACACCGCCAATTCCCCATCCAACTTCAGAGCGATATCTTCCGAATGTTGGACGGCGAATGGGAAGGCAGGCAAACCAGACGAATGTTCCTCTATCCTGCAACCGGCGAGCAGGTGCGAGAGGCGAGGGAAGAAATTCAAGCGAAAAATTCGGTCATAGAAGAGTTTCTGCTCACCCGCTACATGCACTACGAATACCTGGGGCTGGTGGAAGGGGCGGACGGCAGAGCAAGCACACCCAACTTACCAGAGAGACCAACGATCGATCGACAGGAATCTTCCATCGCTTCCCAGATTGGCTTCAGTTGGTTGGCATATCAGGTCAAGAGGATGCCGGTTTTGGCACTGACCGATAGTGTCACCCGAACCAGCGAAGCTGTCAAGTTCCGCGAGAGCCAGGTGAAATGGATGGAAGGCTATTCGGATCTGGACTTCCTGGACGCAAAATATATCATCGTGCTGCCAGATCGCTTTATAGATGAAGAAGGGCTGATGCCTGGTGATGTCATCCGGTTGGGTGTCTATGAGCCCGATGAGAACTTCGGTGTGCTGGCGGAACCTTTTGACTTCACGATCGTCGGCAGTTACTTCCAGGGCAGCCGCTCACCGGTATTTTACGTCCCGTGGAGCTTACTGTTGGATATCAAGATGGGCACCGACCTGGGGATCGAGATGCCCGAAAATCCTGAAGATCCTGATTCGCCCAAGGTGGCGGGACTTCCAGCTGAGTACCTGGCAGATTCTGTCGATTCTGCCACCATTATCCCAAAGGATCCGCGTAACCTGGATGGCTTGCGCGACTATTTGGAAGAAAGCGGCTACAGCCAGGTGGGCATCATCCGCAGCAACCGCCTGGCGGTCGTGATTGAAGACAAAGCCCTGTCAGATGGTTTGCTTTCGATACAGCAGCACCTTTCCTTCCTCAATTTCATCATTCCGATCATGCTGCTGCTCTCCGGGGTGATCGCTTTCATTTTGTCTTACCTGCTCACGCGCAATCGTCTGCCCGAATTTGCTGTGATGCGCAGCCTGGGGGCAAAACCGATCCAGGTCTACCTGGCGTTCTTCCTTGAGCAGTTCTTCCTGCTGCTGATCGGGGTTTTGCCAATTGCCGCTGTGCTGTTCGCCCGACCGGAATGGCTGCCGGCGGTGCAGCGCAATCTGCTGCTCTTTTTAGCCATTTACACTTTGGGCATCCTGATCGCCATCGGTTTGATGGGGCGCTCCAAGGTGCTCGATATTTTATTTACCAAGGAATAGGAGCGCGATGGAACAATCCAGCCACACAGAACCAATTCTGAAGCTCGAAAAAGTCAGTTACCAGTATCGCAACCAATATACAGCGGTCGATGCGGTCAAGGATGTCAGCACGGAATTTTGCGAAGGCAAAATGTATGCAATCATCGGAAAATCCGGCTCCGGGAAGTCGACCCTGCTTTCATTGATGGCGGGTTTGGCGCTGCCCTCTGAGGGTCAGGTCATTTACCGCGGTACTGCCACCGATTCTGTCGACCTGGACAAATACCGGCGCGAGAACGTGGCGGTGGTGTACCAGAGCTTCAATTTGTTTCCGCTCATGACCTGCCTTGAAAATGTCTGTTTCCCACTTGAATTACTCGGGATGAACCCAAAGGAAGCTGCGATAACCGCGAAGGAATTCATTGAGCATGTCAACTTGCCCGACTCAGTGTACAAACGCTTCCCAAATATGATCTCGGGCGGCGAGAAGCAGCGGGTGGGGATTGCCCGCGCTCTGGCATCGGGTGCGAAAGTTATCCTTGCGGACGAGCCCACCGGCAACCTGGATATCGCCAATGGTGAAAAGATCGTGCAGCTGTTGAGGGATCTGGCGCACAAGGATAATTACACGGTCATCATTGTCACGCATGATATGAGCATCACCCAGGTGGTGGATGAGGTTATGCGGATGAGCGATGGCTATTTGCTCCCGCTAGTCACGGAAGGGTGGGAGTGATAGCTGAAAGCTCATAGCTGATAGCTGATAGGAGGGGAAAAAGACTACGTCTCAATTCCGATACTGTTGATTAGTCCGTTCAACATCTTAGCAATTTCAATTGATTGCTGCTCAAGCTCCTGATATTTATCGGTTTTTAGCCATCCTCGCATGAGAAATATCTCTAACAGCGTAAGAGTTTCGTAGAGTGAACCACGGGAAACGAATAAGAAATGAACAAATTCTTTCTTTGAATTTCTCCCTTTCCCTTCGGCTATGTTCATGGGGATCGAGGTTACCGCTGCTTCGAGTTGCTCAAATAATCGATAATGCCTTCGGTCAGTATCCAAAGTCTCAATGAGAGCTATCACAGAATTTGCGAAAACCATGCTTTTCTGCCAAACACTTAGATCCTTATATGCTAACTGACCAATTGATGCTTGCATGTTTTCTCCAGGAGGATTATTTTATCAGGTTCGCTGGCTTCAACCAATTTTTCCTATGAGCTATCAGCTATCAGCTATCAACTGATCCCTGATAAACTTAATTGATCATGAACAAAATCCTCATTGCATCAGACTCGTTCAAGGGTTCACTAAGCGCAGCGGAAGCCTGCAATATCATCGCCCAACAAGCCCGCCAGCGCTTCCCGCAAGCAGAAGTGCTCGAATTGCCGGTTGCCGATGGGGGAGAGGGGCTGGTGCAGGTCATCCTGCACAACCTGGACGGGCGGCTTCTTACGATTCCGGTCCAAGACCCGCTGGGCAGGCAGATCCCTGCAGCTTATGCCCTGCTCGAAAGCGGTGCTGCTGTGATCGAAATGGCGGCGGCAGCAGGGTTGCCCTTGTTGCAGAAGACTGAACTCGACCCCACGAAAACCAGCACGGTTGGGGTGGGGGAGCTGATCCTGGATGCCATCAGACGGGGAGCCGATCCGATTTACATTGGTCTGGGCGGCAGTGCCACGGTGGATGGCGGCGTCGGGGCGGCCAGCGCGCTGAGAATTCTTTTTTTGGATGAGTGGGGTGGGGTGGTCACCAGCGGTGGGAGATTAAACAAGATAGTTCGGGTGGACCTGAGCGGGCTGCCTTCACTCAATTATTCCGGGAAAATGATTTTCCTTACCGATGTCAGTAATCCTCTCTGCGGACCCAGTGGGGCAGCAGCAATTTTTGGACCACAAAAAGGGGCTTCAGCGGAGCAGGTGGTTGAGCTTGAGCACGGTTTGGAGCAGTTGGCAAGCCTGGTGGAGCATGAGAGCAGCCTGGAATTGAAAGATATGCCAGGGATGGGAGCGGCTGGTGGGTTTGCGCTGCCCTTTGTGGCTTTTCTGGGGGCTGAGATGCGCGGTGGCATCGATTTTGTGCTCGATCTGTTGAAATTTGACGAAAAATTGGTCGGAACTGACCTGGTAATTACAGGAGAAGGGCGTACAGACGCTCAAAGTGCCATGGGGAAGGCAATTTCTGCGGTAACCAGGCGCTCTCGGGCTGCTGGAGTGCGCGTAGCTGTGATTTCTGGAGCTTTAGGGGAGGGTTCAGAGAAAATGCTTGAGCTGGGGGTCAGTGATCTGGTGCAAGCCACGCCAATCGGTCAGCCGCTTGAAGAAGCCATGACCCACGCTGCAGAGAATTTGGCAAAAGCAGCGTATCGTTTTTTTTCTGATAGCTTGAAGCGATTTTAGATCTTGATGGGCTCTTAAGGCTAAACGGAATTTCATCGATTGACCAACCAAAGCTTAGAAAAGAGCTAACCTAAGCATTATTAAATCTTTTTGTAGGCCGGGTTGCGTACCTGCCCTGTTAAGGGTTCAACCCGGCAAACGCTGGCATAATGAGAACTCAGTTTTATTCGTACGGCTGGGCTTTAGTCCAGCCGGTGAGCTAGCTGATGCGAATGTAGGCGGAGGGAGTGAACCCCCTCCGTACGACTGGGGCTCTATTACCCCATAAGGATTTTGCAGCCGATAAAACCTCCACGATTGTGCCGGTCTCCTGACTGCGCACATGATTTCTCCGAAGGAGTCCCAGGGATCGGAGACCTGCGGTCAGAACGCGTGCTCGGCGATGACGCCGGCACGATCAATACGATCCAGATGACCTGTCCCCCTCTTATAACTATCGAGAAGTGATATTCTCATAAGTAAATATTTTAATATTTAAGAACGGGCAACACCTGCCCTCTTCATGCGGGCGGCATAGTTTAGGGTTCTTTGTGCAGAAATTCCGAATCCCCTAAAATTTTCATTTGATATCTTAGTTTATGGTCGTACCAGCGATTGCCGGGTTCAACAACGGAACCCGGCCTACAAAAAGATTTCTCAAACACTCGTCATCCTGAGCAAAGCGAAGGATCTAAACCTACAAGCCTTTAAGATCCTTCACTTCGTTCAGGATGACAATTCAACAAAAAATGGCTGTTTTTTCCAGCCATTTTTTATATATAAAAGAGGCGAATTCTTACGCCCCAGCCATCATGGCTGCGACGTCGGCTTCGACGGTATCGATCGGTTTGAGATCGAAGGCTTCGACGAGCACATTGAGCACATTTGGAGATACGAATGCCGGCAGTGTCGGACCTAAACGGATCTTTTTGACGCCTAACGAAAGCAGCGCCAGGAAAACGATGACGGCTTTCTGCTCGTACCAGGCGATGTCAAAGGAGAGCGGCAGGTCATTAACACTGCAATTGAACGCGCCAGCCAATGCCTGCGCGATCACGATCAGCGAATAGCTGTCGTTGCACTGTCCGGCGTCCAGAACGCGCGGAATGCCGCCAATTTCGCCCAAGCCAAGCTTGTTATAACGATACTTGGCACAGCCTGCAGTGAGAATAATAGTATCCTTCGGTAACGCCAGAGCCACATCAGTGAAATACTGGCGGGTCTTCTGTCGCGCATCGCAACCGCCCATGACCACGAAGCGGCTGATTGCGCCGGTTTTGACTGCTTCGATGACCTTGTCAGCCACGCTCAGGACGGTATTGTGGGCAAAACCGATCGGGATCGTGCCACTTTCCAGTTCCTGAGGTCCAGGCAGCGTCTTGGCAAGCGCAATGATCTCAGAAAAGTCCTTGTGCCCACCCGGCTGGCGGTCGGCAATATGCGGAACACCCGGATAACCAGCCATACCGGTGGTGAAGATGCGGTCCTTATAGGCATCCTTGACCGGCACGATGCAGTTTGTGGTCATCAGGATGGGTCCATTAAAGGAAGCGAATTCAGTGTCCTGGTGCCACCAGGATCCGCCGTAATTGCCCACCAGGTGTTTGAACTTCTTCAATCCAGGATAGGCATTGGTGGGAAGCATCTCGCTGTGAGTATAAATGTTGACGCCGGTGCCTTCAGTCTGCAGCAGCAGCTCTTCCAGATCCACCAGGTCGTGTCCGCTGACCAAAATACCGGGTCCGGGCACCACGCCCAGGTTCACCTGGGTCGGTTCGGGATTGCCGTAACGGGAGGTGTTGCTTTGATCCAGCAGTGCCATCGCCTTGATGCCAAACTCACCGGTTTTCTGGACCATGCCCAGCAGTTCGCTGACGCCCATCTCGTCATTTGTGGTGGCTTCCAGGGCTTCCTGCATAAACGCCAGGACACTTTCGTCGCGCCCACCCACCAGGTAGGCGTGATCGGCATAGGCCGCCATCCCCTTGAGACCGTAGATGATCAGCTCACGTAAAGAGCGCACATCCGGGTCGAGGGTTGGGTCGTCCATGACGCCAATGGTACGGGCTTTGGCGAGCAGCGTCTCCACCTCGTAATTTTCAGGATGCCAGCCAGCCCAGTCGGGTCCGCTGCCAAAGCAATTGGAATTATGCAATTCATTACAGCGGTTCTGGGCGCGAACGCGCAGGTTATCGCGCAATTGGATCGCCTTTTTGATCAATTCGACAAAGCGATCAGTGTCAAAATTGGCATTGGTGATGGTTGCAAACAGCGCCTGGGCAATGAAAAGATCGGTTTCATCGTCCTGAACGCCCATGTTGCGCCCGCGGGTGCCCCAAAAAGAGATGCCTTTCAGCAGGTAGATCAACAGGTCTTGCAAACAGGCGACATCAGCTGTTTTTCCGCACATACCTTTGCGGGTGTTGCAGCCTGTGTTGCGCATAGCTTCCTGGCATTGATAACAAAACATTTCGGACATGAAGATAACTCCTTGATAGGTTTTTGAATCATAATGGATTTTAACCGAGAATCGGATTTTATGGTTCACCTTCTTCCTTGCAGCTGGAGCTAGCCTCCAGCCACCGAGCTGGCTGATCTGGAAGTTTCGGAGGGAGATGAATACTGCTCGCTTTGCTCCCAGCACCATAGCCCCCTCCGTACGGCTGGGGCTCGCCTCCAGCCGCTGAGCGGGTTTACGTGGAGATTGGCGGAGGGAGAAAAATACCGATCGCTCCGCTCCAAGCATCATGATCCCCACCGCACGGTCGAATGTGCAGCGTTTCCTGTGACAACGCACTCCCTCCATGGTCACTGCGAGACTTTTTGCCAGTCTACCTCGAAGGATGGCAGCCGTTGGACCGGCAAAAGGTCGTGGCAGTCTGCA
>DBPR01000017.1 GCA_002305635.1 Anaerolineaceae bacterium UBA1415 | reverse complement strand
TCTATTTTTTCGGCACCAGTCCAGCCTGCCCTTTCAGTAGGAAAGGGTGCCCGAAGGGCGGATGAGGGGTATGAGAGGTAATATTAATATAGTCTATAAAGCTTGTTTATCTGCTGAAATATATCCCTTTTCAATGCGCGATTACTGCTGCTCGAATTCAAACACCGGTTTCTTGACAAAAGCCATTTTTCGCACGATAATAGCACATACGTTCTATTATCGGATGCGAAGATGACTCAGATTTTTCTTTTTCAGGAGAATGGCGCCTTTCAGGTACTTAACGATCCCGCCCCACCGGAAGCGATCGTGCGAAAAATAAATTCCGGCGACTGGCAAACCCATCTCGGTTTCCAGCTTTCACGCACCTGTGCCTGGCAGGCGATGAGGATCGGCACGATCGTAATTGTCTATCCCCCCACTCCGGAAGAAGACAAGCCTCAAATCCATCTGACAGCCAGGGATATTCAGGTTCTGCAGGCGCTTTGTTCAGGCCTGAACCTCACGCAAACGGCTTACCACCTGCGGATAAATCCCAAAACAGTCCAGAATCGGCTCAACAATATCCGGCTCAGGTTCAACGCCCAGACGCGCGAAGAACTCATGGCAAAAGCCACCGCCCTCGGTTATGTCCAGCCCGATCTGGACTGCATTTTCGATTGAGTTCAGGCGACCGATTGGGCGGCTTCCCACAAATGCTTCGCAACCACAAAAGCCGAATTGGGCCGCCCAATTAGTTTGGAAGAAGCAGCCGTGCGTTCCAGCTGCGCGGCGTCCTCATTTAGCCAAAAATCGATCATGGTCTTAAATTCACCCACATTCATGACATGCGCGCCGGCCTGATGACTGGTCACATAGCGAACATTTCCCTCTTCCTGACCAGGTAGAAAATCGACCAACAGGATCGGCAACCCAGCCGCCAGACCCTCCGAAAGGATCAAGCCGCCCGCCTTGGTGACCAGCAGATCCGAAGCCATCATCCAATCGGGCATATTATCGACAAAACCTTTGATCATGATCGGAAAATCAAACTCATTGATCTGCAATTCCCGGTACAGGTCTTCATTTCCACCCGCGATGACCACGACCTGAAATTGCTGCTCCTGTTTATCCAGGCCATGCAGGTTTTCGAGAATGTGCCCAACGCGAACGCTGCCAACGAAAAGGATCGTCCGAACCTCAGGATCAAGCCCCAGCCGCGCCCGCATCTCTTGCTTTGAAGCCTTGTTCAACGCAAAGGCAGGATTCACCGGAATGCCGGAGATGTGCAGCTTGCGCAAGGGCACGCGGTTTTCGCGGGCCTTGACACGCACCCAATCGGAGGCGATAAAAAACAGATCAGGTCCGGGCGCGAACCAGAGCGAATGCACATCCGCCAGGTCCGTCACGGTCGAATACAAGGGAACCGCCGGGTTATAATCCTTGCGCACCTTTCCGGCTGGCGCGTTGAACATCGGGTTTGTGATCAAAATGCCATGCGGCAAAAATGATTCCACCTTCTCACTGATGCTTTGCTGCAAAAGCACCTTGAGCGCGCTCTCCATCACCTCACTCACCTGGCGGGAATCGCTGAATTCATAGCCCATTCTCCAAAGACTCGGTATGTTCTTGACGCCTTTGTCATAATTTTTCTCAATAGGCTTCATCAGTGAGAGTGAACTACCCTCAAGGATCGGATTAACAACCAGATTGACCTGACGGTCACCATAGAGATGATCCAGGGCTTTTGATACCGAAAGCGCGGCGCTTCGGTGGCCAAAGCCTGAATCGCTCGTCAGGATCAAAAACCGTTTTTTGCTTTCCATCATGCGTCTCCCCGTCTGCCATCCCCACACTAAATCTGAAACAGGCAGACGTATTACTTAATTGTAACTCAACAACAGGAACTTAAAATGGATGCTATTTTCAGGAAAGATCAAACTTTAAACATTGATTCGGTGGAAAACCATTTAAAAAAAGAAAAGCCGTCTGAGTGTTCAGACGGCGATCCTTGCTACAATTCTTAGTCTTCGATAGCGATTGCCTGTTCAGGGCATTCTTCCGCAGCCTCGCGAGTGGCATCCTGGAATTCTTCTGGCACGGGGTCCAGCAAAACTTCCGCGTGGGGCTCATTCTGGAGGGTGAATACTTCCGGGACGATACCTTCGCAGATACCGCAACCAATACAAAGATCAGCGTCAACAGTTACTTTCATTTCATTTTTCCTTTCAGAAACATTAATAGGGGTTAAATCTTCAGCTTCGTCTTCGGAGAGTTCCAAAGCTTCAACTGTAGTTTCAGAATTAATGGATTGATTCTCTTCTTCAAGAAGAATAGCGCCTTCCGGGCAATCCTCAGCAGCCTGCCTGACATCATTTTCATAGTCTGGCGTGACAGGATCCATGAGCACTTCAGCCGCAGGCCCGTTTTCGAGGCTGAAAACGGTAGGAACGATACCTTCACAAATTCCACATCCGATGCAAAGGTCTTCATCCACTTTTACTTTCATGCTCATTCCTCCTGTAGGCTTGCCAGCAAACTCAGACTGATCAAAAAGCAACAGCCACCAGATAAGTATAACATGTTGTGCCGGAGTCAACAGCCTGATTTAGAGAATTTTCAGCCGACAAGGCGGGTGAGGGTCGGCGAAGACGGGACTGCTCAAGTTCCTCATCCACCACTTCGTGGTACCCCTTCTCACCAAAAAGCCTTCTCCTCTGGGGAGAAGGTGCCCGAAGGGCGGATGAGGGGTCTAAAAAATGGAACACACACTGTAATCTCCTTCAAGCCAGACGAAAACAGGTATCAACATCCTGCCTTTAAATGATCGATCCCTCCTTACTACAAAAGGAGGGATCACAGGCAGGTTCTTTTCTTATCGAAAAGCTTACACGGTTGTTTTTCTCACTCTGAGCGTTTTGACCCCTATCTTTACGATCTCAACGATCGAAATGATGATAATGATCAGCAATGCGATCATCAACGGCATCGGCTGCATCGCCCATTTGCCGATCAGCCCTGTCATTCCTTCGCTGACAAGATCGGACACTCTCCACACATTCAGGCCCAGTGTTCCCTTGAGTGCAGTGACGTATTCAGGATTGACCACCAGCGGGTTTCCAAACCAAACCAGCGATGTAACGATCGTGGTCACATTCGCCAGCAGCGTTGCCAGAAATCTCATCACGCTGCCGATCGGCTGCACCATTTTCACCACAGCCTCAAGCAAGTTCACCACTAAGAACACGATCAACAATGATCGCACACTCACCAAAACCTCCGGATTAAAGTACGAGTACCATCGACTGTTTACAAACAAAAAAGGCAAGTTGATCTGAGGCAGGATCACAAACAAAACCGTAAAGATGCTCACAAACACCAGGCTGCCGATCAGCTCACCGATCCCGGATCGTTTTTCATAACCAGGAATTTCGGGCAGGTCATCCAGACTGAACTTTTCTGTGTCCATTTTGACGCCCTGGTGGTACAAAAGAGCAAAAGTGATCGTCACAGCGGTAAACGCGCCCACCATGCCGTCAATAACAGTCGAAGCGAGGTGAACAATACCCTTGATGGTCATCGAAATAATGTCGCCCAGATCATAATACATGCTCCAGGGTTTGCCGCTCAGCCATTCCATCAGGAGAGCAAAAGTAAGCGCCCCGCCAACCGCAATGAGAACGATCTTAAGCACGCGTTTGTAAAGGCTGAAATGCGGCTCACCGATCAGGCAGCTCCGCCCCACATTGCCGTAGCTGCGGGCCAGATCCTCCGGGTTGCCCAGTTCGGTCAAAACCGCCCGCACGCGTTCTTCCTCGCCCTCACCCAAGCCAGCTCTCTCCGCCAGCATGGACGATATCATCTCATCGATCTCCAAAGAGACGTCCTTGCGTTCCTTTTCAGGCAAACGCCGCACCACTGCATAAATATATCGTTCAACCAGATTATTTTTCATGATCACTCCTCAATCACATTCTTTACGATTTCGATCGTTTCGTACCACTGTACTTTCAGACGTTCAAAAAAATTCTCGCCCACTGCTGAGATCTGGTAATACTTGCGCGGTTTTTCCGTGCTCACATCCCAATCCGAGCGCAGCAGGCCCTGCTTTTCCAGCCGACGCAGCAAAGGGTAGACCGTGTTGGCATCCAGCGGAAAGCCTTTTTCGTCCAGCGATTTCACCAACTCATAGCCGTAGGTCGGCTGTTTGCACTGACTGAGCACAACCAGGTTGGTCAAACCCCGTTTGAGCTCAATGGATACATTTTCAAAATTGCTATCAAATTCCTCCATGGTTTCCTTTCTTCCTGTCTGTGACAGTATACTATATGGCATACACTATTGTCAAGACTAAATTATTGCTTTCTTTGAAAGTTCCCGGTTTTGGCTTTACAATTGGAAAAAGAAAGTAAAAAGCTGGAGGTTCTCATGATCTATCACATCACCACCGAAGAAGTCTGGCAAAGCGCGCTGCAGGAGCAGTCCTATATTCCTGAAAACTTTCAGTCCGACGGCTTCATCCACTGTTCCGACCATTATCAGCTCGAAAACACAGCCAACCGTTTTTACAATCAAACACCCGGCCTGATCGTGCTTGAAATTGACCCTGACAATTTGGTTTCCAGGCTTGTCTACGAGAACCTTGAAGGCGGCCAGATGCCCTTCCCTCACATTTACGGTCGTCTCAACCTGGACGCCGTTGTCGCCACCTTCCACTTTGATCGCACGCAAGACGGCCGCCTGACCCTGCCTGAAGGCCGTGAACACCCCGAACCCGGCCAGTTGACAGAATTCCCCTTCCACCTGGCCGGTAAAGTTTTCCGTTCCCCCACCCCCGGCAGCCGCATGTTCGACCCTGAAGACAAAGTGCTCGGGCTATACAAGCAAAAGGGGATCGATACCGTCGTCGTCCTCAACGACGACGACGAACATGTGCGCCAGACGGGACGGCTTCTCCTAAAGCGCTACCGCCAGGCTGGCATTCGGATCATTTATGCCCCTATACCCGATTTTTCCGCTCCTGAATCCGGCTACTGGGATAACGCCATCGCGGAAACCATCCAGGCGCTCCAAAATGGCGGGAATGTCGCCATCCACTGCCACGCAGGCATCGGGCGCACCGGCATCTTTGTTGCCCTGCTTGCCAGCCAACTGCTCGATCTGGATGGCGATCAGGCCGTTGCCTGGGTGCGCCAAACCGTCCCATACGCGATCGATACCCAACATCAGAAATCCTTTGTGCTCAACGAGATCAAGCGCAAACGCAAAATTTAATCAATAAAAGCGGAATCTTACAGATAAAGCAAAAAAAGATTCACACATTTAAAAAGATAAAATCTAATAAATACATCATGGTCATGAATGCAATAGTATTTGCTGTTAATCAATGTACGGATGGGGCTCGTCCCCATCCGAGCCTAAGACTATTAAAATGTTTATAAGAAGTCCAGGACCATAACATGCAAAAGTAGCGGACGGGGATACCCTTACGGCAAGGATAAACCCCGTCCCTTTTACTTCCCATAACAAGGCTTGACCAACATCAAAAACTTATTTGATCGTCATATTAAGTTCGATGTTGATCTGGCCTGCGGTGGCATTGCTGACTGTAATGATATAGTCTCCCGCGGCAGGCAGCTTGCCCTCAAAACTCGTCTTTCCTTCCGATTCCGCCAGCAGAACATCGCCGTTGACGTGCCGGATGGACAGCACCAGACCACTGCTCGGATTGAGCGAAAGGCTCATCGTCTGGTCTTTATTGGCCCAGGCAATAAAGTTATGACTGTTGTAGCCGCCCACGCTCGCCTTGGCGATCAGGGCATTCTTGCCCGATTCAAAGCTGATCCGCTGCGGCGCGATGAAACTCAGATTGATATCAGCCGCGTAAGCGCCCGTCTGCACATCCACGTACCAGTCGCCATTCTCGCTCGCGTAATCACGATACCACAACCATTTTTGAGAAAAATCGACCAGTTGTTTACCTTTTTCAGTGCTGACAGCAATGTAAGCAGAAGTATTGCTCTTGAGGGAGATCTCGATCATCTGCCATTGCGTCAGACGCAGCGCGTATCGCTTGGTCGTGTTGGCTGGAATTGTTTCCTTGACAGTGTAGTTTGTCGTCCCGGTCGCAAAACTCACCCGTGTCACCCCAGCCGGAGTGGTTGGCATTACTCCGCTGGTCGCGGTCGGGTAGACGGGTGTGACCGGCACAGATGTCGCGGTTGGATAGACCGGCGTGACTGGCACGGCTGTCGCGGTTGGCACTTCGGTCGGGGGAACAGCGGTCGCATTCGGGGTGGGAGCCTGCGACCCCATTGTCGCTGTCGGAACCACAGTTTCAACAACCGGCGAGGCCACGGGTGCGCTGCCATCTTTTGGCGCTTGCGTTGAGGCCGCCTCCACAGCTTGTTGTTCTGCAAATTTGGTCAGGGTTGCCTGGGCAAAAACAGCCACTTGCGTCAGTGACCCTCCGTTTTCAGGCGTGGCTTTGGGCAGATTGCAGCTGGAAAGCAAAATCATTACCAACAAACTAATTGCTAAGATCAAATTTCTCTTTTTCATCATATCCTCGCTTAATTACTAAATAAAAGAACACTTTATTATACTGAAAGACGAAATCATTCCCCTTTTTGTTCCAATCATCCCTGAGGGATCAGCTTAAATGCAGAATATCCATAGTAAAAAATCACCAAAGCCGCCAAAACGGCAAAAGCTATGTATAGGATTGTAAAAAGCAATGCCTTAGGACGAACTGCCTTTGCCAGGGACTCATACGCCTTGCCGATCCCTCCCACCTGAGCGCCGACCCAGAAGAAGGCATAACCAAGCCATGTTCCAAAACTGTTCAGGATCAGGTCATCCACGTCAAACACCCTTGCCGCCAGCAAGGTCTGGGTCAGTTCAATCGTCAGCGAGATGCCCAGGCCCATTAAAACCACCAGCCAAAACCGGCGCAGCTGCTTCTCAAGTAAGGGGAGAAGATAGCCAAACGGTGAGAAGATCAAAATGTTCCCAACAATATTAATGAATACGATTCGTTGGGTGGTTTGGTCGTCAAATTTGGATGCGTTCTCGATCATGCTCATGACCCCCTTTAAAGGGATCAAATTCGCTTTGATCGCGCGCTTGTCCGGAATAAAGACAAAGGGTTCAAAGGTCCGGTAAAGCAAAAATAGCGTAAAAAGGAATAGCGACCAAATCAAAACTGCCCGGGTCAGGCTTGGCTTACCATACAAAAACGCGCGCACAAGCCGAAAGACCAACCAACCCGCAATCAGGATCTGGACCAATTTTTGAAAATCAAATTTATACAAAAGCATAGTTACCTCTGTTTGCATTGTAGCCGATTTTTAAAGGTTAACGTTTTTAGACAATTGCATCCAGTCGCTTAAACGTGTGTTATTATGGTCTCATGAGTTGAACTGCTAATAATCCATCAGGAGAAGATATGAGCAAAAAAATAATGTTAATGCGCCATGGGAAATCAAGCTGGAAGGATAAAGAGCTCAAAGATTTCGATCGTCCCCTTAAGAAAAAAGGTCATGAGTCCTCGGAAAAAATTGGAAAACTCCTCAAGGCTTCCGGCATGCTGCCCGACCTGATCTTCAGCTCACCAGCCAAACGCGCCTCGGAAACCGCTGAAATTGTCGCCAAAGAGATCGGTCACGACGCGATTCTATATGTCGATTCGTTTTATATGGGTGAACCCGAAGATTACATTCTACCCCTCAAAGAGCTGACTGATGACGTTAAACGTGTTTTGATCATCGGGCATAACCCCGGGCTGGAAGCTCTTCTACAGGTGCTGGAAGGCAAAGTCAATGTCCTTTCCACTGGCGCACTGGCTTGTCTGGAGCTGGAACTGAAAAAATGGAAAAACCTGAACCCTTCAACAGTCGGTGAACTGGTGACCTTCTGGGATCCTGACGAAATTGATCTGGACGATGCCATCAAGGAGATCGAGAAAAGCCAGAAGGAAAAGAAGGGCAAAAAAGAGAAGAAAGAAAAAAAGGATAAAAAAGAAAAGTAGTAGATTCTTCTCAAAAATCCGAAGCAGCAATCAACTTTCACTTGCGCAATTTTTAACTTCGGATATTTTGCCGTAACCGAACTAAAAAAAGCACCGGTTCTATAACAGCGGGTGTTTTTTGTTCAACTCTGATCAGCAACTGAAAGTTTGTTGGGAAATCTTCTCTTTCAGATCTCAAACGAAGATGGTTTCAGGCTCAGCCATTCCCCGGACAAAAATCCAAAATTATCTATGATCCAGAATCTTCAAATTCTACCGAATTCCAGATCAACAGGCATTCACGTAATTCCTGTGGATCATCCAAATAAAACGACGTCTGCAGACAGGTATAAGGCGCGGTAGTGAAAGCATGCAATGCCAGGCGATTGTGCCCGGGCATCGCTTCCTCCGGTTTCAAATAACCAAACAGCGTCACGTCGCCCTTGTCTTCCGAGATCGTTTCCAGCTTTTCCGCTTCGGCTTTGGCTTTCAGGTTCGCCAGCAAGGTCTGACGGTGCTTCTCCCCCGAATAGGCGAAAATTGTCGTCAGCAATGTGCAGCCAACGCGCCAAAAGATCACATTATCGCCTTCTTTTCGGCGTTGAAAATCATCCGGAACATCCAGCAGCCATTCATTTGAAAGATAGATTTGCATAACCCAATTATACCGTCAGGCTTCGATCTTTTTCAACTGTTTGCGCACCCATAACGAGGTATCCGTTTGATAACGCCGCACAATCATCACCGAACACGGCGCGCTCTCGATCAAATGGTCATTCAAAGCCCCAAAAACACGATCCGGATTCGAAAAATCTTCCCCGGCTCCCATGATCAACAGATCATACTCTCCTTGCCCACATTCCTCCAGGATCGCCTCGGAGACTGAATCGACCTTGCGGACGATAAATTCGAATTTCTCATGCAGCTCACCCAGTTCGGCTTCGGCGATTTCATGCAGCTGCAGTTCTTCGTCTTCCATTCGTTCTTCATCCGCTTCGCCAACCACAAGTCGCAGCCCAACAACCTGTGCCCCATTTGGCTCAATGATATCCCGTGCCAACTGCAAAGCCAATTTCGCGTTGGGCCCATTTCCAACCGGCACCAGGATCCGCCTTATATTCTCAGGCAGACCTTTATCCCGCAAAACCGCTACATTTCGACTTGCCATCATCAAAACCTCTTTAACCAGGCTGCCCGGTTCCGAAAATTTTGCCTTCTCCGCCGGAATGCCCATCATCACCAGCCTGATGTCAATATGTCGGCTCAACTCAGAAAACAATCCTTCTTCCACGCGATGAGCCGCTTTCAGTTTGGCATAGACCGGCACATTTCGATGGGTCGCCAGGGGTGTGATCTCTTCTAAGATCCGCATCTGCGCTTGCTTCTTCTCCGCCACCAACTGCGGCACCTGTTCAGCATCCAAATTGAGCGGAGTCTTCATTACCGTGAAAAGGCAGATCGCTGTATCTTCCTGATGGTCTACCATCTGAGCTGCCAGGCTCACCAAACTCCGGGCGGATTCGACGCGTTTCGCCGCAACCAGAACCCTGCCGCCCCCTTGTTCATATTCCAGTTTGGAGTGCAGCTCCTGCCTGGCTTTTATCTGCTGTGAGACCAGGTAAGCAATCGAAAGGATCACCAACACGATTCCCAAAAAAAGCAGCGCCCGTGGGTTGGCAAAAGCAATAATAAGCAGTCCCGCTGCGGCTGCCAGAACGACCGTCAACGGATAGAAAGGCGCTTTGAACGGTCGTACGATATTTGGATGGATCTTTCGAAGCCTTGGCATCGCTATTGTCGCGAAAAAGAGCACGAACATATAGCCCGCGCTGGAGATAAAACTCAAAAAATCAACCAACCCAACGGCTGCCACCAGTCCGCTGATGATCACCACAACCAGGATCGCCACCCAGGGTGTCCGCCAATGGCTCAAACGCGTAAACACACGCGGCCAAACCCGTTCCCTGCCCAGCGAGAAGGCTTCCCGCGTCGCCGAGAGCATGGCAGAGTTGACCGAAGTCAAAGTTGCCACGATGCCAGCCGCGCCCATCAATTGCACGCCGATCGTGGGCCAAAAGCGCGCCGCGGCATCAGTAAGCGCCACCTCTGACCCGGCTAACTGCTCGAAAGGCACTGTCCCGATCGTTATCAGGCTGACCAAACTGTAAATGATCGTTGTCAACAGCAAACTCACCAGGATCCCGATCGGGATATTTTTGTTGGGCTGCGTGATCTCTTCGGCATCGTCAGCGATCACTTCAAAGCCAACATACGCGTTATAGGTCAGCGCGATGGCAGTCAACATTCTCCCCAAATGAGCGATCGGGCTTTGGTTTTCGAAGACAACCCTTCCTGAAAGGAAGGTTTCCATCTGAAAACCGCTTGCTGAGCTAAAGCCTTTAAAGATGTAAGCTGCGAATACAGACAATAAAAACCCACCCAGAAGAATCTGCAGGTTGCCAACGTTCGAGACACCGCGCAAATGCATAAAGCCAACGAATACGATCACCAGCAGCGCGATCGGAATGATCGGCAGTTCCGGGATGAAAACCGAAAGTGAGATCGCGAATCCAACCGCGCTTAGCGCGGCATAGAATGTGCTCGAAAGCATATCCAGCGAACCCACCAGATACATCAGCCAACCCTTGCCAAAAGCCTCGCCGACATAGGTCATCGCCCCACCAGTGACAGGGAAAGTGGTTGCCAGCTCACAATAATTCAACGCGATGCTCAGCGTCATCACCCCCCCGAGAACCAGTGCCAGAACGGTCTCAGGACCAGCGATCCTGGTCACGTGCCCGGTGAGTACAAAGATCTCAGCCGAGATCGTCCCGGCCGTTCCCAACATGATCACCTGCAGGAGGTTAAGTTGTCTTTTCAGTTTTCGTTTTGCCATGATTTCTCCGTAGCCATGCGTACAGAATAAAGCTTGTTTCATTATAGCATCAACTTTCTGACAGGTTTTTGACCCTTAATATGATATTGGTGCCCTTGCTTTTTTGAGAGGGGATTATAATTAAGCGCGAAATAAAGAAAGAATTATCAAGGTTCGGTATAGCGCAAGCCCATATGCCGAACCTTTATGCTTTAGAGGAAAAGTAAAAATGGAAAAGAAAAGAACTCTCAAAAGACAACTTAGCCTTTTGCAGGTCATTATGCTGGGCACGGCCGGTACGCTTGGCTCCGGCGTTTTTGTGCTTACAGGTCATGCCGCCGCGGTTGCCGGACCGGCTGCCATTTGGGCCGTTTTGATCGCTGGCATTCTCAGCTTCAGCATCGCCCTCAACTATTGTGAACTTGCCACAACTTACCCCGAAACAGGCGGCGCGATGACATACGTGCGCGAAGCCTGGGGCAAAGGTCTGCTGGCCTTCCTGGTTGGCTCAATGGACGCTATCTCGAGCACTTTTTATACCGCATTGAGTGCGGTAGGCTTCGCTTATTCGGTATCAGTATTTTTCCCAGCCGTTGCCTCAAGCGCTCTCACCATTGCCCTGGTTGCCATTGCGGCGATCATGCTCTTTGTGGTTCTCAACATCCTTGGCGTCACAAAAGTTGGCAACATCCAGGTCGTCATGGGAGGCGCGCTTTTGATCGCTTTTGCCATTTATCTGGTCGCCGGTTTCACCATGCCCCATGGTTTTAGCCCTGAGATCCTGCTGCCCGATGGGAAATGGTTCCCGACCAACAATATTGGCACCAATATTGGCATCATTCTCAAAACCATCGCCCTGATCTACGCCATGTACGTTGGCTTTGAAGTCATTGCTGACGACGCTGAAGAGATCAAAAATCCAACCAAAAACATTCCCATAGCGATCATGGTCAGCCTTTTCCTCGTCCTGATCGTCTACACCCTGGTAGTCACGGTCGCGATGGGAACCTCCAGCAATATCGCTGGTTCCGAAACCGCGATTTCCGATACCATTCGCATGTTCCTGGGCGCCCCCGGCGCGACCTTGATCGGTATCGCCGGTATTGTCGGCTCCCTGACCTCGGTCAACTCGTCCATGCTTTCTGCCACCCGTGAGAGCTTCACGCTCAGTCGCGATGGCGCCTGGCCGGCGTTTCTCTCACGGCTAAACCAGGCGCGCGTCCCATATTTTGCCATTATTATGATCGGAGCTGTTTCAATATTGGTCACGTTGATCGGTGCGGTCGATTTTCTCAGCTACATCACCTCCGGTGGCTACCTTTTTGTGCTCCTCCTCTCCAACCTGTCCATGATCACCCTTCGCAAGAAGTATCCCTTCATCCATCGGCCGTTCAAAGTTCCGTTCTTCCCGCTTACGCCGATCATGGCCTCGATCGTCTGTCTGATCGTTTTGCGCTATTCCGAACTGAAGGCGCTGGCTTTCATGGCTGGCATTCTGGCGATCTTTTCTGCTTATTACTATATCCGCATGGGCCTCGAATCCTGGCAGGCCGAGCATAAACGCAGCCTCAACCCCGGCCGCTACCGCCTGCTGATCCCCATCCAACATCAACACGGCTTCGAAAACGTGATCCGCATCGGCGCCCGTATTGCCAAAGCCCAGAACGACGTTAACATGTGCCTGCTCCAGGTGCTCGACAGATCCGTTGTTGAAAGTGAGGATGTCAGAACCAGGATCGAAGAATCCCGCCAGTACATGCTCGAAAAGTTTGTCAAATACGCGGTTGAGCGAAACGTGCCCATGTATTCCAAAACCATCAGTGACGAAAACGCGGCTGATGGCATTATCAACGAAGTCAAAACTGATAACAACGTCCGCCTGATGCTCTTTAAATGGCCAGAGAATGTGGAAGAACAGGCCCACTTCAAAACATCGCTTGAAGCGGTCATTGAATCCGGTGTGGCCAACATTGGCGTTCTGATCGACCGTGGCATTGACAAACTCGAGAACATCCTCGTGCCGGTTGGCGGTGGCTACCACTCCAGGCTCGCCATTCAGATGGCCGACAGCCTTTCAAAGGCCGATAACGGCACCGTTGACCTGGTTCGTGTCGTCGATGAAGGCATGGATGAGGAGCTTTACGAAGACCAGATGTCCTTCCTCCAGGAGGTCGCCATTACCCAACTGAACAACATCCCCGGCAATATGAATCTGCAGATCCTGCGTGGGCAGGATGCCGCCTCGGCGATCGTCAAAGAAGCACAGGATTTTGATTATGACCTGATCATCCTCGGCTCCTATGACGGCGAAACCAATGTCGAAGTGCCTTTTGGCCAACTGGTCGAAAAAGTGCGCAAAGGCACCAGCACCTCGATCCTCGTTTTACGTCAGCACGAAAGCCCGGCCGCTTCCTGGTTGCGCAGACAGTTCAAATCAAACAAGGATCGTTAATCAACCATTTACCCAACCCTATGGAAGCCTTAACCCAGACTTCCATAGGGTATATTGAAGTGGTATTAAAATGGATTAAGCATATTTTTACAGGAGTTTTTGAAGATGAAAAACAATACCAGAGTATTTTTGTTTTTAATGGCCCTGCTGCTCGTCGGCACGGCTTGTTTCCCGCTGAAAAAAAAGGACGCACCGGTCACTACTGAATCAAATGAAACTCAAATAAGAGTATTTGAAAAACTGTCGGAATTCACTAAGATTGACATTGAAAGTGCCGGAAAGATCAATTTGATCCAGGGCGATGATCATACCATCGTGATCGAAGGCCCCGAGACCATGGTAGAAAAGATCAACTATTCGGTCAGCAATGGTAATCTAAAAGTTTCTTTGGATAGATCTTTCTGGCAATGGTTCACCGAACAATCCCTGCCGGTCATGACAATCACTTTTAAACAACTCGAAAGCCTCGAATTCAAAGGCGGCAGCAAACTGACCATGAACGATCTGACCGCCCAGGACCTCGCTCTCGATATCCAGGGCGGCGCGGAAGTCGTCATGAATAATCTCAGCGCGAAATCGCTCAACTTTACCATCCAGGGCGGAACTGATGTGGAGATCACAGGTACTGTTGATCTTCAGAAGGTTCGCATCGAAGGCGGAGCCAATTACCAGGCCGGAGACCTCAAAAGCCTGATCGTTGATCTGAAAGCTGAAGGCGCGGTTGATGCCAAAGTCTGGGCAGTCAATGAACTAACCCTCAAACTCTCAGGTGCATACAACGTAAAATATTATGGCGACCCATCCATCAAACAGGAAGTGGAAGGTGTTGGCTCAGTCGAAGGCCTGGGCAACAAGTAAGTTTTACTGATCAGACAACCAGCCCTTTGGATAGAGTGTTATCCCAAAGGGCTTATTTTTTATGTTACTACTAAAAGCCTTCTCCGCCCGGGAGAAGGTGCCCGAAGGGCGGACTACTTGCGCCCTATCAGGGTGAAGATTGTAGTTTAAGCCTTCTCCGCCCGGGAGAAGGTGCCCGAAGGGCGGACTGCTTGCGCCCTATCAGGGTGAGGGGTTTTTGCCCGCAAGGCGGACTGTTTGCGCCCTATCAGGGTGAAGTGTAGCAACAGGTATCACCCAGAGGGTGAGAGAGTTTGGATTCAACTCCAGGCCATGTTATAACAACCCCTGCTTAGATCGAATTCCAGGTCTCAAGGATCTTATTGTAGGATTCTTCCAACGATTCAGGCAAAACACGCGTTCTTCCGACCACAGTGATAAAGTTGGCGTCGCCAAACCAGCGCGGGATGACATGCCAGTGCAAATGCTCCTGGATGCCAGCGCCGCCCGCCTCGCCTAAATTCAGGCCAACATTAAAGCCCTGCGGACAGTAAGCCCTGGTCAGCACCTTGATCGCCTTTTGGATCAGGCTGGTCATTTCTGCCATGTGTTCAGCAGAAAGATCGCTGAACTGATTGGTGTGCTCATTTGTCACCACCATCAGATGCCCGCTGTTATAGGGATAAAGATTCATGATCACAAAGCAATGTTCCCCGCGGTGTACGATCAGGTTGCCAAAACCATCATTCTTCATCTGCGCTTCGCAAAAAGCACACATACCGCTTCTATCCCGTTTAAAATAGGCATTCCGATCGCTGTAAAGGTGATCCATGCCAGGATTTTACCCGAAAACCACCTGATGTGGAAAGAAAATCGCCTGATCTCAATGATTCTCTACATCACAAAAGCTTGGGTAGGTCGTGATTGACAAAAGTGCGCATCCTGCGCACTTTTGTCAATCCGACGTCCAACGATCATATTAAATCAAGATGTCGGATTGAAATTGTCCCGTTTCGAGACAATTTCAATCACGACTTTGTAAGCATATCATCGAAAATATCAATCGTTAAACACTGTGGTTTGATGCGAAAAGAATGTCGTTTGACAAAAACACCTACTTGCATATAATATGACCAATCAGTCACAAAGAGGTAAAATGCCAAAAGAAACTTTCTTTAACCTAAGCAATGACAAACGCAGCCTGATCGAAAAGGTCGCGATAGAAGAATTCGCCAATAACGGCCTCAAAGCTGCCTCGGTCAACGCCATCGTCAGCAAAGCCAGCATCGCCAAAGGCTCTTTTTATCAATATTTCGAGAATCTGGAAGACCTCTACGAACACATCCTTCAGATCGTGCAAAAAACCAAGGTTGAGCTGATCTCCAGCCTTCCGCTGCCCGGAAGCAACCTCGATACCTTCCGCTACCTCTCCCGTCTGGTCCTGGTGGACATGATCTTTGAGCTCAAGCATCCCCTGCTCTCCCAGGTTGAGCGTCACCACCGCTTCGATAATCCCATCATTAGTTCGATCGATCCCGAAACCGGCCAGCGTTTATCCGGTGACGGGCGCTTCCATGCCTTTTTGTCCCAGGGCGTTTTTCATGATGACATCGCCATCTGGGTGGATGTCGATATGGCCGCTTATGTTTTGGAGACCATCTCTAACTGGCTTTCACCGTATCTGTTGGAACGCCTGGAGCAGGACACTGGCAAGCAGATCGACCCCGCCGTGGATCTCACCAGGGATCAAACCGTGCAGGATTTATTACATAATCTGATGGACATCCTCATGGCTGGCATCGCCCGCGACCCACAGATCCGCAAGGATTTTTATTCCAAGTAGCACCTTTTTTGTAGATTCGAGATTGAATAATTGGGCACGATGGCCTAATTATTCAATCCGACATAAGGACGAAGGAGTATTGAAATTGCCCTTCTTCCGGGCAATTTCAATAAATGTACGGATGGGGCTAAGAGCCCTCTGGTTATTCCCCAATCCGAGACTAAGAAAACTAAGACGTTGATGAGAAGCCTAAGACTATAACAGACGGATTCCCGTGGGAATCCGTCTTTCAATTTATGATTCTATTCTATTGTCTTTGTCCCAGGGTCAACGGCACATCCACCGTATCCTCACCGCGAATGACCGTCAAAATGATCTCATCGCCTACACTGGTATTGAGCACCAGATAGCTCATCAACTCGCTGAAATCCTTGATTTCGATGCCATCGACAGCGATGATCAGGTCGCCGCCCTTGTACAATCCCTGAATTTGGGAGGGAGTCGTTCCGCCGCGCAAACCAGCCTTGCTGGCCGGGCCGCCGGTGACGACCTGAGCCACATATGCTCCTGTCTGCCGCGGCAAGCCCAGTTCTTCGATCATCGCCAGAGACATATTCGAGAAACTGGACAAGCCCAGATATGGATAGGCATAAGACCCGTTCTCTATTAGCTCCGGCACGACCCTGCGAACCGTGTTCGAAGAGATCGCAAATCCGATACCGGTATTGACAGCCTCACCGGTAATGCTCATTCCAGCCGTCTGAATGGCGCGGTTGACGCCGATCACTTCCCCGTTCAAATTCAACAAGGGGCCGCCCGAATTGCCGGGGTTGATCAGGGCATCAGTTTGGATCGTATCGCCGGAAGAGTAGTAGCTGCCCGTCTCGGTCTGGCGCATCGAATCCAAAACGCGCCCACGCGCGGAGACCACGCCAACCGTCATTGTGCCGCTCAATCCATAAGGATTGCCAATGGCAACCACGGTCTGACCAACCTGGATCGCGTTGGAATCGCCCAACGGCAAAGGAACCAACTCGTCCGGGTCAACCTCGACCTTGATCACAGCCAGATCAGAATCAAGATCAAGCCCGATCACCTCACCATAAACCTTCAGACCCGACGGGAAGTGTACTTCGAGGCTTTGGGCGTCACTGGCAACGTGATAGTTGGTCACGATATGCCCATCTTTATCGATCACAAAACCAGTCCCCTGACCGCCGCCCTGCGCGTTCATGTACTGCAAAGAGACCACGCCCGGGCTCACATTTTGGTATAAGGCTTCCAGACTACCTTCCAGGGCTGTATATTCTGGCACAAGGATCGAAACGGATTGCCCGGAAGGCAAGGTCGCTACCGGTTGGGCCGGCTCATTCTCTCCAATGGTAGGAAGACCATTGCTTGAATTATTGGACCGCGTAATGCGGCAGGCTGACAAAACCATAAAAACGATCAACAGAAAAGTGATCACACGAAGTTTATTCTTATTTGAACTCATATTTACCTCTAAAACTAATAAGCTTGCCAAACTTCTTTAAATATACTCCTAAAACATTAAAGCTTTATAAAAAGACGGATCATACTTGCCGCCGCAGGCTTGAAACAGCTTGCCTATGTTAGAATACAAGCATGGATCAGCTATTAACGAACAACCCCATCCCTGCCTGGATCAAAGCAGGCATTACCGCTTTCGCGGTTTGGATCATCCTCGAGCTGCTGGCATATCTTGGCCGCTGCCAATCAAAGAAGAAAGCCCTGCCGCTGCTCGCCTTCCGCCTGCTCAGCCAGCTAAAGTGGTACACGCGCGTCGCGCTTGCGCTTTGGACCGCGACCTTTTTCCTCAGTCTGCCAGCCATCCTGCAGCAGGTTTTGCGCGTCCTCCTGATCACCATCCTGGCGCTCCAGGCTGGCAACTGGCTCAATCACGCCATTACCTTTGTTAGCGACCGTGAGCTTAAAAATGTCCCGGCAGAAGACCTTTCGCGGCGCTCCTCCATTCGCGGCATCGCGATCGTTGCCCGAGCAGCCGTCTGGATCATCGTCGTCCTCGTCATTCTTGAGAGCATTCCCAACCTCAACATTGCCGGCATCTTTACCAGCCTTGGCTTGGGCGGTATTGCCATTGGTCTGGCGGCTCAAACCTTCGTCAGCGACCTCCTGTCCAGCCTGACGATTCGCCTCGACAAACCTTTTGACATCGGCGACCTGATCAAAAGCGGTGATTTTACCGGCACGGTCGAAAATATCGGTCTCAAATCCACTACCATTCGCAGCTTGTCTGGTGAAGCCCTCACCATCGGCAACTCCGCTCTGCTCGCCAACCCGCTTCAAAACTTCAGCCGCATGGAAGAACGCCTGCAGGTCTTCTCGATCCTGCTTTCCACCGACTCCGACCCCAGCCTTCTGGAGGATCTGCCCGGGCAGATCGCACAAGCCCTGAATGCCATCGAAAAAGTTCGTTTTGAACGCGCTCGTCTGCAGGGCTTCAATCCAACAGCGCTCGACTTTGAGATCGCCTATACCATTACCAGCCCTGCTTACGCCGACCTCGTCAAGACCAGCCATCAGGTCAATCTGGCTGTGCTTGAGCTTCTCCAGGAGCTTGGCTTACGTCCTGGCGCGGTCAGCCTGACGATATCCAACGACGTCAAGCCGTTTTAGCAGCCGCAAGCGGAAAATTGGAACTCCATGGAACCCAACCCCGTTCTGAAAGCCTGCAATCTGAGCCGCAAATTCAAGAAATTTGAGGCTCTCGCGCCGCTGAACCTTGCTATCGCTCCTGGAGAAATTGTCGTGCTGCAAGGGCATAACGGCAGCGGAAAGACCACCCTGCTCAATTGTCTCAGCTATCTCATCCCGCCAACAACCGGAACGGTCGAGGTGTGCGGCTTCGACATGGTCGAACACGAGCAGGAAGCCCGCCGCCGCCTTGTCTATGTCCCTGATGTCCCACGTTTTTACCTTGAGCTGACCGCCTGGGAGCATCTGCGCTTCATCGCTGCCGCGAATAACGCCCTGGAGGGCTTTGAAACCAGAGCAGAATCCCTTCTGCGCGATTTCAGGCTATGGCAGGTGCGCGATCAGTTTCCGCACCGCTTTTCCCGCGGCATGCGCTTGAAATTAGGCCTGCTCCTGGGTCTGATCCGCCCATCCAGCATCTTACTGCTCGATGAACCCACCTCCGCCCTCGATCAGGAAGCCTCCCAGTTGCTTGGCGAGAAGCTCCTTGAACGCAAACAAGCCGGACAGGCGACCCTGCTCAGCTCGCATGATCCTGCCCTGGCGGATCGTTTGGCCGACCGCACCCTGCTTATGGTCGAGGGAAAACTTCAGGGCCAATAAGATGTCAAACCAGGCCGTCAAAGCCATCAACTTTTTAATCAGCAAACAGGACTACTCCGACCTGCGCTACTGGCTGGCACTGGTCAGCTATGACCCTGAAGAAAAAGGCTTTTCCAACCGCATCTACCTGCTCTATCTGATCGTTTTCTTTGCAATTTGGTTTCTGATCGTCCTTGTTTTTTTAGCCAATGGCTTTCTGAAATTCCTACCGATCTTCGGTCCCATGCCGATCGAAACCTTGCTTAGTACCTGCCTCCTGCTTCTCTTTTCTGCTTTCACGATCTTCAATCTGATCTCGGCCAGCCTGCGTTCACCCCTGATCTTCAGCGAAGAACACCGTTATCTGCTTTGCCAGCAGCCTGTGCCTCCGCAGCCGCTCGTTTTGCGCTGGATCCTTGCACCATGGTTAAAGAATTTTTTGATCTTCGGTTTTTTGGGCACCCTGCTTGGCATGGTCTTTGCCGAAGCAAACTTCCCTGGCAATGAAATGGCAAGCTACCTGCCGCTGTATATCTGGTACGGAATCCGCGTCTTTTTGCTCACGCTTCCATTCCATTTCGCCTCTTTTGTCAGTTCCTGGGCAGTTGGGATCTTTGCCTGCAATCATCGCCAGAAAGTTTTCGCCTGGCTTCCCTGCCTCGCGCTCATTCCGTTGATCGCAGCCATCTTTCTCAGCCTTTTCCTGCCTGCCTTCTTTGAGTTGAGCTTTCCGGTTCTCGCGCCCATCACGAAAACGATACTACAACTGACCTTCTCTTTCCTGGGCATCAAAGGTTTTGGCTTTGGAACCGCCCTCTTGATCGGGCTTCTGCTATCCGCGCTCTCACTTGTTCTTTTATGGCTGACCGCCAAACGCTTTAGCCCTTCCAAAGCCGCGGTCGAGACTGAAAAAGCAGCGCTGATCGGCTCGCTGACGCGTTACGCCCAGTTTGACGCTGTCAAACAAGTAAAGCGTGAGGGCAAGCTCAGCCTCAGCGCCAAAACAAGCTTCGCACCCAACTGGCAAGACAGCATGGCTTTTCTTTGGAAAGCCTTCATCATCACAAAACGCAGTTTCAGCCTGAACGATCTTTGGCTAACGCTTTATCCCTTGCTTTTTATCCCCGCTTTCGCCTTCGCAGGCAATTCCCCCACCAGCTGGCTGGGAATCATAAGCTGGGTTTGGATCCTTAGCCAAAACAGCCTTTCCCTGTTTCAACGCGATCTCGAACAATGGCAGCTCACCCGCCAGATTCCCTCTTCAATCCAACACTGGGGTTTAATTGAGCTGCTCACGCCCCTCATACCCACCTTCCTGACCAGCATTCTGGGCACAGTGATCGCTCAATCACTCTTCAATATAAACGCTTTGCAGTTTTTGCCCATTTTCATTATCGGGCTCACAGCCGCACAGCTGCAATTAGGTCAAGACCTTCTCAATAAAAACCAGCCTGATGATCTCATCTCTGGTTCCATCCGTTCCATCGGGCTGCGCGGGCTCGCTTTGGCTGTTGCCTGCCTGCTTCTGCCGCTCCTTGTCCACCTTTTTCCCATCCAACCCATCAATCTCATTCTGGCGATTCTCACCGCTTTTGGTCTGGTCTGGTTTGGCCTTGCCGGATTATTTAAACAAATAAAGAGCTTTTCGTCTGATCAAAAAAGCTCCCTATTTCTGTTTTAATTGTCGTCTTTAGAAGCCCATCCAGGCCCTTAGAGCATGCTGGCGCGCTTTTGTATTTCGATCTCTTCTTCGGTCTCAGCTTCGATGGTTATGCCATGCGGTCTGGATTTGCCTTCATCGTCAATGTAGACGAAAGTGATAAAACCATCCACGGTGGGCTCATCCTTGGTTGTTGCCTGGATATAAGCCACCAAACGCGAACGCCCGGTCAGCACGATCCGCGACTCGAACTTCACTACCTCACCTGGGCTCACCGGTCGCGAGAAGACCATGCCGTGGATCTTAAGACACAGCACATATTCAGCCGGCAAAAGGTTTGAAGCGGCGATAAATCCAGCCTCAACCAGCCACTCGGCTCCCCTGCCCGCGTAGAGCGTACGGTGGTGATTGAGATCTTCTCCTTTCACCAGATGATGGACGGTCATTGTTTGCATTTTCATTTTTCACCTCATGGAAGAATTATTCTTAGATTATCAAAGGATATTTTCACGCCAGGCACTTCAAACGTGCCCACGACCATGCCCACACCGCCAGGCACGAATTCCGCGTCCGAGACACTCGCCAGTATTTTCCCATTTAAAGCCAGGATCAACTGATCGCTGCCGCATTGGGCGCTCAGCCGCATCGGGCCGCTGGCGACCACGTTTTGCGAATAGGTCCAATCAACCAGATAGACCACCTCACCGTTGATCTGCTTCCAGATCGAGTAATAACCGTCTTCGCTGATTTCAAGTATATACTGATCGCCATTTTCACGACGACCACAGATAAAACCAAAATCGCCATCGCCAACGGCCTGCACAACACGCGCGTCCGCTTCGATCACGACCCGGTCGTAATTAAACTCCTGGTCACTGAAAACGTAATGCATCGGAGAATGTACCAAAAGCATGTATTCACCGGCTTCGTAATCTGTGATGCCATATTCGTTCGAGGTACGCGCCCAACCGCTTTCGGGGTTATCAAAACCATCCTCAAAGATCACCTGGCCCTCTACATTGAAACTCTCTTCAGCGATCGTACCGGCTTCAATGCCNNACCTGCCCATGCTGCGCTGCCTGAACCAAGCCCAGTGCCAGATTGACCGGACGCAGGGCATTAATAAAACCGCCGGTTGGCACACAGGTATCTTTATCATCGATATAACCATCCCGGTTCGTATCCATCAGGGCGCGGCAATCGACAACATCGTCATCCAGATCGCCCGTGCCCACCGCGGTTGGCACGCCGATCAGCTCTCCGCGTTCATTGACTGCCAGCCCACCGCTGTTGCCGCCAGCAATGGTCGCACTGGTTTTGATATATGCCCGATTGCCATAGGGGTTTTCAGCCGTAAAGCCGCTCACCTCACCCTTGGTCAGGGTGATCGTCTCGCCGCCGATCCCCGGATAGCCGAGGATCACCAGCGATTCGCCCAAAGCCAGGTCATCAGAATCGCCAAGCGGCACGAAAGGCAGGTTCAACAGACTGTAATCAATATCGTTGCCGTTGATATCCTGATACGGCTTAATGACCGCGATATCAAGGTTGTCATCCGCCTGCACAATACTGGCATAATAACTGCGCACCGGCGGAGCATCGTCCGCGACCGTCAGCGAAACGATCAGGTCTTCCACCCGATAGAAGCGATCCGAAAGCACCACATGAGCGTTGGTCAGGATCAGACCATCCGCGCTGATAATTGTGCCCGAACCCGTCCATCCGGTCCGTTTGTGCCCGTCCACATTGACGATCGCTTCGATCTGCACCACAGCCTGCCAGGGAATCGACCCCAGCGCGGTGGGAGTGAGCTGCGGCGAAATGCCTGGCTCCCAGCCTTCAGGGTTCACCCCGCCAACCGAGAGCTGTATATCAAAAGGATAATCCTTCGTATCAGTGATGACGTGCCCCTGGCCGGTAAAAGTTCCAGTCTGAGCGGCTTCAAAACGAAAAGTGAAAACTTCCATGCCCATCGGCGCGATGGTCAGATCCATATCAACCAGCCCTTCACCTTGTTCGTTCAAATTCATCGTCAGCGGAGGAATTGAGCCAAGATAGCTGCCCATGCCAACCACTTCTTTTGGTAGGGTGATCCGGCTGACGTGTACATTGTATTGACCCGGGTTGTGAAGCTTGAGCTGCAGTTCAAAGCTGTGACCCTGACTAAGCTCTGTTTGCGGCAGCACCAGTTCAATTGTCAAAATCCGTTTTTCTTTCGGATCACCAGCAGGNNCCAGTTTACTTTTTTAGTATTCATAAGCTCTAATTCCATTTGATTGTCGGGTCCAAAGGCCAGCCCAAAGCTGCCGGATCGGTCGCGTACCAATCGATCGGGTTGACGTCTTTGGTTTCCTGGCCGGCTTTTACTTCAACCGCGATCAGGTTATGATCAACACAGCTTGTGGTCATGCCGCATTTCACAAAGTTGGAGTAGGCGGCGTAGAAAGTTTTGGANNGGATCATCGATCACGTACGCCAAAACGTGATAAGTTCCTTCGGGCAATTCCGTAAAACTGTAATAACTTTGTTTGGCAACCGTGTTCTGCCAGTAATATTCACCGGTAACCGAATTGAACGCCACAATTCGCAATGCAGGTATCGTCTCGGAAGGATAGCCGAGTTTACCAGAAATGCTGCCGGTTGGCCGCTGCGTCGGAGCAGGTGTCGCCGTCGCGGGAGCTTCTGTTACGACAACCGGGGTGGTCGTCGGCTCTGGCGTGGGGCAGGCCGGGCAGGTTGCAGTTGGCTGCGCCAGCAAATTACTTAATTCAGCAATTTTCTCAGCCTGAACAGTTTGCTCAACACTTACAGCTACCAATGTAGCCCTCAGCTCAGCTTCAACCTCATTGTTCACCGGAGCGCACGCCCCCAGTAGCATTACCAAAACAATCGCGATAAAAAAAGCGGTTCTTTTCATCATACACCTTTCTTTCAGGATTGATTATAGTGCAAATTTCAGGAAACCTCATCTGTTGTTTGATCACTAACAAAAGCGTAGGTCAGATAAGAGTTAGTTGCCCGTGATAATTTCCCAGGTTTAGGATCGGTTTTAAAGCCTTCTCACCTGCCCGTGGTNNGTGCTTTTCCAGGGGGCCGGGAGAGAGTGTCTGAATGGCGGATAAAGGGTGTAGCCTTGTCCACATGGCATAGTATATGATTACTTTTAGACGTGAGGGGTTGGTGCTGCCAAAAGCCTTCTCCGCTCGGGAGAA
>DBPR01000012.1 GCA_002305635.1 Anaerolineaceae bacterium UBA1415 | reverse complement strand
AACACTGTTTTTTCAACGGTCTCCGGGGAAAAGTTCAGGGTAAAAAGTTCAGGGTCAGTGTGGGGAGGCCAGCACATGGTATACACCTTATGAATCGAAAGAGCGGAGCCTGGTCAAAGCCATATATATGTTATTCGCGTTTAATTCCTCGCTATTTACTGTGTAATAGGGTTGCGCTATCTGCCCCAAGAGGCTGGATCCGATAGTATTTGCATGCTTCTAAAAACAGAACATATGTTCTGTGTAATTTAACTGATATTGCCGTTTTCTGTGTGTTTTTGCTGACCTAAGGTTTAACGAACATGTTTTAATAAAATCCTTCTTAATGGGAGCCCAATCCAGCAATTCTCAGTATAAAATTTGTGTAACTTGGATTCTCTTTTCCTCGAGCGAATGTTATCTAATTTTTGATTGGTAATCGACTTGTAGAACGTTTTTTGTGGTAGGGGCGGGCCGCTGTGCCCGCCCGTCTTCTGGAATGAATAAAATATTTCTGGAATATCAAGGAATTGTGACGTTTAATTTTCCACACCATCGGGCGGACATACCCTGACGGGCACAGGTGTGAGTCCGCCCCTTGCTACGATTGGAGTCCATAACTCCAAATAATAGATATATACCCAAAATGTTCTACTCTAAGTAATAACTCGGTTTGTGGATGTGTTCTGCCATTGAGGAAACTATACCATGTGCTTGTTTTTTTCTATACTGAGAATTGCTGCCCAATCAGCCCAAAAACGGCTTTTTCGGTTTATACTCATAGGGTAAGCTTTGCCGTCACTCACAAAAAAACAAGACGGAAAAGGAGGAAGCTTTGAAACAACTCATTACTGGCGATGAAGCCATCGCCCGCGGTGTTTGGGAAGCTGGCGTGCGCTTCGCCGCTGCCTATCCCGGCACGCCAAGCACAGAAATCCTTGAAAACATCGCAACCTATCCCGAGATCCACTCGGAGTGGGCTCCCAACGAGAAAGTTGCCCTCGAATCGGTCATCGGCGCCTCGATCGCGGGCGCGCGTTCGATCGCGTCCATGAAGCACGTTGGCCTGAATGTGGCTGCCGACCCCTTCTTCACCTTCGCCTACATCGGGGTCAACGCGGGCGCGGTCATCATCACGGCTGACGAGCCCGGTCAGTTCTCCTCGCAAAACGAGCAGGATAACCGCAACTACGCCCGGGCTGCCATGACGCCCATGTTCGAGCCTTCCGACAGCCAGGAATGCAAGGACATGCTCATCGAAGCCTACGAGCTCAGCGAAAAATACGACATCCCCGTCCTGATTCGCATGACAACGCGCGTTTGCCACTCCAAGGGCATGGTCGAACTGGGCGAACGCCGCGAAGTGCCGATCAAACCCTATGCCAAAAACATCAAAAAATACGTCGCGACGCCCGCCAATATGCGCCCGCGCAAGGTCAGCATCCAACAGAACCGCGAGCTCCTCAAGGAATTCAGCAACAACTGCCCTTGGAACCGCGCCGAATACAACGACACCGCCATCGGCATCATCTGCTCGGGGGATTGCTACCTCTACGCCCAGGAAGTCTTTGGCGATACGGCTTCTTACCTCAAGCTCGGCTTCACCAATCCGCTGCCCGACCAACTGATCCAGGTTTTTGCGGACAAAGTTGACAAGCTTTACGTCATCGAAGAAAACGATCCCTACATCGAAGCCCACGTGCGGGCGTTGGGGATCGAATGTGACGGCAAAAACATCTTCCCGCTCAACGGCGAAATGACCCCCGAAGTCATTCGCAAGGTCATTTTCGGGCAGGAATACCCGCTCGACGAGGAAGTCCAGGCGGCGGTGGTCGGTCGCCCGCCGACATTGTGCGCGGGCTGCCCTCACCGCGGTCTTTTCTATGAGCTGGGTCGGCGCAAGGGTGTCATGATCTCCGGCGACATCGGCTGCTACACGCTCTCGTCCGGCGCACCGTACAACGCCATCGAAACGACCGTCTGCATGGGCGCCAGCATCAGCCTCGGGCACGGCGCGCAGCAGATCTTCGACACCATCGAAGGCGAAAAACCGCGCGTGGTCGCAACGCTTGGCGATTCGACCTTCTTCCACACGGGCATCAACTCGCTGCTGGACGTTGCCTACAACCGCAGCAAGCTGATCACCATTATTTTGGACAACCGCATCACCGCCATGACCGGTCAGCAGGAAAACCCCGGTTCCGGTTACACGATCAACCGCGAAGTCACTGAGGCGGTCGATATCGAAGCCCTCGTCCGCGCGATTGGCATCCACAACGTGCGCACGATCAACCCCAACGATCTCGCGCAGGTCAAGGAGGCGCTCGATTGGGCATTAGGCCTGGACGAAGCTTCCGTGATCATCACCCGCTGGCCCTGCGCGCTCAAGAAGCAGGCGCCCTGGGATCTGGAAGAGTTCAAGGGCGCGTTCACCCAGAAATATTTCGTCAAAGAAGAGACCTGTATCGGCTGCCGCAAGTGTACCCGCACCGGCTGCCCGGCGGTCGTCTTCCAGTTTGACCGGAAGAAATCGTCCATCGATGCCGATAAATGCGTTGGCTGCAGTGTTTGCGCCCAGGTTTGCCCGGTGCAGGCGATTCAGAAAGTGGAGGCATAATGAGCACAAAGAATATTCTTCTCACCGGTGTGGGTGGTCAGGGAACGATCCTGGCGAGCAAATTGCTGACTGTGGGGTTGATCGATGCCGGCTACGACGTCAAGATGAGCGAAGTTCACGGCATGAGCCAGCGCGAGGGTCCGGTTTTGACCCATGTCCGCTTTGGCAAAAAGGTTTTTTCTCCCATCGTTGAAAAGCGCAAGGCGGATGTGATCATGGGCTTTGAGGAGCTGGAAGTGCTGCGCAATCTGGACTATCTGCGCGACGACGGGCAGGGGATCGTCATTTTCAATCGCGTGCGCGTCAACCCGATGGGTGTTCAGACCGGACAGGACAAGTATCCGACCAACGGCGAGGAGCTGATACGCGCCCGCGCGGGCAAGGTGATCGCGCTTGACGGGCAGTCAATGGCTCGCGAGCTTGGCAACCCGCGGGTGATGAACATTATCTTGTTGGGCGCCCTGGTCAAGCAGCTCGGTCTGGAAGAGATCGACTGGCTGCGCGTCATTGCGGAAAACGTCAAGGAAAAATACGTCCCGCTCAACCAGGAAGCCCTGAAACTCGGGCTGGGGTTAGAGTAGCCGCTCCGATCAGGTAGAGAAATCGCACGTTTGGGCGATTAATCGTCAATATGTAGGCCGGATTCATATCAAGAATCCGGCTTTTTGTCTAAAAAACCGTATGCTGGAATGCGAGGGTGAGGTTGCTTTTTTGCGCTTGTACGGTTGCCTGCCCTTGTACTCGTTCAAGGGTGAGGTTGTGCGGTTGTGCGGTCAAAAATGCGTACCCCTAATCGCACAAACTGCTTGTAGTTTACATCGAGGTCGCACGCCCTTGGGAAAAGAGCCCGAGGGTATGGTTTTATGCCTAAATTTGAGTACCTCTGAGCATAAAAGCGCATGGATTTACCCTCCTGCCCCCTGGGGTTACCCTCTAATTTGCGTATCTGTAAAGGCAAAAAACGAAATTTGACCTTCCTTTTCTTATAAGTGCCAGGTTCAACTCTAAGGGCCAGGCGCTGAACCCGAGCCACTAGCTTGAGTGATTTCCCTAAGGGTTTGAAATTGCAAACAGCATTGCACTCGGAAAGAAAACAGGTATCCCTGTAGAGATTTTTTCGAGAAATGACCTGTGTTCAATGATTTTTCGTTTTCACATTCCAAAGCAATGATCATTCCTCAAAAATCTCTACACATCGATCACCTATTTTGACATAGCTATCTTCTTCCGCTAGCGGTGCTGGTTTGTAAGCAGGATCAATTCGAAGCGTTTCTACGACCTCTCTGTCTTCAAACATTTTTTGTAATTGGGATGTCGCAGTGAATATACCACTATATTGGTGAACGACGAAAGTAGTACAAACAGAGAATTGTTCTTCAACTTTTTTGCATTTTACTTTAACTTTCTCTAAGTTTAATTCCCCAATTCTTTCTTTTGATATTGGATCGTAAATCGCAGTTGGAGAATTGGCTAGAATTTTGAATTTCATTCCCACAGCGACGCCTTGATTTGAACCAATATTAATTACTAGTTCACGCTCATTTAATATTGCTGCAACATAACCTTCTATTTCTTTTTTTGTCATTTCAATTCCTTCTCAGTTAAAATATAAGCAACAGTAGTTGGACGCAGTCTATTATTTAATTGTAGAGATGCCCCAAACACAGGATCTGAATTTTTGTAGCACTTAAAATGAATGCCGTTTTCCTTCATTACTGGGTTAGAAAAAAATCCTTGAATATAACCATCTGTAATATCTATTAAAACACACCTGGTAGTTTGATTGATTTTATTCTCATGCTTGCGAGATGTAACAATGTATATATCAGCCTGACAGAGATACGCATCGATTACTTCTAATGTGCTTTCTTCACCTAAAAATCGTATTAATTGTGCTGTGAGAAGCGATATGGTTTGAAAACTATTCTCGAGCATTTGGTTGTTATTAACTAGTAATTCATATTCTTTCTTCAATTTTGAGTGATCAGCGAGTAATAAAGGATACTTCGTGCCGTTTTTCATAATAAAAATCATTTTCTTTGCAAGTAAAAATAATACCGGGATCAGGGGTAGAAAGATATATATGGCTCCAACCAATAACTTTTTTTGTGTCGGGAGGTTTTTGATTATTTCAATATCCAATAGACTAAATAAACCAATTATTAAAGGATAAGGAATAATGTATTTCCATCGCTCAATAGAGACTTTAATCTCTTCCAAAAGATCAGGTCTTTCACTCATATCGGATTAACCATTGATAGTTTATTAAATACAACTAACAATTTTATCATATATCTCATCAATATCATTCTGTATCTCTATGGTTTTTGCCAGGGCGGCGGAGATGCGGATGATGTGGCGGGGGTCGGCGAGGGATTGGCCTTTGCGGTCTTTGATGTATTTATCCAGGACCTGGTAGCCGCCAATCTGATATTCCCAGACTTCAGGTTCGAGGTTTTCAAAGTAATAGTTCTCATTGATATAGAGGCGTTTTTGTTCCGGGTCGTAGCGCCGATATTTAATAGTGTCGTCGCCCTGACCCTGGAAGCGGACAACGGAATCTTCGAGTTCTTTGGATTGGAGGAGGTGGAGGTCTTTTAGCCGCTCGCCCAGCTTTGCCAGGCCCTCGAAAACCTCAACATTGGAAGTGAAGGGAATGCGTGGGTAGTCTATTCTGAGGAAAGGGGCATAGATTTCACGATAGGTAGGTGAATAGAGCACAGCGTAGACGTAGTAGAGAAAGTCTTCAGGAGTTATGCTTTTTCCATAAGTTTGTTCGAGATTCTGTAAGAACTTATAATCAATGTTAGCTGTCTTCTCTTGAATTGGTTGCGGAAGATCTTCCATTGGCAGAAATGCAGATGTTTCTTCTGGATTCGGATAAAGATATAGTGGAAATAAATAACCAATACCCTTATTGCTTATCGTAATTCGACTATCTACAATTGTGTCGGTTAAATATGCGTGATTAAAAACTCCTTCAGCAACTTGTCTGACAGTTATAAGTCCTAGATTTTCCTCCAACATATTTGACATGACCTCTTTGCGGGGCCTGCAAATAAATCCTTTTGTTTTTCCTGTATAGTAAGTAAACCTTACATCAAATGGACGATAAAGTATAGGCCTCAATTTACTCCTATCAAGCCCGGAATCTTTTAAATCGGAAATTGCGAGTGAAACTTTCCAATCCCTTGTATCTTTGCCTAAAGTAAAAGCCTCTCTTGCGATTTCAGGCTCTGATTGACTGAATACAAGTATACGATTCCATAACTCAGCTTCTGATTCGGATATTGTCAGGGAATCTCTTGCGGTGACTATTCCTACACTGTTCACAGGGAAAAGTGAAATAATGCTTGGCCAACTTTTGTAATAAGCTATTTCGCCAACGTCACGAGGGTAAAAAAAGTAAAAAGGGCTGTCTGGACTTAAGGTTTTAAACTCTGTAGTTTTGCTTGTGTTCTCTGACAGCCAGGAATATTTGTAAGGACGTATTCCGAATAGATCAAAATGTTTGACATCTTTATTACTATTTTGACCTTTTTTGATGAAAAGTGTAATTGATACGCCTGTTCGAATATCAAAAACATTCTCGTCTTTGGAGCCATCGGGAGCCATCTCTTTTTTCATAATATTTCCGTGCAGATCGATAACATAGATCTGATCAAAAGTTTTCATCAGGCTTTGGCGCATTCCGCGAAAGGTGGGGTTGTCGAGCCAGGCGTGATTGGTGATCATGGCAACAATACCTTTGCCAGCTTTCTGGATCTTCCATTGAGCAAAGCGCAGGAATTTGACATAATCATCCTGAAGCCATTTTGGATTACGTTCTCCGAGAGGTTTTCCATCAACAATATAATAGCTTTGAGCACCATCACGATTCTCACGTAACGCTGCTTTCATTTCATCTTTATTGTTTGCGGAATGTCCTGAATACGGCGGATTGCCAAGGATAACCAAAATAGGTTCCTTTTTTACCAAACCGGCGTTATGACTCTCAACACTTAAAGCTTCGACACCCGGAACTTCGATTTGCTGGATGTCTTCCATCTCAAGGGTATTGGTCAGGTAGAGCTTAAAGGAGTCGTCCCCGCTCATTTTAAAACCGAGCGCTTCAAGCAAATAGGCAACCTTCATATGCCCAATGGCATAGGGCGCCATCATCAATTCAAAGGCGTAAAAATTGGGCAGGATATGGTTGCGAATAAAGCCCTCTTTGCCGCCTTCGCCGTATTTGGAGACATATTCCTGAACCGCCAGCTTGATCGCTTCGGCTGGAAAGGTGAGCGTCCCTGCAGCAGGATCGAGCAGGGTGACGCCATCGGTTGCCAAGCCGTCAGCAAGCCCAAACTCTGATTTGAGCAATTCGTGAACAGAACGGACGATGTATTTAACAACGGGTTCAGGGGTATAGTAGACACCGCGCGATTCACGGGTGGCAGGATCGTATTCGTTAAGAAAAGTCTCATAGAAATGAATGATGGGGTCTTCGCCTTTGCCCTGTTTGTAATATTGGTCAAGAATATTGTTGATGTCGGAGGCATTGAGGACAGCGGAAATATCATCGATAATGATCTTCATCTGCTCTAAAGGTTCCTCAAGCGAGATGTAACGGAAAAGATCACGCAGAACGCCAACGGTATGAGGAATATAGTCAAAGGCTTTGCGTCGGGTGAATTTCTCGGTTTCAGGGGTACGCGTACGCGCGGCGAAAAGACCGTAGGTGATGGTCTGGGCGTAAAGATCCGAAAAAGTGTTGGGTTCAAGGCTGGGGATGAGAAACTTTTGAAAGGCTTTATAGTATTTATAGAGATCGCCTTTTTCGAGCGGGAGTTCATCCTGGAGCTGGTGATAGATAATATCGCGCAGATAACGGGTGCGTTTGGCAAGTTGGATGGCAAGTTGTTCAGCGGTGAATGACCTGGGAAGTTTATATTCGAAAAATCTTTCAATCAGCCGTTCAAAATCGGCCTGGTTTTCGAGATTGGGGATCTGTTTCATTCTGGCAGTAAACTGGCGGGCAATTACCGCGGAATCGACCTGCTGACCATCCTGGTAAAGACGGAATTGATAAAAATCGCTTAAGATGACGTTCGGAAACGTGGAGATGTAACGATCAAATTGCTCCTGATGTCTGTGGTTATCCAGATCGCCGGGGAGTTTGGCTTCTATGTAGCCGATGATGAAGTATTCACCATCCCAAACGCGAAAATCCGGGTTCCCGCCTATGGTTTTTTTGGGATTGGATGTGACTTCAATCTTGCGACCTTGCAGTTTTCCTACTTCAGTAAAGAGTTCGTTAACGAAGCCGTAAAAGGAGTTTTCGGTTGAATCGCCCTTCATCGTTTTGTTTGCAATGGCTTTAATATAGGTGGTGAGCAGTTTTTTCATTTTTCCTCCGAATGGGGGTGGTCGCGTTGGGGTAATTATACCTGTTGAGAGTTTGTTTTTGTCATTTTAGGAGAGCGCACGGACAGGATGCCGTGCGCGAACGAATTTTTTCCATTCTCATGTAGTAGAGATGTAGGCCGGATTCTTCTCCTGCCCCTGGGTGCTTTGCCCAGGGGTTGAATCCGGCTTTTATGTAGGAATGTCGGGTTGAACCCCCAAAGGGGGCAGGAGCGCAATACCCAAAGGGCAGGCTACGCACCCTGACCTACCCATCTGCGTCCCTCACCCGCCCTGCGGGCACCCTCTCCCGCTGAGAGGGCTTTTCCCTCATCCGGCCTTCGGCCACCTTCTCCCAAGGGCGAAGGCTTAATACTGAACCCTCTGGTCATGGTTAGCCCATTACCCTGGGAACATCGGGTACTACATTTCTCCCTGCAGGCAGTACCAGCCCTATAGACAACCTCTCCCAGCGAGCGAGGGCTATAGTAGGTTTCCATTGCCTGGTTGTCATCGCGGTGGAAGGTATGATGCCTAATTTGACATCTCCCTTATTAAGTTTATAATTCAAAAACTGAATTATATGGAACAAGAATTAACTTCCGAAGAAACGGCGCGGGCGCTGGAGATGCTGACCCACATCGAAGCCAATCCGGACATCAACCAGGTGACGCTGGCGGATGAGCTGGGCGTGGCGGTGGGGACGATCAACTGGCACCTCAAGCGGCTGATCGCCAAAGGCTATGTCAAGGTCAAGCGCGCCCAGCGCAAAAAGCTGCGCTATATCATCACGCCCGAAGGGTTGGCGCTGCGCGCCGCGTTGACGGTCAACTATATCAAAACGTCTTTTGAACTCTACCGCCTTGTCCGCCAGCGCACGCAGGCATGCCTGAAACAGCTGGCAGAGCAGGGCTACAATCACGTTTTCGTACCCGGAGATGACGACGTCGCCGAGGTGGTGCGTCTGACCTGCCTCGAACAAGGCGTATTGATCTCCCAGGACCCGAAAGCGCCCAATATCCATATTGAGGGCATTAAACTTGCACTAATCATTCCAGAGTCAGTGTCAAAAGCCACTGACCCACATACAAGCGAAATCAGAGGTGAACATGGATAAGGAACTTGACCTTTCCAAGCAACGCATTTGCGTGACCGGAGGAGCCGGCTTTTTGGGCTACCACCTGATCGAAAAACTAAAAGAACACGGCGCGAAAGAGATCTTCGTGCCCGAATATCCAGACTATGACCTCGTCCGCGAGGCTGACATTCTGCGCATGCTCAAAGAAGCGCGACCGGATGTGATCATTCACCTGGCAGCCAAAGTGGGCGGTATCGGCGCCAACCGCGAAAAGCCGGGCGAGTTCTTCTATGACAATCTGATGATGGGCGTGCAGCTGATCCATCACGCCTGGCAGCAGGGCGTCAGCAAGTTCGTCGCCATCGGCACGATCTGCGCTTATCCCAAGTACACGCCGATCCCCTTTAAAGAGGAAGACCTCTGGGAGGGTTACCCCGAAGAGACCAACGCGCCTTACGGCCTGGCGAAGAAAATGCTGCTGGTGCAGTCACAGTCTTACCGCGAGCAGTACGGCTACAACTCCATCTTCCTCCTGCCGGTCAACCTTTATGGCCCGCGGGACAATTTCAACCCTGCCAGCTCGCACGTGATCCCGGCGCTGATCCGCAAATGCCTTGAAGCCAGGGAATCTGGGGCAAAGGAGATCGTCGCTTGGGGTGACGGCTCGCCGACCCGTGAATTCATCTATGTCGATGACGCCGCCGAAGGCATCACGCTGGCGACCATGCGCTATAACAGTTCCGACCCGGTCAATATCGGCTCGAGTTTTGAGATCTCGATCAAGGACCTGACGGAACTGATTGCCGGGCTGACCGGTTTTGAGGGCGATATCGTCTGGGACACCAGCAAGCCTAACGGGCAGCCGCGCCGCAAGCTGGACACGACTCGCGCCAAAGAGCGCTTTGGCTTTGAAGCCAAGACCAATTTTGAAGACGGCTTGCGCCGTACCATCGAATGGTACGCCAACGAAAGGGCACATGGCAGAGGCTAAAACCAACAGCGCTGCTCAGGTGGTGACCTTAAGCCCGTCGAAGGGCTGGCTTGGCATTGATCTGCGCGAGCTGTGGCATTACCGCGAGCTGATCTACTTTTTGACCTGGCGCGACATCAAGGTGCGCTACAAACAGGCAACGCTGGGCATCGCCTGGGCGATCCTGCAGCCGATGCTGACCACCGCGATCACCTCGGTCGTTTTTGGCTATCTGCTCAAGGTCGATACCGGCAGTTTGCCTTATCCGGTCTTTACGCTGGCGGCTTTGCTGCCCTGGCACCTTTTCCAGTTGTCCCTGCAGAAGAGCAGCATCAGCCTGGTCGGCAACGCCAACCTGATCACCAAGATCTACTTCCCGCGCATCATCATCCCGCTCTCGTCGGTACTGGCGGTGCTGGTCGATTTCGCGATCTCTTTGATCCTGCTGTTTATAGTGATGCTGTTTTACAAGCTCCCATTTACCTGGAATATGCTTTGGCTGATCCCGCTGACGCTGCTGTCGATCCTTGCCGCGCTGGCGGTCGGGCTTTGGCTTTCAGCCCTCAATGTGCAGTACCGCGACATTCAGCAGATGGTGCCTTTTTTGCTCCAGATCTGGATGTACGCCACACCGATCGTTTACCCGATCACGATCATTCCCGAAGGCACGATCCGCTACCTCTACAGCCTCAACCCGATGGTTGGGGTGGTGCAGGGTTTCCGCTGGGCGCTTTTTGGCGGCTCTCCGCCGGATATGACCCTGTTGTTCTCTTCCGCGGCGGTGATCCTTCTGCTGATCTCCGGGCTGTTTTTCTTCCGCCGGATGGAAAAAACTTTTGCGGATGTGGTGTGATATGGATAGCACAACTTCAATTCTCGTAAAAGGCATTGGCAAACGCTACAAAATTGGCGCCGCGCAGGAGCGACAGGACACCCTGCGTGACCTGATCGTCAGCCAGGCGCGCAATCTGGGCAGGTTTTTCAGCGGAAAGCGGGGTCTTTCCGATAAATACGAACACATTTGGGCGCTTCGCGACGTCAGTTTTGAGGTCAAAAGGGGACAGGCGCTGGGGATCATCGGTCGAAACGGCGCCGGCAAGAGCACGCTGCTCAAGATCCTCTCGCGCGTGACCGACCCAACCGAAGGCTACGGCGAGCTGCGCGGTCGCGTGGGCTCCCTGCTTGAGGTGGGCACCGGTTTTCATCCCGAACTGACTGGGCGCGAAAATATTTTCCTCAACGGCGCCATTCTGGGCATGCACAAAAAGGAAATTGAAGCCCGCTTTGATGAAATTGTTGATTTTTCCGAAGTTGAAAAATTTATCGATACGCCGGTCAAACGCTATTCCTCCGGCATGTACCTGCGCCTGGCTTTTGCCGTGGCGGCGCACCTCGAACCGGAAATATTAGTTGTAGACGAGGTGCTGGCGGTCGGGGATGCCGACTTTCAGCGCAAATGCCTGGGCAAAATGGGCGATGTCGCCAGTTCCGGGCGCACTGTCTTGTTCGTGAGCCATAACATGTCCGCCATTCAGCGTCTGACCGAGGAATCGCTCGTGCTGGACAAGGGCAGGGTGCTCATGCGCGCGCCGTCCGGGGAGGCGGTCGATTTTTACCTCAACCGCGGGCTAACCAAGCTGGGCGAACGCTTCTGGGAAGAAGACGAAGTCCCGGCGAACAGCGCGCCTTTCAGACCGCTGGCGATCCGCATCGTTGATAAGAACGAGCAGGTTTCCGATTCAGTTCGCTCGGTGGATCCGATCAGGATCGAGATCGACTATGAACTGACCGAGGACGTAACTGGCTTGCGCGTAGGTTATTATCTCTTCACCACCCGCGGCGAACCCGTCTTCACCAGTTTTGATACCGACGCGGAGGAAATGTTCAGAGAATACACTGCCCGCAAGGCAGGTGTGTACACCAGCCGCTGTCTGATCCCGGCTGACACGCTTAACGAAGGGCGTTTCGTGCTGGGGATCAATGCCAGCTCTTACGGCATCCGGCGTTATTTCCAGGACGATCAGGCGCTCAGCTTCTCGGTGGATGCCTCCGGCGCGCCGGGAACGCATTGGCCCGAATCCCGCCCTGGCGCGGTGAGACCCGCTTTGCAGTGGACAATCGAAGAACGAGGTCGCGCGTGAGCAATTTGATCAAAAAGCTTTTGGGGAAGATCCCCGGGACTACGGAATTATTCTGGCAGCTGAAGGGGAAAAACAAGCCCTGGGCGGCTCATTATCGCCTGGAAGGCTTGCAGGATATCTTTACCGACGCGGTCGCGGAGGTGGCAGCCTTGCGAAAGCAAGCCGACAAGCCCAAAAAAATCTGCGTTTTCTCGACCCTGCATTATTGGATCGAACAATCCATGCTGGTCGCGCTCGGACTGGCTGGGATGGGGGACGAGGTCAACTTTGCCTGGCTGCCCTACGCAGCATGGGATTTGAAGATCGATCTTTTCGACCTGCGCAAGCAGGACCTCTACACCTGGAACATCCTTGCCCCGGCGACAAAGGTGATGCAACTCACCAGTTTGCTCAAAAGCGCGCTGGATGCGGGCGCGAAACCAAACTTAGACCCACAGCTGCGCGGGATCGTCGATCAGGTCTCGGATTACGATACGCAATACACCTTGCAGGTTGAAGAAACCGATTCCAGTTCCCCGCTCTACCTTTTGCGCCAGGAACGCAACGGGCAGGCGGCTGTCGCCATCCAGGCCTGGCTTGAGCGCGAAAAACCCGATCTGCTGATCGTGCCCAATGGAACCATCCTCGAGATGGGCGTCGCCTGGCAGATCGCGACCCAGATGGGGATCAAGACCGTCACCTTTGAGTTCGCCGACCAGCAGGAGCGCATCTGGCTGGCGCAGAACGATGAGATCATGACCCACCATACCACAGCACTTTGGGAAGGGCTGGGCAACCAGGCTCTGCCAGAAAAAGCGAAAAAGGTCTTATTGAGGCTCTTCTCAGCCCGAAAACATGCCAAATTATGGGGCAATTTCGCCCGTCAGTGGCAGCAAAACCCGGTCAAAGGCGGTGACAGCGTGCGCGAGAGCCTGAAACTGGACGAGCGACCACTGGCGCTTTTGGCGACCAATGTGCTTGGCGACAGTCTGACGCTTGGCAGGCAGCGCATCAGCCCGACCATGGCGGACATGATCGTCGGGACGATCCGCTACTTCGTGCGGCACCCGGAGATGCAGTTGGTTATTCGCATTCACCCCGGCGAACTCAAGACCCACGGCACCTCAATGGTGGACGTGATCAACGAAAACTTTGCTGAATTACCAGAAAATGTGCGCGTCATTCGCCCTGAGGACGAAACCAATACCTACGATCTGGTCGAGATCGCTGATTTTGGACTGGTCTACACGACAACGGTCGGCATGGAAATGGCGATGTCGGGGCTGCCAGTGATCGTGACGGGCAAAACCCATTATGCTGAAAAAGGCTTTACTTTTGAGCCGACCGATTGGGAAAACTATGAGGAATTGCTGAGCCAGATCGGTTCCGATCCAGCCTCCTGGCGGCTTTCGCCGGAGCAGATCGAAAAAGCCTGGCTCTACGCTTATCTTTTCTTCTTTGAATTTTCCTTGCCCTTCCCCTGGCATATCCTCTGGATGAAAGACGATTTCGATAAGCGTCCGATCAGCTACGTGCTCTCGCCTGAAGGGCAGGCCAAATACGCCCAAACCTTTGCCTATCTGGCAGGGGAGCCTCTCGACTGGGCGGCCCGCGGTCTGGCGCGCCTTGAAACAATTGAACTACAGGAGGATGCTGAACTTTGAGTCAGGGATCCGTTAAACACGAAATCGGTCAATTCTATGACCAGGTCGGCTGGCAAATGGAGGGCGATAACTACCAGAATGCCCGTTACGAAGACCTGCGTCCCGTCTCTGCCGAGTATATTCACAAAGCCCATATGCGCGTGAAGCGGCATTTGGCAGCCAGCGGCGATTATTTGCTGGATGCCGGTTCCGGACCGGTGCAATATGAAGAGTATCTGAGCTATTCGCAGGACTATCGCTATCGGGTCTGCATGGACCTTTCGCTGGTCGCCCTGCAGGAAGCGCGCAAGCGTTTGGGTGACAAGGGTTTTTATGTCAATGCAGACATTGCCCATTTGCCTTTCCGCGAGGACGCCTTTGACGGCATTGTCTCGCTGCATACCATCCATCACGTTCCGATCGAAGAAAAAGTGGCTGTCTATCAGGGCCTGCATCGAACGCTCAAGCCTGGCCGCACGATGGTGACAGTGGACGGCTGGGCGGAAGTGCCCTTATTTAAAGTAATGAACCCATTAATGCGTATAGCTGGCGCTTTGCGGCGCCTGACCGGCAAGCAAGCCCTCCTGATGCCCACCGATGTCTCGGTGGACCAAACCGAGAGCAAGGTCGAGCCTGATAAGGCTCCGGTCAGCACTTTCGTGCTCAAAACCAGCGCGAAGTGGTTTCACAGCGTCATGAAAGGCGTTTTGCCCTATGAGATCCGCGTCTGGCGCAGTGTTTCGGTCAAGTTTTTGCGCGCTGTCATTCAGCCGGAATGGGCTGGTCGGTTTTGGCTTAAAATTCTCTACCGCCTTGAAGAGTGGTTTCCCCACTTTTTTGGAGAAAACGGGCAATACCCGCTTATCATTATTTCGAAAGAAAAGACAAATGCTGTCGAGGAGTAAGCATGGATTGGTCTAAAAAAGTTGTATTGGTGACCGGCGGCACCGGTTCATTTGGAAAAAAATTCATCCGCGTTTTGCTGGACGAGTACAATCCCGCCAAGGTGATCGTTTACAGCCGTGATGAGCTGAAGCAGCACGAAATGCGGGCGACGGGCGGCTTCGATGACCCCCGCATCCGTTATTTCATCGGCGATGTGCGCGACAAGGAGCGCCTGACCCGCGCGATGTATGGGGTGGATATTGCCGTTCATTCGGCAGCGCTCAAGCAGGTGCCGGCTTGTGAATACAATCCGATGGAGGCGATCAAGACCAACATCCTTGGTTCAGCCAATGTCATTGATGCCGCCATCGAGAACGGGGTTGAAAAGGTTTTGGCGCTTTCTACTGATAAAGCCGTCAATCCGGTCAATCTCTACGGTGCGACCAAACTGGCGGCTGAAAAGCTGATGGTGCAGTCCAACGCCTATGCCGGTGGACGCAAGACCCGCATCGCCTGCACGCGCTACGGCAATGTGGTCGGTTCGCGCGGTTCAGTGGTGCCGCTGTTCATCAAACAGCGCCCCAGTGGGGTGTTGACCATCACGGATGAGCGAATGACCCGTTTCTGGATGTCTCTCGAACAAGGCGTGCGCTTTGTGATCAATGCCATTGAGCAGATGCAGGGCGGCGAGGTCTTTGTGCCCAAGATTCCCAGCATGAAGATGACCGATCTGGCAAAAGCCATGGCGCCTGAGGCACAGATCAAGATTATCGGCATTCGCCCTGGCGAAAAATTGCACGAAAGCCTGATCTCGGAAGACGAAGCCCGCACGACCATCGAGCTGGAGGATATGTTCGTCGTCCAACCCGCTGGCGCCGACCTGTGGTTTGGGCGTGCCTGGCAAGATAAAGGTGTGTCTGTGCCGGATGGTTTTACCTATACGAGCGAAAACAACAAACAGTGGCTGGACGTTGACGGCATCATGGCTTTCATTCAGCCGATCATTGAAGAGCTTGACCGCGCGGAGAAATAAATGAAGCGTTTGCTGGTCACCGGTGTCACAGGCTTGCTGGGGATCAACCTGGCGCTGGACGCCGTTAAAAGAGGCTATCAGGTTTTGGGCTGGGTCAACACCCGCAGGCTGAAGGGCGTTCCTTTTGAGCAGGATGTCGTTTCATTGGAGTACCTGTCGCTCTTACCGGAAAAACTTGAGCAGGCTCGCGTGGATGCCGTAATTCACTGCGCGGCGATCGCCAATCTGGACCTTGCTCAAAAGGATCCCGAACTGGCAAAGCGTGTCAATGCCGAAGCGCCCGGCGTTTTGGCAGAAACAGCGCGAAAAATGGGCATTCCTTTTGTGCAGATCTCAACCGATTCGGTCTTTGATGGGGCGGCAGGAAACTTCCGCGAAGACGACCTTCCCAACCCGCAGAATATCTACGCGCAATCCAAGCTGGCTGGGGAAGAGGCTGTTCGCCAGGCTTATCCTGATGCCTTGATCGCGCGTGTTGTTTTTTATGGCTGGTCACCCAGCGGTTCGCGTTCCCTGGCGGAGTTCGTTTACAACAATCTCAGCCAAAACAAGCCCATTAATGGCTTCACCGATTCGGTCTTTAGCCCTCTCTATGTGCGCGACCTGGCGGATCTGCTCTTGCTCGCGCTCGAAAAGGAATTGTCTGGTACCTATCACTTTTTCTCGGGTCAATCCCTGAGCAAATACGATTTTGCTGTTGGACTGGCGCGTCGTTTCGGCTTTGATGTAAGTTTAATTACCCCGGTGCTGACCGCTCAAGGCGGCTTGCAGACCAAACGCCCGCTCAATCTGAGCATGAATGCTGAAAAGCTGCAAAAGGCATTGGATCAGGACCTGCCTACGGTAGACCATGGGCTGGAAAGACTTTATCAGGACTGGGAAAATGGCTTGCGAAAACAGATTTTGACTTTTTTGGCATAATTGGAGGAAGAATGGAACTGAAAATAGGCAAACACTGGATCGGGGAGAATCACCCCACCTACTTTATCGCTGATATTGCCGCCAATCATGACGGCGATCTGAACCGCGCATTGGAGCTGATCCGGCTTGCGGCGGAAGCGGGCGCGAATGCTGCCAAGTTCCAGAACTTCCGTGGGCCTGAAATTGTTTCTGATTATGGTTTTAGTCATATGAATGCCCAAGTTTCGCATCAGGCAAAGTGGAAAAAGAGCGTTACCCAGGTTTATGACGAGGCTTCCGTTCCTTTTGACTGGACACCCATATTAAAGGAAGCCTGCGAAAAAGTGGGCATCGATTACTTTTCCTCTCCTTATGACTTTGAGGCGACCGATCATCTCGACCCTTACGTTCCGGCTTATAAGATCGGTTCCGGTGACATCACCTGGCTGGAAGCCTGCCTGCACATGGCGAAAAAGGGCAAACCCGTCTTGCTGGCGACCGGCGCCTCGACCATTGGCGAAGTTCAGCAGGCTGTGGATGCCATTCTGGCGGTCAATCCACAGCTGGTGCTGATGCAATGCAACACCAATTACACAGCCGCGGATGGGAACTTTGATAATATCCACCTGAACGTGCTTAAAACTTACCACCAGATCTGGCCCGACCTGATCCTGGGCCTGAGCGACCATACCCACGGGCACGCGACCGTGTTGGGAGCGGTGGCTCTTGGGGCGAGGGTGATTGAAAAACACTTCACTGATGATAACGACCGCGAAGGTCCCGACCACGCTTTCGCGATGAATCCGAAAAGCTGGGCGGAGATGGTTGAAAACACGCGGCAGCTCGAACGCGCGCTTGGCTCTGCCAACAAGTTTGTGACCAATAACGAAAAAGAGACCGTTGTCGTGCAGCGGCGCTGTTTGCGTGCCGCGCGGGCGATCGAAGCCGGCGAAACCTTGAGCCGTGAGTTGATCGACGTGTTGCGTCCTGCCACGCCGGGGGCGATCATGCCTTATGAGATCGACCAGGTCGTTGGTCTGAAAGCGCTGACCGCGCTTGAAAAAGGGCAGGAATTACGCTGGACGGATTTAGGAAATTAATCTATGCGCATACTTTATTTGACCCGTTCCGACTCCGTTCATGACCAGCGCTTTATGGCGGCTCTTGCCGAAAGCGGACATGAGGGCTATGTCCTGCGCCTCCACCCTGGCGATTTTCCAACTCCCGCGGGCGTTGTGGACTTGAAATGGATGGGCTTTGAACAAGGGCTGCAGTCCTGGAACCTGCCTGTCGCTCAAGGTGAGCTGGAACGCGTCATTGCTGAGATCAAGCCGGAACTGATTCACGCGGGTCCATTGACCGATCTGGCCTTCCTGGCGGCGAAAACAGCTTTCCCCAATCTTTTGGCGATGAGCTGGGGCTTTGACCTGATGAAGGACGTGCATGTTAGCAAACTGGACGAAGACCGCGCCCGTTTTGCCCTTCAACACGCGCGCGCCTTGATCACCGACGCTTATTGCTCGGCAGAAGTGGCAATGAACCTTGGTTTTCCCAAAGAAAAGATCGTCATTTTCCCCTGGGGTGTTGACCTGCAGCATTTTTCCTCTGAAAAGGCGCGCGCCCAGGGTCTGCCCTGGCGGCAGGAAATGGGCTGGATGGATAAAAAGGTTTTGCTCTGCCTGCGCAGCTGGGAACCGAATTACGGCGTGGACGTGCTTTTGCGTGCCTTTAATAAAGCAGTGAAACAAAATGAAGACCTGCGACTTATCTTATTAGGAGATGGCAGTTTGCATGAAGCATACATGAAGCTGCTTTCCGCCAAAGAATTGAAAGATAAGGTCTTTATCGGCGGCAGGGTTCCCAATCAGGACCTGATCAAATATTATGGGGCGGCTGACATCTACGTCACCCCCAGCCATGTCGACGGCTCCTCGGTTTCACTGATGGAAGCTCTGGCTTGCGGCTTGCCCACCATCGCTTCCGATATCCCCGCCAATCTCGAGTGGGTCCAAAGTGGTAATAACGGTTGGATCTCCACTGATGATAATATTGAAGAATTAACGCAAACGATCCTAAACAGCGCTGGGGTTCCGCTTGAGGAATACTCCAGCCAGGCCAGACAGGTCGCGACCCAAAAAGCGAACTGGCAAAAAAATAAAGAGAAACTGTTTGCCTGTTGGCAAGCGTTGACCCCCGATCAAGGAACAGCAGTATGAAAAAGAAAATTTTTCTAATTACCGTGTTGATGACTTTGTTGCTTTCGGGTTGTAATTTCCCGTCTGCAAAAAGCACGCCCACCCCGGCACCAACCCCGACACCAAATTATGGTATGCAGCTATATTATGGTTTGGGCATGTCCATTTATCTCCCTCCGACCTATGTGGCTGAGGATATTAAAACCCAGCTTCCAGGTATCATCGAGACTTTGACGACCTTGTTCGGTTCAAAGGATGGCGCTGTTAAAGATTTTATTGATGATCTTGAAGGAAATATTTCCTGGTACGGTTACGACAGCGGTACCGCGGCGGTCTACCCAACCCGTCTGGTGGTCATTCACAACAAGACCCTGGCAAAAACGCCGCTAAGTCTGGTCATTTACGGACTGGAACGAGTGTTAAGAAGGGAAAATGTGGAAGTTGACAGCGATACATTGACCTTAAACGGCCGCGAAACCTATCGCTTCACGTATTCCGAGGCTGGGAATGCCTGGGTCGCATACGTCTTTAAGGCAGAAGAACAGCTTTGGCTGAGCGTGTTCATCACCACGCCTGCGAACCTGGCGGTGAGCCTGGGCGATTACGACGTCAGCGTGGGCTCGATGAGCATCGCGCCCTTGCCCGCGCAATAGGATGGCAGAAACTTGAAAACAGTCGCAATTATTCAGGCAAGGCTCGGCTCAAGCCGTTTACCCGGCAAGGTTTTGTTGCCCATTGGCGGTGAGCCGATGCTCGCGCGCGTGATCAAGCGCGTTGGGCGTGCTTCGCTCATCGATGAGGTCATGGTCGCGACGACCAACGACCCTGCTGACCATCCCATCTTTGAATTTTGCAAAAAAGCTGGGATCAACTGCTTTCAGGGCAATGCTTTTGACGTTTTGGATCGCTATTATCAGGCGGCGCACCTGGCGGAGGCGGAGGTGATCGTCCGCATCACTGCTGATTGCCCGATGATCGACCCGGATGAGATTGACAGCGTGATCCAGCGTTTCTTTGATTCGGGAGCCGATTTTGCCGCCAACCGCCTGCCGCCGCCTTATAAACGAACCTCACCCATTGGCATGGATACGGAGGTTTGCAGCTTTGCCGCCCTGGAACGCGCCTGGCGTGAGGCCGATCAGGCGTATCAACGTGAGCACGTCATGCCCTATCTTTATGATCAGGAGGGACGATTCAAGGTGGCGGTGGTGGATCGCCAGCCCGACCTTGGGCATCTGCGCTTCACGGTTGATACCCCGGCTGATCTACAGCAAGCCAACGAAATTTACGCGGCTTTTGGCAACCGGGACGACTTCACGCTGGCGGAATTGCTGGCAAAAAACGAGAAGAACCCGCAATGGCAGCAGGAGGTCGCCCAGGTGCAGCACAAAAATCTTTATGAAACAGACAAACGCGCCCCAGACGCGAATCATTCTGGAACGATCAAAGGCGATGACAGCCCTGTTTGCCCGCTTTGCCGCAAAAGTCAGGCGGAAATCCTTGAAGAGATCAATTCATTTGGCTTTAAAACAACTTATTATCTTTGTGGAAACTGCGGTTTTGTTTTTCAGGACAGCCGCAAGAGCCAGGCTGCTGACCCTGAGTTTTATCAGGAGACCTATCGCAGGATCTACCAGGAAAGCCCCGAGCCAACCAAAAAGGACCTCTATCAACAGACTATGCGGGCGCGCGATCAGGCTGCCTGGTTAAAGAGCCTTGGCTATCAACGCTTTGAGCGGATTTTGGATATCGGCGCCTCTTCCGGCATCTTCCTGGAAACTTTCCGCGAGCAATTTAATGCCGAAGTCGTTGGCGCTGAGCCTGGCGACGCCTATCGGGCGTTGGCGCAAGCCAAAAATATCCAGATGTTTGCCTCCTTTGAAGAACTGATCACATTAAAGCCAAAGCGCCTTGATCTGGTCAGTTTGATGCACGTGCTGGAACATCTCGAAGACCCAGTTGCCGCGCTCCGGCAGATCCGCCTGGGCTTGCTCGCTGAAGGTGGGCTGCTGCTGGTCGAAGTCCCCAACTACTATTGCCACGACTCTTACGAGCTGGCGCATCTTTCCTGCTTCACGCAGCACTCTTTGATCCAAACGCTTGCCCAGGCGGGCTTTGAGCTGATCGCGCAACGACAGCACGGCAAGCCGCGCTCGAAGATATTGCCCCTCTACCTGACGGTGCTTGCCAAAGCCGCATCCAACGCGGAGGCAAAAGAAATTGCTCCGGAAAGAAATGTCCCGTTCAAACGGAAGCTTGGCATGACAAAACGCAAAATTCTCAGCAGGCTCAACCCAAAAGAAGCCTGGCTGCCTTTGGAAGGGGAGCTATGACCCCATTGATAACACTATTTACCGCGCCCAAAGCCTTCAAAGACGCGCACATCAGTTTGATCCAACATAATGCCCTGCGCTCCTGGCAGGCATTGGGTGAGCAGGTCGCGGTGGTCTTGGTCGGTGAAGAAGAAGGCATTGCCGAAGCAGCTGCTGAATACGGGTTTTTACACCGACCGGATGTGAAAACCAATCAACTTGGCACGCCCCTGATCAGCTCGATCTTTGACCTGGGCAGACAAGCCAATGACAGCCCGTTTTTGGCTTATGTCAACGCGGACATCATTCTCTATCCCGAGCTTATCCCCATCACGCAAATTGTTGCGGAGCAAAGCGAAAAATTCCTCATGGTCGGGCAGCGCTGGGATCTGGATATTCAGGAACCGCTCTTTTTTGAGAACGATTGGGCTCCCGGCCTAAGGGCTTATATGCGCGAACACGGCAGCCTGCACAGCCGAACGGGCAGCGACTACTTCATTTTCCCCAGGGCTTGTTTCAAGGATATCCCTGATTTCACGGTCGGTAGAGCCGGCTGGGACAACTGGATGATCTACCAGGCACGGCGGCAGGGTTGGGACACCATCGATTGCAGTGAAGATCTGGATATTATTCATCAAAATCACGACTACCGCCATCTCCCTGGTGGGCAACCGCACTATCGCTTGCCAGAAACCGGTGAAAATATCAATCTGGCTGGTGGAAGACGCACCATTTTTCAGCTGGATGACGCCAACCTGCGTCTGGTCAGCGGCAAATTGCACGAAATGCCCCAAACAAGGGAACGAAAATTACAGGAATGGGTGAACCGTCCCTTGATAGACAAGGGAAATTATTTTTCCACCCAATTGCGTTTCATCTTCATGCACCCACGCAAAGCCTGGGCTGAATTCTGGAAGAATCGCGAAATGGCGAAGACCATGCGGGCTTCGGCCATGAAGGAGAATTCCTGATGTGTGAGTTTTCCTTTAATAAGAGGAGCAGCCAATGGCACGATTAGGCACCAATCCTTCCCGCGGGAAAACGCTCGACTTTACGCCGCCCCGTGTCACCATTGCCGTTCTGGTCTACGAGCCTAATCAGCTTGGTTACTTCCAGCATCGTCTTGAAGTCACCAGGCTGACCATCAACAGCATCATCCGCAACACGAAAAAGCCTTTTGAGCTTCTGGTCTTTGACAACGGCTCCTGTGAGGAGATGGTCAGCCACCTGAAGACTTTGCACGAAAGCGGGCAGATCGACACCCTGGTCTTGTCCAGACAAAACATCGGCAAGCTGAACGCGCTCTGGCGCATCGCCCATTTGGCGCAGGGAGAGGTGATCGCCTACACCGACGACGATGTCTACCACCTGCCTGGCTGGCTGCCCGCGCATCTCGAAGTTCTGGATACCTACCCAAATGTTGGCGCTGTGACAGGCTTCTATATTAAGCAGCGCGTTGCCATGAGCTCCGATAAAACCCTCGAATGGGTTGCCCAGCAGGAAACAGCAAAGAACCTGACTGTTGAGCGCGGTCAGCTGATCCCCAAAAAGTGGGAAGAGGAGTACATGGACAACTCCGGGCGCACGCTGGAACGCTATCAGAACGAAGTTGCCGGGCTTGAGGATGTGGTCGTGGACTTCAAGGGACTCAAAGCCTGGGTATCGGCGCATCATTTTCAGGTGCTTACACCAAAGAAAGTTCAGATCGAAGTTCTTTCCGAGATGCTCGAAGAAGGCTGGAGCGACCAGATGATGGGGCGCATGGTCGAGATGGATGACCGTATGGACGCCAAAGGTTATTTGCGTCTCACTACCTACGCGCAAACCATGCGGCTGCTTGGCAACACGATCGACGATGAGGTCAAAGCTTTGGCTGCCCGCGATGGCGTCAGCACCACCGCCGCGATCTCGGGCGAAGAAACCGAGAAGAGTTCCGGTTTTTGGTCGAATCGTCTGGTGCGCAGGCTTTCCCAGGCGGTCATTAACCGACTTTATCACAAATTACATCAGGAGGATCGCTCGTGAGTGGTAAGATTCCTGTACTCATCCTAAGCATCGCACTTGTCCAAGGAGGCAAATGATGAAATTTCTGATTGCTGGTCTCGGATCAATTGGCCGCAGGCATTTGCGCAACCTGAAAGCGCTGGGGCAAGAGGATATCATCCTCTACCGCACTCATCAGGCGACGCTGCCTGACACTGAGCTTTGTGATCATCCAACTTTCACCAATCTGGATGAGGCTTTGGCGGAAAAGCCGGATGGCGTGATCGTCGCCAACCCAACCGCTTTGCATCTCACCGTTGCTCAGGCAGCGGCAAAGGCAGGCGCGGCACTTTTGATCGAGAAACCGGTCTCTGACAGCCTGATCGGCATTCGCGACCTGCAAAACGTGCTCAGGCAAACCGGAAAACCGGTTTTGGTGGGTTTCCATTTTCGCTATCATCCGGTCTTGCAGGAAATCAAAGGCCTTATCGATTCAAAACAGCTTGGGAAAGCCATAAAAGGGCATGTCCATTGGGGTGAATATCTGCCGGGCTGGCACCCCTGGGAAGATTATCGCAATTCTTATGCTGCCAGGAATGATCTGGGCGGCGGCGTTCTGAATACGCTCTCGCATCCGATCGATTACCTGCGTTGGTTCATGGGCGAAGTCGGCTCGGTCTCGGCAGATCTGGCAAATCTGAGCTCGCTTGAGCTGGATGTTGAGGATAACGCTGAACTGCTTTTCCGATTTCAAAACGGCAGCCGCGCCACCATTCACCTGGATTATTATCAGCAGCCGCCCTCGCATACGCTCAATCTCGTGCTTGAAGGCGGTTTGATCAGCTGGGATAACGACAGCGGCATCGCGAAGGTGACCGACGCCTGGAATCAGAGCGAATATGCGATCACGCCACCTCAGGATTTTGAGCGCAACGCCATGTTCCTGGCGGAGATGGACGCCTTTGTGCGCTTGTGCCAGGGTGAGCAGCTGCCCCATTGCTCTCTGGCGGATGGCAAACGGGTGCAAAAAATTGTGGATGTCGCCCGGCAAAGCGCAGGAATGCGGGGTTGCGCCGTTCAGCTGCCCTCTTAGACAGGCCTGATGGTACAATGCACTGTTTGAGACCTGTGAATGAGCGATACGATTATTGGAAAAACGAGACATGACAGACAGCAGACTGATTAATAACGATGAATGGACAAGATGTTAGATAAAAGCGAAGTTTTGGCTATCATCCCCGCGCGCGGCGGCTCAAAGGGCATTCCTGGAAAGAATATCAAGCGTTTCGCGGGATATCCGCTGATCGCTTACAGCATTTTGGCAGGCTTGCGCTCTGAATCGGTCAGTCGTGTGATCGTTTCAACCGACGATGAGGAGATCGCGCGCATCGCGCGGCAGTGGGGCGCCGAAGTGCCCTTTATGCGTCCCGCGGAGCTGGCTCAGGATGATACCCTCGATTATCCGGTCATTCGTCACGCGCTTGACTGGTTGGCGGAAAATGAAGATTACCATCCCGATGTGGTCGTACAGTTGCGCCCGACTTCGCCGGTCCGACCAGGATCGCTGGTTGATGACGCGGTGAGGACTTTGCTCGGGAATCCGGGCGCGGATTGCGTGCGAGGGGTTGTCCCCAGCGCGCAAAACCCCTTTAAGATGTGGATGATCGATGAAAGCAGCGGCGCCATGAAACAATTGTTAGCGGTTGAGGGTATCAAAGAGCCCTACAATGCGCCGCGGCAGATTTTGCCCATGACCTACTGGCAGACCGGGCACATCGACGCCATACGGGTGGAGACCATCCTCGAAAAAGGCTCTTTGACCGGTGATGTGCTTTATCCACTTCATATTTCTTCCAAATATACGGTCGATATTGACATCCCCAGCGACTGGGAAGCTGCTGAAGAAACGCTGAAAAGTTTATCCAATGAAGTTGTTGACCCGGCCAATCTTCGCCGTCCTTTCCCGAAACAAGCCAAACTTCTTGTCATGGATTTTGACGGCGTGATGACCGATAACCGCGTTCTGGTCGATCAAAATGGAGTCGAAAGCGTCTTCGCGGATCGTTCCGATGGGCTTGGGTTAGGCCTTTTGAGGGTGCAAACCCCCATGCAGACCCTGATCCTATCCAAAGAAACGAATCCTGTTGTAACGAAACGAGCGCAAAAACTGAAGATTCCGGTTTTGCAGGCAATTGACGATAAAGCTGCCGTTCTGCGGGAGGAAATGCGAAAGCGCAACCTGAGCGCGGAAGAAACGATCTATATTGGGAATGATATCAACGATCTGCCGGTTCTGGAGTTGGTGGGGTATTTTGCGGCCCCAGCGGATTCGCATCCGGAAGTCCTGAGACGGGCAGATCTGGTTCTAAAAAGAAAAGGCGGCAGAGGCGCTCTGCGCGAATTGTGCGACAAGCTCATCAGCCAGTGGCAGGCGCTGCCCAACATTGAAAGCATGAATGGAGACAGGAATGATTGACATTGAATTTTACATGAAAGTACATGATCTTAAATATCGCCTTTTGAACGGCGAAAAAATGCCACGGGCTTTCCTCGAAAAGGAGCTGGAGTCTTACCGCAGCCCGAAGCCGGTGGTTTATAACATTGAAACGACCAACGCCTGTAACATGCGCTGCGAGATGTGCCCGCGAACGACGATGATGACACGGCCGGTCGAAACGATGAAGCCGGAACTTTTCAAACGCGTCATTGACCAACTGGAGCCTTTTAGCGAGGAACAGCTGGCCCGGTGGGAAAAATTTGTGCTGGAAAAGTACAAAATTGGCAAAAATGAAATGCACGAAAATCATTACTTCCTGTATGTCATCCCACGCGTGATCGTGCTGCACGGCTATGGCGACCCACTTTTGGACAAAAACATGCCGCAATACGTCAAGTGGATGACCGAACGTGGGCTTGAAAGCTACTTCTCCTGCAATCCGGCCAACATCGACATGGAACGCACCATCGAGACCTTTGAAAACGGGCTTGGTTACGTTAAGTATTCGATCGAAAGCGTGGATGACCTGCGCCATAAGGAAGTGCGCGGCCAGGCCTCCAACTTTACCGAATCCTACAAGAAGATCCTGAAACTCCTGGACCTGAAAACCCAGCGAAATTACAAAACCACCATCGTTATTACCATGATCAATCTTAATAAGCCCTGGCAGGCAGATGAATTTGAGCGTTTGCAGGAAGCTTTTAAGGGCATGGACGTTTATGTTTACCTGAAGAGCCAGGATCAGATGTGGTACGAGAACACACAGCAAGTGACCCAATCGATCCATTGGCTGGAATTCTGCCAGTTCCCCTGGTCGTCCATGACCATTAAATCGAATGGGGAAGCAACGGAATGTGTGGAAGACTTCAACAATGAGATCATCCTTGGTGATACCCGCACCGAAAGCATGGAAGAAATCTGGAACGGCGAAAAATACAAACAATTCCGTAAAGCTCATTTTGATCTGAAACCCGGAATTAAGTGTACTGAACAATGCGATATGAAACTCATCGGTGAGTTTCTGTCAAAATAGCGAGGAGCAGGCATGAGTAAAGAAGTTACTATTGGAAGTTCAATAATTGGTGAAGGGCATCCGACCTATATTATTGGTGAAATTGGCATTAACCATAACGGGATTTTGAGCAATGCCAAACAGCTTATGCTGGCAGCCAAAAAAGCCGGCGTGAACGCGGTCAAGTTCCAGAAGCGCACGCCTGAAATTTGCGTGCCCAACGAACAGCAGTCCCAAATGCGGGACACTCCCTGGGGCTACATCACTTATCTTGACTACCGTTACAAGGTCGAGTTTAACCGTGAGGCTTATCAGGAGATCGACAGCTACGCAAAAGAGTTAGGCATCGATTGGTTCGCTTCCTCCTGGGATATTCCCTCCCTTGAGTTCATGGAGAGCTTCAACCCCGTAACTCACAAGATCCCGTCGGCGCTTTTGACCGATAAGGAGCTGCTGCGCGCTCACCGCGATACCGGCCGCCCGTTGATCCTCTCTACCGGCATGTCCACGATGGAGCAGATCCATGAGGCAATTGACATCTTAGGTGAAGATCGCCTTATCCTTTGCCATACGACCAGCTCCTATCCCTGCCCGCCCGAAGAGCTGAACCTGCGAATGATCCAGACGCTGAAGGACAACTTTAGCTGTCCGATCGGTTATTCAGGTCATGAGGTCGGTCTGGTTCCAACCGCGGTCGCGGTGGCACTGGGCGCAAGCCTGGTGGAACGTCACATCACCCTCGACCGTGCCATGTGGGGCTCGGACCAAAGCGCGTCTGTAGAGCCGCAGGGCCTCGCCACGCTGGTCAAATACATCCGCGTGACCGAAAAAGCCATGGGGGATGGCATCAAACACGTCTATGACAGTGAACAATCTTCACTTAGCAAGCTAAGGCGGTTTAGTCAATAAATGGCGACAGAAAGTTTTTTTGAGAAAGTCCAAAGACGCCTTCTGAATGATTCGATCCGGCGCGTCTTAAACCTCGATCTGCGTGATCTGGGGCGGCAGGTTCAGCGCAACATGCCGGAAGAAAGCAGCCAACGCCCGGTGCTGTTTTTTGACGCTTCGACCCGCTTGAGTGGGATCAGCCTGAACGCTGCTTTTGCGGCCCTGACAGCCTGGTCGTTGGAGTTGAAAGGCGTGCCGGTGATCCATTTTGTGTGTACAGGCGGCCTGCGCCCTTGCGTTTTGGGTACCAATCGCAAAGACCCCAACGCGAGCCCGCCCTGCTCTGCCTGTCAAAAGCAATCGCGGGAGCTCTTCAGCCATTCCGAGATCAGCACTTTTCACATTTTGCCCAACGAAAATCTGGCAAAACTGCTGCGGAACCTCAAGCTTGAGCAGTTGATGGAATTTGAATTTCAGGGCATGCCCCTCGGAAAGCTGGTTTTACCCTCCATTCGTTGGATCCTGCGTCGTCACACGCTAAGGGAGGACGTCGAAACTCTGACCCTGTATCGCAACTATATTCAGTCAGCCTGGTCACTGGCGCTGCAGTTTGAATTGTTGATCCTGGAAAGTCAACCCCAGCAGGTGGTTGTCTTCAATGGCATGCAATATCCCGAAGCGACAGCCCGATGGGTGGCCCGCAAGCACGGCTTACGCGTTGTTTCGCACGAGGTCGGTATGCTGCCTTTCACGGCTTATTTCACCGAGGGCGATGCCACGGCCTACGATCTGGTCTTGCCAAAGAGCTTCAAGCTCAGTAAAGATCAAAATGAGAAGTTGGATGCTTACCTTACGGCACGGTTTAAAGGCGATTTTCACATGGCGGGCGTACAGTTTTGGCCCGAAATGAGCCAGCTGAGCCCTGAATTTCTTGAAAAAGCCAGCCAATTCAAGCAAATGGTGCCGGTCTTCACCAACGTCATCTTTGATACCAGCCAGCCGCACGCCAACGTGATCTTTGAAGACATGTTCGTTTGGTTGGATGAAGTGCTGCGCGTTGCTGGTGAAAACCCGGACACGCTTTTTGTCATCCGCGCTCATCCGGACGAAGCCCGGGTTGGCAAAGCCAGCGAAGAATCGGTCGAGCAGTGGGCGCAAAGTCGGAACGTAGAGGCTTTGCCCAACGTGGAGTTCATTCCACCGCAGGATTTTGTCAACTCTTACGATCTGATCCGCATGGCAAAATTTGTCATGATCTATAACTCGACCATCGGGCTGGAAGCTGCCATTTTGGGCGCGACGGTGCTTTCGGCCGGCAAAGCGCGCTACAGCGCCTCTGACGTGGTCTTCTTCCCACGCAATAAAGGCGATTACTTCGACAAGCTCAACGAATTTTTGTCCGCAGAGTCATTGACCGCGCCCACGAAGCACAAAACCAACGCCCGGCGTTTCCTCTATTGGCAGCTTTATCGTTCTTCGCTCAGTTTTGCTGAGTTTATCGAGCCGGACGGGGTCTGGCAGGGGTATGTTAAGTTAAAGGAATTTGACTGGCAGGCGCTTTTGCCCGAAAATTCGCTCACGATGAAAACAATTCATGAAGGCATCCTCAACGAAGGTGACTTCATGCTCAGGGAGCAGGCATGAAACTTGAGAAAATTGTCGCCCTGGTGCCAATGCGCCATGATTCCAAACGCGTGCCTGGCAAGAATTACCGCCTTATGTGCGGGAAACCACTTTACGCGCACATCATTGAGACCTTGCTGGCCGTGCCGGAAATTGACAAAATTGTGGTTGATACCGATTCAACGCTGGTACTGGAAGGACTGGCAAGGGATTATCCCCAGGTTCAGACGATCCTGCGGCCTGATCACCTGCTGGCCGATACGATCCCGATGAACGAGATCCTTCTGCATGACACTTCGCTCGTGCCGGCTGACCTTTATCTGCAAACGCATTCGACCAACCCGCTCCTGAAAGCGGGCACGATCTCAGACGCGATCGGGCAGCTGCGCGCGCATTATCCCGAATACGATTCGCTTTTCAGCGTCACCCGCTTGCAAACCCGATTGTGGGACGGGCTTGGGCGGGCGGTCAACCATAACCCGGCGGTGCTTTTGCGCACCCAGGACCTGCCGCCCATTTATGAAGAAAACTCCTGCATCTATCTCTTTACGCGCGAAACCTTGTTGGAAAGGCGCAACCGCCTGGGCGAAAGGCCCTTGATGTTCGAGATGGACGCGCTTGAGGCGACTGATATCGACGAGGAACACGATTTTATCCTCGCCGAGACACTGATGGAAAAATTTAAAAAATAACGAGGTGTTATGCCAACTGTCTTAATTTCCGCCCCATACATGCTGCCCTTCATGCACCGTTTTACCCCCATTTTGGAATCTTTTGGGCTTAAGGTCATCATTCCCACGGTGAATGAACGGCTTGAAGCCGAAGACATTTTGCGTTACGCGGGCAAGTTTGAGGGCACGATCTGCGGAGATGACCGCTACACTGCCGCGGTGATCGAGGCCTGTTCTCCGCAATTAAAAGTTTTATCCAAATGGGGTACTGGCATCGATTCACTCGATCAGGAAGCCGCCGAGCGTTTCGGCGTCAAAATCTACCGCACGCCCAACGCTTTTACTGTTCCGGTTTCTGAAAGCGTGATGGGAAGCATGCTCTGCTTTGCCCGCAATCTGCCCTGGATGGACAAGGCAATGAAGGCTGGCGAGTGGAAAAAGATCCCCGGGCACACCCTGAGCGAGTCTGTTTTGGGCGTGATCGGGGTTGGCAATATCGGCAAGGCAGTTATAAGGCGGGCACGTCCTTTTGGAATGAAAATTCTGGGCAACGACATTGTGCCGATCGAGCCCGATTTCATCATTGAGCAGGGCGTTGAGATGACCTCGTTGGAGGATCTGCTGAGCCGGGCTGATTATATTAGCCTCAACACATCTTTAACTCCGAGCGCTTATCACCTGATCAATGCCGATACCTTGCGCCATGTGAAAAAGAACGCGGTGTTGATCAATGCCAGCCGCGGCCCTGTGGTGCATGAGGAAGCCCTGATCGCCGCCCTGCAGGAAGGCCGTCTGCGTGGCGCCGCTTTGGACGTTTTTGAGGAAGAACCGCTGCCGAAGGATAGCCCGCTGATGGAAATGGATAACGTCATGCTTTCGCCGCATAACACCAACAGCAGCCCCTTCTTCTGGGAACGCATTCACTGGAATTCCATCCGTAACCTCCTGCTGGGCTTGGACATTCCCGTTGGTGACATCGAAAGCTTAAAGGCGCTTGAAAAATGAAATCACTTGGTATAACTGAAATGTAAAAGAGACGAGATATAGAAACTGGAGAGAATAATGACTGAGAAAAAGAAAACGGTTTTAATCACCGGCGCGGCTGGTGGCGTTGGACGGGCAACCGTTAAGTTTTTTAATGAACGAGGTTTCCGCGTTATCGGTGTTGACAGGCTCCCGATTTATGAAGGCTTCCCTCAGGACGGCCTTTATGTTCAGGCTGATATCTCTGTTCCTGAAAATCAGGAAAAGATCTACAAAGAAGCCAGCCTTTTTACCGATAAACTGGATGTTTTGGTGAATAACGCTGCTTATCAGGTAACCAGGCCGCTGATCGAGACCAGTGTGGAAGAGTGGGACGCCGTGATGGGTTCCAACCTGAGGTCGGTCTTTTTGGGCGCCAAACTGGCCTACCCTTTGTTGAAAGCTCAGGGCGGCGGCGCGATCGTCAATGTTTCTTCCGTTCACGCGGTGGCGACTTCCGCCAATATCGCCGCTTATGCCGCCAGCAAGGGCGGTCTGCTCGCGCTCACCCGCGCGATGGCGATCGAATTCGCCCCGGTCAATATCCGCGTAAACGCAGTTTTGCCGGGCGCGGTGGATACCCCCATGCTGCGGGCTGGTTTTCATCGCGGGCGCGCGAATGAGGCCTCGGAAGAAGAGCAGCTGGCTGCTCTGGCGGCCAAAACCGTCAACGGACGTGTCGCGGACCCCGCTGAGATCGCCTCTGTGATCTACTTTATGGCAGATCCCAGTCAGTCCAGTTTCATCACTGGTCAGGGTTTGCTGGTGGATGGCGGCGCGACCTGCCGTTTGAGCACGGAGTAAGGATGACAAAATCAAGTTTCCGCGACAGCGCGCTATCTTTTGCCCGGCGCACTTATGATGGCTTGCGCCGCTTGCCTGAACTACCGGACGCCTATTTGCACCCCTGGAGGCGCGAATCCCGCCGAAAACTGGCAGCCTTAAAGGACAGCCACAAAGGCGAACGCTGCTTTGTGATCGGCAACGGTCCCTCGCTCAAGAACACCGACCTGAGCAAACTGAGCAATGATTTCACCATCGGCATGAACCGCATCTTTCTGGCTGCTGATGAGCTTGGTTTCAGGCCGGATATCCTGGTTTGTGTCAACGATCTGGTCGTGGAACAATCGGTGGAAGAGTTCAACAACCTGAAAATGCCAAAGTTTTTCTCCTGGCGCGCCAGAAAATGGCTGAAGATGGATCCCTACACGCATTTTTTGTACACGACCTATACATCCCCCTGTTTTGCTACGGACATCGGGGGCAGGGTTTGGGAAGGCGCCACGGTGACCAATGTCTGCCTGCAGCTTGCCTATCATCTGGGCTTTAGCGAGGTGATCCTGATCGGTGTCGATCACAGCTTTGCCACCAAGGGGACGCCCAATACCACCATCCAAAGTGAGGGCGACGACCCCAACCACTTCTCAGCGGCTTACTTTGGCAAGGGTTTCCGCTGGCAGCTGCCCGATCTGGAAACCTCCGAGCTTGCCTACCGCATGGCGCGCAAGGCTTACGAGGCGGACGGCAGGCGCATCCTAGACGCGACGGTTGGCGGCAAGCTGGATATTTTTGAGAAGGTGGAATACGAGAGCCTGTTTGGCTAAATAGGAAGCTGAGATTAGGATTTCAGATTTTCCACAAGCTGTGAAATTCAATAGAACGCATCTTATAAAAAATTGAATCAAACTTCGGACTTGGATATCTGCTGATGCTATGCGTAAAACTTTTGCAAAACTAAAGTTTTACGCATATAAAACCTGAGTTTCTCATATTAGTGCTCTGATTTTTTTGTTTCCTTTGTTGGAAAATCCGTTTTTCACAAACATGGGAGGCTCAGAAAACATCAAATAGAGCATCAAAACATTGTAATGAAGGCGGAGGCTTTGATATGCATGGGCAGCGGACGGGGCTGAACCCCGTCCGTACAGTTTGTTGACCTATAAATGGCTTGGTCAAAGCAGGAATTTGATGTTGTTAAGTACCAAATGTACGGATGGGGCTAAGTGCCCTTTGGGTATGCCCCCATCCGCAAGTAAGCCTATCAGTGCTTTTTAATAAAGATGTAAGAATTTGAAATTCACATGCAGCTGACAGGGACATACCCGTATTTTTGCAAAAGTGAGAAACCCAGGAGATTGTTTTTTGCTTTTGTTCCGTTGAACCGCTGGATTCCTTGGCAGTATTGACTCATGCCTTTCTCTTTTCTGCCTATCATCATGCCTATCATTTGTTACTGTTTCACATTTCCCTAT
>DBPR01000003.1 GCA_002305635.1 Anaerolineaceae bacterium UBA1415 | reverse complement strand
TAGGGAAATGTGAAACAGTAACCATGTACACCGTGTCGGAAAAAAGTGCCCGCCAAAAATGAGTGCCTCACATTAAAAAGATGTACTTCGCACGTGGGCTCCTGATCATGAGCCATTCGTCATTTCACGCTGAAAATTGCCTCCCATTCCCTGGCAAGGATATTGCAACTATAAATCTGAAACATATTAATTAAGGTGTGGCCAATTATGAATAATCAAACATACACCCCTCAGGAAGAACCGCCCAGGCGTAAATCGCAGGCCTCCAGAATCTGGCTGCCGACCCTTGCATTGCTGATCATCGCTCTATTCCTGATCTTCAGAAGCAACCACCCAGCCTCACGCAAAGAACCGGTCATCCCCACCCCTGCGCCCGGGTCGCAAAACGCGTTGGAGATGCTCCTCTACACCCAGCTGCCGCAACTTGTGACCGAAGTCGGTCACAGCAACTGGTCTCTGGACGATGTTCAGTTTAATAACGATAACTCACAGGCTTTGTTGTGGATGGCCGAATCGGATGAGGATGAAGACATTTTGGCCCGCGAACCCGAGATCGTGCTTGCGATCTTGGACGACAGCACGCAAAGCTGGCAGCTCCACCTGATCAGCGATGAGGATTTTATTCAGGTCTTCATGCAATCGGACTTCAGGGATAGTGAAATGGCCGCGCGTTTTTTCCCTGACGCCGATCCAAAAGCCAGCCCGAGCAGCGTCGTTTATGGCGGCTACAGACTTCCCTGGAGATCAGGCCTGACCAAACGCCTGACCTGGTCGGTTGGGCACAGCTCCTGTAACCCGAAGTATTACTGCACCTATGCCTTCGATTTTGCCGATGGAACCATGTTTGAACTCCTGGCGGCCAAAGGCGGGTTTGTCTACCATTGGCGCGACACTTGCTCAAACGGCGATTCGGGCTGCACCAACAGCATCACCATCGAAGATCGCACGACCAAGCCCTGGACTTATCAGATCTACCTGCATATCGCGAAAAACAGCATTCCTGCCAGCCTGAAAGTCAAGGGCACCCCGGTCGCCCAAGGCCAGAAAATTGCGAATGTGGATGATACCGGCGTCAGCACCGGCCACCATGTCCACTTTATGGTCATCGAAGAAACGACACTCAACAGCTGCCGCAACTATTGTTTTGGCAAAGCAGTCGATATCACCTTCACCGATGTCATGATCAATTGGGACGCTGGCACGCGCGGCGGCCGCCCCCGCCTCGCTTCCGAAGCGAGTTGGTACGGCGGTCAGGGGCAGCGTGAATATTCCAGCGGAAATAAGACGAGTGCTGCGCCCGTCCAGTTTTACTTATTCCCGGTTTTCAAAGACGAACCGGTGAGATGAATCTCTCCTTGAGAAGCGTGTAATACGCAGGCTTTGCCTCAACTCTCCAGTGGTGGAAAACACGGGTTTCTACTTTTTGTTTTTCGGATGCCAAAAGAATGTATAATTGATTCGTAACTATAAAAAGAACAAAATTATGTCTGAAAACCCACAAAATCCACTTAGCGCGCGCGAAACTGAAATTCTCGCTCTTATTGCCGAAGGAAAAAGCAATAAGGAAATTGCTTCAGAGCTTTTTATCAGCATTAACACCGTCAAAGTTCACGTTTCCAATGTTTTTCAAAAGATCAACGTCGCTTCCAGAACAGAGGCGACCTTGTACGCCATTGAGAAGCGTATCGTCGATACCCCTGGGAATTCCGGCAGCGAGGCAGCAGCCACAGACACACAGACAGAAGCCCCGCAAGGGATCGAACCAACTTCAAAACATCGTCCTGTCGTTTTTCTTTGGATCATGCTCGGCCTTATTCTGGTCTTCGGAGCCATTCTTTTAGGTCAGGCGCTTGGCCTTTACACAATTATTGCAAGAAATAAAGCTCCCAATCCATCCGCAATTTCAACCAATAGGGTCGAAATCTTAAAACCGCTTCCAAAACCCAGCATCGGCTCCGCTTCCGTTGCGACAAACAAAATCCTCTACATCTTTTCAGGGGAAGAATCAGGCAAGCTCACCGGAAATAGCTATAAATTAGCTCTTTTGGATCAAAGCTGGCTTCCTGTAGCCGAAAAACCCACGCCAGTCCGGGGCGCTTCCGCAGCTGTGCTCAGGGGGAACATCTATCTTCCCGGCGGAACGACCAATAAAGGTCTGGTGACTGATATCCTGGAAGTGTACGACCCCATCCTGGACGAATGGTCAGCGAAGAAAGCGCTTCCGGTCGCGTTGAGCGATTACGCAATCACAGTGTATGAAGGGCAAATTTTCATCTTTGGAGGCTGGGACGGACAGGAGCATCGGAATACGACTTATCGTTACGACCCTTCCACGGATGAATGGCATGAGGAAAGCCCGATGAATTTTCCTCGTTCTCATGCTCGTGCAGGGGTCTTATCTGGAGAAATATGTGTGATTGGTGGCTCAAACGCTGAAGGGCCGGTCAACCCGATGGAATGTTTCAATCCAGTCAGCAAGCCAATAGGCAATCCCTGGGAAGTGAAGATCAAAAAGTATCCCTTCAATACGGACGATACCCTCTACGCGACTGCCTTTGACAATCTCTTTGCCGTCAAACCCACCGGTATCTGGCAGTATTTCAGGGAAAGGAACGCATGGGTCAGCCTCGCTTTTCAGGAAGAGTTGGACATACCACAGCAAACCAATTTCACAATATCTCCTGATGGCTACCTATACCTCTTTGGAGGGCAAACGGAAGAGGCTGAGCTTCAGTCCAGACTGATTCGGATCAAATTGATTTATACACTTTCAATTCCAAATGTCATTAATTGACCTATCGGAGTTTAAATGCAAATTACAAACAGGGTAAAACATTTTTTCAAAAAACATCTCTCAGATCACCTTTTTCTTCATCAACTGCAACAAAGTCACCCTGAAGCCGCGGACATCATCAAATACGTCAAAAAAAACAACCTGACCTATCTGGACAACGAAGCGCTGTTTGGCCTCTATCAGGCGGTTCAACAAATTGAAAATAAGAAGATCGACGGTATCCTGATCGAAGCCGGATGTGCCTTGGGCGGCTCTGCGATCGTGATGACGGCTGCCAAAGCCAATACACGACCCCTGGTCATTTATGACACCTTTGGAACCATTCCACCGCCCTCAGAAAATGATGAGACTGACAGCAAAGACCGCTACGAAAAGATCATTAAAGGGGAAGCAAAAGGACTGGGAGGAGACGCCTATTATGGTTACCTTCCCGATCTACTAAAGAAGGTGAAAGAAAGCTTTTCCAGCGCAAACTACCCTCCCGAAGAGAATGCCATTGTCTTCATCGAGGGCTTATATGAATCAACACTTCATCCGCAGGAACCCGTTGCCTTGGCCCATATTGACTGCGACTGGTACGACTCCGTCATGGTCTGCCTCGAAAGGATCACGCCTTTTTTACCTCAGGGTGCCATCCTCGTTATCGATGATTACTACCATTGGTCTGGCTGCAAAAAGGCAGTTGACGAATTTTTCAAAGACCGTTTCCACGAATTCAACTTTATTCACGGTAGCCGTCTGCAAATTCAAAAGAAATAATCATTCCGCCTTGACTCACAGATTCATTTAAACCCCTTTTCATCAAAATTAACCAAAAACAGGATGTCTCCCGACATCCTGTTTTTGTAGCCTACTCTTAGAGTTTACTGAATAGCGATACCGCTGTAGTCTTCAGCAGCAGCTGAGGTACCAACAACCTGTTGAATACGAACGACGACTGCGAGCTGAGATCCGGCAGGGCCTTCGACGACAGCAGATCCACCATAGGTGTTGTCAGCATAGTAACCGAACTCACCACCCATCAGACCTTCGGGAGTGGAGTTGACCTTGCCACCAGCAGGAATCGCGGGCAGGGTCTTGGTATCAACGAGGACACCATTCTTGTCGTAGTATTTCACAACGACAGCGCCTTCGGCGAGATCAGCGCCGACGTTCTGGATCGCGATATAGGAGCGTTGGCGGGTGCCATCAGTCCAGTGAGCAGTGGTCCAGCGAACGTAGGGCAGAGCAACCTTGGATGCACCAGCGGTGAAACCAAGGAAAGCGGTGGAGAGACCGCCGCCATAGATCTTACCCATGGCAACGATAGCACCGGTGGCTTCGATGGTTGCGGAGCCAATAAATCCGGGATCGGTTGCATTACAAGCGACGAAGGATTTCTTTGCACCAGCGGCCAGGGTGTAGGGGCCGTCATCGACGCCGTTGCTGTATTTTACAGTGACATCCACGGGTGCATCAGTAGTGTTCTGAACAGCATAAGATGAATCATTCTTACCGCCGTACTTGCACATTGCAGATGGCATGTAGATTTTATTTGCAAACAGGTTTGTGCCTTCAAATGCGTAGGCGGTATTGCCATTGATTGCCATTTCCATCGCGGAAGCGACAACCAGACCAGCGTCAGTACCACCGGTCTTGGTGGCGTAGACCTGGAGTGAGCCGTTGAAACCAGCAGGAATCGCGGACATAACGCCGAGATCATAATACTTGGTCGCGCCAGCAGGAACCTGATTGGTATTCACGGTGATGGGTGCACCGGTCACAGGAACAAACACCAGACGATAGTCGAGGGTGGCGGTGTCAACGTTCTGAACGGAGACGAGTGAGTTGTAGTCGTACAGTGCTTTGAGCACGGTTGGGACCAAAACGTAGCTGGAGCCACCAGCAAAACCGTTGGACAGAGGGCGAACCTTTACTGCACTGTTGGCAGCTGCAACCTGGACCATTGTGGCAACGACAGGTTGGTTGGAGGACATGACAGCTGAGCCTTTGAAGCCGCTGGAGATATCACCAACAGAACCAACATAGATTGAAGTACCAGCCATCTTCGCAAGTTCAGGAAGATTGATGGTGATGGGGTTGGCTGTGGATTCGGCATAGAACATCAGGGTGATGGTCGCGGGGCCGTCGCCAACGTTTTGATAGGTGATTGAAGTGGTGAACGGGGTGGCGTATGCACCGGCTTCAACGGGTTTGACTGTAATGCCAGCCAGAACAAGAACTAAAACGAGCAAGATACTAAAGAACTTATTTTTCATTTTTTCTCCTTCTAAGATATAATTTGCTACATGAACATTTTATGGAAATAGGATGGAAAAACAATAACACCTTGGAGTTATTCCTGTTTTTTCTCTCCTCCAGGTTCACTAAAATGCTACAGAAACGGAAAAATAAGCTAATGAGAAAGTATTACCCGATAATTATCACCCTAATAATTGCCCTTCTGGCAATTTCCGCCTGCAATAAAACTCTTCCAGGAGATAAAACACCCGCAGATGTGACCAGTGAGGTCACTCCCGAGGAAACAACGGCACCTTTTCCAGCCTCCGACAAAAGCAGGGTCTGCGGCATGATTGTCTATTCTGATAAATCTCCTTTTGATGATGACACCATCTACCTCGCCCCGGTATATGAGGGGACTGCCATTGTTCTCGATACCTCATCCAGCCCCGGCGCCAAAACCGATCAGGACGGCAAGTTTTGCACCACCGATATCAACCCCGGTGATTATGTTCTGATCATCGGCAGCCCGGAAATGTCTTACGAGATCTATTCCGAAGACGGAACCAGCGCAGTGGTCTACACCGCTGAAGCCGGAGAGACCCTCGATATTGGCGTGGTCGAAACCAACCTTTTGCCTTAATTCCTATTGCTTTTCTGAAACAATACACCGATAAAGCCCGGTGTATTGTTTTGCTATTTCCGTCATGGAATATTTTCTGGCAACTTCAAGACCTGCCAGCGAAAACTCTCTTCTCTTGTCAGGCCTGGCACAGCCTTCAAGGATCGCCTCAGCCAGGGATTCGGGGCTTTTCATCTCTGTCAGCCAGCCACTTACGCCCTCCTGTACAAGATCATTGCTGCCAGGGATATCAGTGGTCACGACTGGGATCCCTACGGCCATGGCTTCCATCAGAACGGTTGGGAGCCCTTCCCACAGAGACGATGAAACAAACAAATCCATCTGGTCATAATAATACTGAACATTATCCACCAGACCGGTAAAGTAGATTCTTTCTGAAATTCCCAGTTTTTGTGCCTGGGCTTTTAGTTCTTCTCTAAGTTCACCATCTCCAACCAGGATCAGATTCAGCTCCGGCAGCTGCCGGAGCACAATTGACATTGCGTCGATCAGGTAACAATAGCCTTTCTGTTCCGTCAGTCGGCCAACCGAACCCAGTGTTTCCACCATTCCATCCCTTGGAGGGATTTCATCCGCGTTTTTTATCCTGAGGTTGATCCCATTCGGGATATAAAGTTGTTTGGTGATGGAACCCGTTTTGGCTTCCTGTTGCAGTTTCTGGGTAATGGTTTTCGAGACCCCCGCTTCAGCGTCCAGAAACCATCTGTACAGATGGCTGGCATAGGTCGATTTCGCCAGTCCGATCAGGCCACCTTCCCATTCAGAAGCGAGATGCGCAGTTCGAACAACGCGAGCCCCAGGATTTTTGCGCTTCCACCAAATTCCTGCGACCGTACCCAATTGGAAATGACTGTGAATTAATTGTGGCCGTGCCTCATCTAAATAGGCATGGAAAGCCTTTGTGGCTTTCGTGAAGGTAATGGGATGATTGTGCCCCCGCCAGTCTGTGCCAAAATGTACGGAGATACCCTTGTCTGAGATCTTTTTGATCCACTTTTTCTCTGCTTCCGTATTTGTCCTAAAAAAGATAAAAACATTGACATCCCAACCCTCATTCAAAAGGGAAACGCCAAGATCGATCGCGAAACGCTCGGCGCCGCCACCCAGATTTCCAATATCAAGGTTCTTGATCGTTTGAACAATTTTCGATGGTTTCAATCTCATGGTTTACGCTTTAGATAATCTTCGACCTTTGTCAGGTCCTGCCGGAAATTCTGGTTGATCCGGGTGATTTTTTCCCTTATCTCCTTATTATTCTTTTCCAGAAGACGGATCTTGCCTGTAAAGTCAGACTCAATTATCTCATTAATATCAATAAAATACTCACTCATTTCGAGCCGTTTCGTCAACCCTTCTGTCTTGGTCAGGTAGCCCAGAAACAAGGTTGGCGTTCCCTGACCAAAGGCGAAAATGCCGGAATGCAATCGGGATGCGATAAAAATGTCCATTTGCCCGTAACAAGCCTTTAGCAATATTGGATCAAGCTCTTTGTCCACCAGAACCACGTCGAGCCCCCGCGCCTTGAGGCGGGCAGCCAGTTCCCGCGTTGGAATGCTGTCATTTTCAAGCTCACTGGGGCCCCAAACCTGGGTAAAAAGTACGATCTGGACCGTTTTTCCCGATTGATATCCAGCAAGCCCATTTTCAAGGATCTGATAATAACGACTGATATTATCCTGATCAAGCGCCTTGCCCATTCTTGAAATTACAGTCAGTCCAATCCTGAATTTATCGTCCGCCATTCCTGCTTCCGATAAGATTTGAAGTGCGGCATCAGCAGGGGCCGCGCGCAATCCAAAAGCAGGGTCGGGAGCATAGGCGTATTTCTCTTTTGGAAAGCCGAGTTCCTTTAAGAGCGCCAGCGACTTGTCATCTCTGACAAAGACTTTCGACGCATATTCATAGGCTCGTTTAACCATTTTCCGTTCCCATTTTCGCTTTAACGGCCCAATGGATTGAGGAAACACAACCAGAGGCTTTCCGAAATGTTTGGCCAGGAATAAAGGTGCCAGGGTCACAGGCAGAGGCCAGCCAAACTTTCCCGAGGAGTAAACCTGATTGCCGGAGACCGCAACGATCAGATCACTTACCTCAAAAGCAGCCATGAGTTGATCGAAATCGTTTTTAACAGCTCGTTTTCTGAAGCCGGCAGAGAGAGAACGAGAGAAAAGAACCCGCAAACAGAGGAAAATGAAGGTCAGTATCTGGAATATAGCCGAGGCAGGAGAAGCGGATTCCAGAATAGACCGAAACGATGGAACCACTTCAACGCCATACTGGCGGTAATAAGGCTCATCAACCCAGTTCGCTGAAACTTTGATCTTCGGCTTGCCAAACGCCTTATTCAGAATATCAACAGTAGTAAGCAAAAGCGCGAGGTCACCCGCGTTTTTACCACTATGGAAATTAATGATCAAAACCTTGTCAGGCATCTTTTCCGTCATTTTTCTGAATTTTCTTCAAAACACTAAACGCGATCCAACCATACCATAACATGAGAATACTTTCACTAAGCAGATAGGTCTTCGCCGCCCCAACCGCGCCCAGACGGGGAATCAGAAGGATATTGAAGAGGATATTTACAATTGAAGCCGCGATCTGGGGCAAAATTCGTTTCTTTTGTTCCCCACCAGCAACAATCACAGAGGCAAAACCAAACTCCAGACACTTCATCAACAGGATCGGGCTCAAAAGCGTGATGATCTTGCTCGTTTCGATATATTCAGATCCAAGAAACTTGACGACAAACCAGCCACCGAGAAAAAACACCCCACCACTCAATACAACGCCAAGCACAGCCGTCAGGAGGTTGACCCGTTTGGAAAACTCCTTAAAGCGCTGATGATCATCGTGATAATGACGGGTAAGCAGAGGCAGCGTATAGAGATGAATGGCGGAGGGAAGCACAAAAACGGCGTTCACTATGTTTGAAGCCGGAGAGTAAATCCCAACCTGCAGACTTCCGACCATTAGATTCAGGAGCGTGATATCGATCTGCATGTAGATCGTGGCCAGAAATTCAGACAACGCAAAATAGCGGGCATTTTTCACCTTATCAAATAGTTCTGACCAACTTACAGGAACAACCCTCGGTTTGAGTTTGCCAACGACGATCAGAGCGATGATCAACGAAACCAGAGCCCTTCCAATCGCGAAAGCAATAATATTCGAAGAACCCACCAAAACCAACAGGATCAGGCTAAGCAGCTTGAAAGTTCGCGAAGAGACCATCAGGAAGGCATACTGCTTCACTTTTCCCTGAATATTCAGGACAGCCAGCGAAGTGAGCAGGATCGCGTCTGTCCAGATGTCTACCGCGTTAATGATCAGCAAAGTGCGGACATAAAGGTCGGGTCTGAACAGCGGGGCAAAAATGACAATCACCGCCACCCAAAGCAAGCCGCCTAAAAACTTTATCGTCAGGATTTGACTGTAATCCTTGTGCAGTTCCGTTTGACTGCGCTTCTGATTTAATAGCCAGGTGTCGAGGCCATTGTTGAAAATAATCGAGGTCAAAAACAGCAAGGAAAAACTGGAGATATAAAAACCGTAATTTTCAGGGCCAACATGCCTCGCCAGCAGAAAAGTGAAGAGCATCATCATGAATTGGCCAACAGCCGAGGCGCTGCCAAAAGCGCCTAAGTTTGCCATATGATTTGTTTTCTTCAGGGAGGTGGGGCTATCCATACTTGTTTCTTTTCCGATGGAGCAGCTGATCGAAGATCGCGAGGCTTTTGCCTGCGATCTCTTCCCAATAATATTGTTGGATTCGTTGGTAACCCTGCTTCCTCATGGCCAGAAGCTTGTCTTCATTATGAAGTAGATCCAGCAGCAGCCTGGAAAGCTCTTCCGGGTCATTGGATGCGGCCAGCAAAATGGCGGGTGGCTCGCCTGCCAGTATGGCACGGTCACCGACATCAGAGCTTACAACAGGAACCCCCATCTGCCAGCTCTCAAAGATCTTTAGCGGGCATCGCCCACGATCCGCCAAAATATCATTGGCAGGATCAATGCTCACATCAGCCAATTGGTAGTACAGATTCATCTCGTCCGGTCTGACTTTACCGGTAAAAATGGTTTTGTCCTCGATTCCAAGCTCCAGGCTCAACGATTTCAAGGTGTCGAGGTCTTTTCCACCACCAACGATCAGCAGGCGTGCTTTTTCAAGCGCTTTGGCAATTTCCGCGAATGCTTTAAAAAGGAGGTCCACAGGATGATTCGCCAAACTCAAACTTCCCAGATAGGCGATCACCTTTTTGTCCGTCAATCCCACTTCTGCTTTTTTCTGCGCGACGCTTTCAGCCGAAACCTGCCAGAACCGTTCCGTGTCAACGCCATTGGGAATGTAATGTATCTTCCCTTCAGGGATTCCCAGTTTGATCATGCGGTTTTTATTAAAGTAGGTGTTGGTCGTGACCAGATCCACTTTTCTCGGCATCGTGTTCTCAAAGAACCGCAGGATCATCTTTTGCAGGCTTGAGCTGGTGTGGTTGGATTCGGCTTCGTAATCATCGCAGTCAAGAATGACAGGGAGTCTCTTTCTGCGGCCAACCCGTAAACCCGCGATGCTGTTCATTGGATGCGGCTTGGCGATCAGAAGCAAGTCCGCGTCTTCCCGCATACCAGCCTGATACAGCGCGCGGGTTGCGGCAAGGCTGACTTTGATCAGCTGAGATGGGGAGAAGTACTCCGTTTTGTTGTTCGCTTTGCGGACATGCATCTGGGAAACATAGCGCACCTGAACACCATCATACATCAACTCTTTTTCATCCAATCTTTCAAAACTGGAATGCAGCGCTAAGATCGTAACCCGGTATCCTTCACGAACTAAATACTTTGCCCAGGGCAAATAGCGCCCCAGTCCCGAGGGGCTTTGCAGATCCTGGGTAAGAAAAAAAACGACATGGGCAGCTTTAGTGCGATTTGGCATCAATTATTCAATCCTCACACCCTGCTTGAACATTTTGATCGCCTCCCCGAGATAGCTCTCGATCCTTTTCCCCTGGGCGTGGAAGGAATAGTCACGAAGGAAGCGTTCCCTGGCGTTCTTTTCAAGCTTTTCTCTCAAGTCGGGGTTATCGCGTACTTCTAAGATGGCTTCCGCGATTGCCTTCGGGGTTCGTTCGCAGTAGATGATCTCCTGGCGATTATCAAATTGGGCTATGATCGCCGGGCTTTCGCCGGTAAGAAAAGCCTTTCCACAGGCCATATTCTCATAGACCTTGTTATGGACCGTCATCATCGATTGCAGCGTCGCTCCAAAAGCCCCCAGGCTCAGATCAGCCGAATTGATATATTCGACCAGGGTCTTCTGATCCACCCAGTCGATAAACTCCACGTTTCTGACCCCTGCTCCGGCAAGGTTTTTGACCAGGCTCGCTTTTTCCGGTCCATCGCCGATGAACAGGTATCGGATATCCTCTTCGGCTTTGAGCAATTCCATCGCCTGATAAACCAGATCCAGGCCGTGGTTTGGGATGAATGTTCCGTAGAACAGAACAGTAAACTTGTCAGAAACAAATGGCTTTGATGAGCCTGGCTGGAAAATATTCTCGTCTGCTCCGGTGGGGACGAGCTTGATTTTCTCGATCGACACCCCAAAATGCTCTGAGATCCAATCCGAATAAGGTTGGGTGTCATGGATTAGCAGGATCGGCTTTTTGTAGGAATGCTTTTCCAAGAATTTCAGGATATTCACAGCGCTCAATCTTGCTTTTTCCAGTTTTCTCTCATGAACGATCACGTATAAGGACATAAAAATGTCAGACACCAAAGGTTTTTTGCGCTTTTTGGCAAAATAATTAGCAAGATAAGTATCAAATTGCCCGGGATAGCCTGTCATCAGCACATCAAAATCGCCGATGGCTTTGAACTTCTTAATTAGTCGGGCATAGGTTTCTACCACTCGCAGCCAGAATTTTGGGTTCAGCCAGCCGCCTTTGGTGACATTGACACGATCTTCAATGCTTTCCCACAACTTTTCATGACATTCGATAACTTCAATGCCCACAGCCCGCATTGAAGCGATCATGATCTTGTTGCGATTGTATTCTTTTCGATAGGTTCCAAAATAGCAAACTCTCATCGTATTGGCTCCATTGATCTATTCGCGCGAACAAGTGCTTTTTGATTGGTATCGCCTGTCACTATTGATCCCTGCTGCTTCTTCCGAATTTTCAGTTTATTATAGTCGATTATGCCTCTATCCCTGAGATGCCATTGACCGCGAGATTACGCTCGGCGTTTAAGACCTACCTTCTGATGTTATAATTTTTACTTCAGCACATCATAAACGATCGGGGTGGCTGAGTCAGAAAAATTGCAGAGGTTTTTTATGAAGCGTCTTCGAAGTAGCAACAACACCCTTACCAGGCTCACTAAAGCTTTTTTGATCTGCTTAATCATCCTTTGCTTCCTGCTCCCATATTCGGGCGCCTTTGCCCGATCTGAAAATACCGATCCGATCACCCTCGGGAACAACCAAACGCTTGCCCAAAGTCTGACCGCCAATTACAGAGGCTTCAACAAATTCGGCTTTCTCCTTTTGACGGAAAAACCCACTCAGGGAAGCCTTGAACTGAAAATCTTTAAAAACGATCTCGAAAAAGAGTTGGTTTTTCAACAGAAATACCCGATCAACAGCACAACAACAGAGTACACCCCGCTTGAATTTCCTGCCCTGTCAGACTCGAATCTTCAGGATTATTACCTTGAACTAACCTGGGAGGGCAATGAACCACTGATCTTTCAGACCCAAAGCCCGTTTGACTACGATCAGGGCAGCCTTTATTTCGAGAACACACCCATACAGGCTCAATTGGATTTTGATCTCGGTTACAACCGCATACAACAATTCATTGGCCTGTTCAGAACTATGTTCACATGGGCCTGGCAGTTATTTCTAACCGGCTTGCTGCTGATCCTGCCAGGTTGGGCTGCTTTCTCAGTCATCTGGAAGCGCTGGCAGTCTTACGACACGCCAACAAAACTGGCCCTCGCGGCTGGTTTTTCGGTTGCTTTATATCCTTTACTCTTCCTGATATCCGGTTTCATAAAACTCCAGCCAGGAGAGATCGGCTTAGTCTGGCTTCCCATCGCCATTTCAATCATTACCCTCATTATCAGGCATCAGAAGTCGTTGCGATCAATTCAACTTAAGAGCTTGTTTGGCAATTTGAGTTTTCATGGCTGGTTCATGGAAAAGATAAAAGCGCATTGGTTCATGGCCCTGGTCTTCTTCATCATTGTTTTTACCAGGCTTTGGGCGATCCGTACCGTTGATATCCCCCTTTGGAATGACTCGTACCAACACACTGTCATCACCCAGCTGATGCTCGACCATGGCGGTCTGTTCAATTCCTGGCGCCCGTATGCGGAATACAACACCCTTACGATCCACTTTGGTTTCCATGCGCTCTCAACAGTGTATGCCTGGATCAGCAACGCTACTGCCAGTCAGTCAGTGATCTGGATGGGTCAGATGCTCAACATTCTAAGCGTCCTCTCCATCTACCCGCTCGCGAAACGGATCGCGAACGATAGAAAGTGGGCTGGGGTCATGGCATTGGTTCTTGCTGCTCTTGTCTTCAAATATCCTCAATTTTATGTCAACTGGGGCAGATTTCCTCAGTTGACCGGGCAGGTTTTATTGCCATTAATACCTTTTTTGCTGATCGAAGGCTTATTAACTCAGGATGCTGGTTATAAGGATCAGATCCTCATCCCCGTATTCATCGGTGGAATGGCTGTCAATTATTTCCGCATGCCGTTTTTTATGCTGCTCTGGCTGCCCTTGTTGGTTTATGAATTTGTCCGCTGGGTGAGAACGCCAGGTATTTCTGTGCCTGTTTTTTTCAAAAAGCTCGGGATCGTCATTCTCATCCCTGCGCTCCTTGGGATATTCCTCTTTCTCAGGATTTCTACTGGTGCCCTGGCTGAAAATGCTGCCAGCATCAGCGCGACTGATTTTGAATCAAGCTTTACCATGGTCAGGAATACTTTAAAGGGGATCAAATATTACTACGAGCCTTTTTATCTCTGCCTCGCCTTTGTTTCATTGATCCTTGGGATCCTTAAGAAAAACTGGAAACCACTTCTGATCATGGTTGGTTTCTTTTTGCTGTCTGCCTTCTATCTGGGAAGGGTCATCAACATTCCTTTTTCCTCATACATCGACGGCTTCTCCATCCAGATCATGACCTACATTCCACTTGGCATTCTGGTTGCTTATCTTGTTGGCGAGTTATTCGCCTACCTCGAAAGCAAAAATCGCTTTCTGCCTCAAATGATCATGATCGTGATCGTGTTTTTCTCTGCTTACCATTCCAAAAACATAACAAACAAATTAACTTACGAACTCGCAACCAGGCCCGATCTGCGGGCTTTTGAATGGATCAAACAAAATACCGCGCCTGACGATCTCTTTCTCGTTAATGGTTACAACATTTACAATGACACCTCTTCAGTCGGTAGTGATGGCGGATGGTGGATTCCTCTCCTGACCGGTCGTCCCAACACCATGCCCCCTCAGTATGCTTTGCTCAACGAAAAGCCGTTTGACCCTGGCTATTCCCAGCTTATCCCGGAAATGATCCTTAGGCTGGAGGTTGACAACCCTGCCTCTCAGAGGGGCGCCGAAGCGCTGTGCGAGTGGGGAATCGACTATATTTACATCGGACAAAAACAAGGCGCCGTTAACGGCGCGGTCCCACTGCTGAAATGGCAGGAATGGAGCGAAAACGAACTGCTTTCCCCTGTCTATCTGCAAGACCACGTCCGAATTTACCGGTTTGACCGCTCCACCTGCGACGGCAAGGAGTAGCAATGCAAGCTCTGGATGGGAAAAAAATGCTGCGTTTTCTTCTAGCTCTCGCGCTTCCCTTTGGCTTTTTACTGATCTCCGGGGGCAACCAGCCGCTCACGCTCCTGGTTCGCTTCCTGTTTTTGTTCTCCATCCTTGTCGGCTGTCATTTGCTTTTATCCCATAAAAAGACAACCTCACCATGGTTTGCCACACTTGTCCTGCTAATATCGCTTGTTTTCCTTGCCCTGGCTATTCGCCTGGATCTCACATTTTTTGCATGGCTGTTTCTCGCCCTTTATTATATTTACCTGATCATACGCGCGGAATTATTGATGAGATCCAGGATGGGTCTGCGTTTATTTGGCTGGTTGATCCTTTTTGTTTCGGCTGGGGCTGTTCCCGGCCTCATTAATCAGATAAATCTTCGGTTTTCAGAAGAAGAATTTTATACGGCTTTGATGGTCGTCTTTTTATGCCTTTTCTGGCTGATCTCATGGCTTTCATACCACTTTTTCCTTTTCCCTCAACGGCAAAACGAAGTAGCAGAGTTTCCTTCACTAGGCAACGCAAGAAACACGATCCTGAATTTGGTGATTCTCCTCGGAATCCTTGTATTTTCCATCATCAGGTATCAGAAAAGCTTTTACCCCTCCCAGCCGCAGGCTTTCTTTGAAGGAATAGGTCCAGACAACCCCATTCTGTGTGAAAAGATCTCAGTTAAAGATCCCGATCAAGCCGTATCGGTTCAAGCCGTTCAGGATAAGTACGCTGCGGCAATTGAAAATAAATCAAACATAAAAACCCTTGATCTGGGTTTTCTGGCCGCTTATCACCAAAGCGAGCCTTACTTTTCACGGTTTAGGGATTCACTTTTATCCGATGCCAGTTCAATGTTATATACGCAGCCTGCCGGCAGCGTGAAGTGGGATCAACTCCTGGCGGCTCAAACCCTTTATTACTATAAGACAGTTTCTGAGATCAAACCCGACCTCTTCACTCAAGCTGACACCGAGGAAATTAATGCCTGGATCGAGGCCATTAATAAACGTGCTCAGACAGACGAATTGGTCGACTGGATGTACGCGCTTGCTTTCAGTCACAAGCCTGTTGGCGCATATCTCAACCAGGACATTGGCGCCGGCCTCTACGCGCTCCTCAATCAACTGCCGGCAATCGATACAAGCTGGCAGAACGAAAACGCGGAATTCCTGAACGAGCATCCACGCGGCTGGGAGCAAGGTTTTCGGGTGACAGATGACGCGCTTACTTACCAGCCTGTTTGGATCACGAATTCATATTTTCAGGCCCTGTTAGCCAACCAGACGATCAATGACAACACCATTCGATCCTTTGACTGGATCCTGGCTCAAGCCCTGCCCGACGCCGGTTTGCAGACCTACAATTTTCCTAGTCAAACAACCATCGCGCCGATCAGCCTCTTTGGGGCTGTCTACCTGCGTGACCCGAATCTGTTATGGCTTGCCAACCGAAGCATGGAAACGATTGGAGAAAACTATAATTACGCTGTCCAGGTTGGGTCGGAAATTAAGGTGGACGAGGCTTTGACCTCACAACCCCCGCAGATCGGTTCCTGTTTGCTCTATGGAAATTCAGGTTTGCCGGAACAAACCGGGTCGTTGGCGCCTGATAAGGTGATTCTGCGCAATGGCTGGGAAAAGGATGATCTTTATATCATGCTAAATTTGCGCTTTAGCGGCTGGCATCGGTATAAAGCCAGCAACGCGATCTCCCTGATCTATGCCGGCGCGCCTTTGGTTGAGGAACAATATACCCAGGGATCGATCCCCTGGCTTCCAACCGGTCGAGCTATGGTGCGCGACAAACGCATCCAGATCGAGCAACTTAACACCCTGTTGATCAAACGAGTCGGCCTGGATGCGGTTCTCAACACGCTCAACAGCTGGTTCGGGCCATACTCGCAGGATCCTCCTTATTATGCTGATGTGGAGGCCTTTTCAACTTCACCCGAGCTTGATTACAGTAAAACCTCAATAAGAAATTGGCACGGCTGGGATTTTACCAGAGAGCTCTATCTTTTTCAGGATGGGCCCGCCGTGATTGTAGATAAATCTCAGCACAGCGGAAATAAAAGCGCGAACATTCGCTGGCATCTGAGCACTGACTTTGAGGAAGTTGGGAGTAATCGATACGATTCATCCCGGAAGAATGCCAGCTTTATCCTTTTTGGTCAGGATGCGGGCCAGATCAGCCCAAACCCATCAGGCGAACTGCTGGTAGTTGACTATCAATCACCAGAAAGTGGTCAACTGGAACTTGTGACCATCGTTTTATCCGGCGAACTCAGTAAGGCGACCGTTGTGGGTTTCAAAGACGATCTGCTGACATTAGATCTTGACGGCCGACTTTATGAATACAAACTGAAACCGTAATCGACTTTTATTGGTCTTTATTCTCTATCAGCCAGATCGAGACGCCATCATTCATGTACAAGCGCTGGAAGCCCTCGCAGTTTTGTAAAGCCGCCGCGTTCAGGCTGCCAGAGCCCTCGCGTAAATAGACATAGCTCAACTCAGCCTCATCGACCAACTCCCAAAAATCAAGCCCGCAGCTTGTCACGCGCGTAGCGCGCTTTGACCAGTGAGTCCAGGCTTCCCGTGTCGCCTGATCAGCGCCATAGGTGTAAAAAGTGGTCGGTGCCAGGCTCCAACGGCCGGTCGCGGGCAGGATCCACCCACCCGCATCAGTTCCCCGGTAAATTCCATAGCCCCAATTGGTCGTATTGACAAAGAAACGGGCGTCTTCAGGCGTGTGGCTTTTGATCCAGTCCAGAGCAGGCAGTTCGGCTTTGGTGACTAAGATGGTACTGTCGTTGATCGCGTCACTGTTGCGCCAGGCGCCCCAGCCAAGAAAAACCAGCAGCACCGCCAGAGACAGCGCCATGAAAGGCTTCTTCCAGGGGATCTTTGTTTGCAAAAAGTCATAAGTCCAGACCAAAAAAGTCGCGCTCAAAGACCCCAGAACCGTAAAAAGCATCAGACCATAATAATCACTGCGGAAGCTAAAGATCTTGATCCCAAATGGGATGGTGAAAAGAGCCAGGAAAACTGACCAAACAGCCAGCTTGCGCCATTCAAGCTTAAACATTGCCCAGATCAGGCCAGCCAAAGCCAGGCCCAGCAGCAAATAAGCAACTTTTGGTCCCAAGATGTATCGCAAATAGTCCAACTGACCCTGATCAAGCTTCAATTCTCCAGGGACAAAAACCGAGGTGCTGATGAAAGAGGGGGAATAACGATAGATGCGGATGTACCAACGGAAACTAAACAAAAAAGCCAAAACGGAGGGCAAAACCAGAAGCAAAATGCCTTTCCAATCCCATTGTTTCGTTTTGAGAGATTGGATAAGCCATTCAAAGCCAATGATGACCAGATACAAGGCCAGCAGAAAAGCCGTCAGGTAATGGCTCAGTAGTGTTCCCACGACCAAAAGGCCAAAACCAGCCGCATGCCACCACTCCCGCTTCCCTTTTCGCAGCCATTCCGCCTCGGCCATGGCCACCAGCATCAGACTGATGCCGATCAGCAGCGTGTACCGCCCCCAGCTGAGGTAATAGCCCGGCATCTTGGTCACGAAGGTGATCAAAAAAGCCGCCACCAGTCCGATGCGCCAGTCCTTGCCGATCGTTTTGACCAACGCGTAGACCGCAAAACCCGCCATGGCGTTCAAGACCTGCCCAAAAAGCAGCATCGCCTGCTCAACTTCCAGACCCGATAACTGGCTGAAAACAGCCGTTACGGCATGGTAAGCGAAGTGATAATAAAAGGGGCCCGGCAGATAAGGTTCCAGCGTCGCCGGCAGCATGCGCTTCTCAATGATCGAGCGGATGATCAGCGCGTGGTGTTGGGAATCGACCCAGTTCGGGAAGGCAAGTTCCCGCGCCTGCCACAAGCGCCAGCCTGTAAAAAGAACCAGAATAACCAGAGCGACCAGCCAGGTTTTATTAAAAGCCGTCTTGTAGTTGCGGATCAGGCCCACGATGACCGCGCCAGCAAAAACGCCCAAAAGAATTGCCGCCAAAATGGGGGTCATGCTCACGCGAATGGCAAAAAGCCCAAGCGCCAGCGCGGCCACGGTCGCAAAACTAACTGCGAAGATGCGGGCCAGGGCTTCGCCGCCGTCCTGTTCGTGGTCGCCCAACCAGAGCCACCAGGCCAGACCTGGTAAAAAGAGAACCAGAAAGGCTAAAACTATTCGCATAAACGCACCTCTTGTCCATCAACTGCTTTCAACAACTCAGACATGCTTCTATTTAATATCGGATGCACAAGATCCGCCGCCAGCTCGACCATCGGCACCAGGACGAAGGCCCGTTCGTGCAATCGCGGATGCGGAATTTGCATTCGGGGCGTGTTTCGCACCAGATCCTCATACAGGAGGATGTCAATATCGATCACGCGTGGTCCGTAACGGAAATTTGCAACCCTGCCCAGTTCGCTTTCAGTCCGTTTCAGAAAATTCAACAAAGCCAAAGGTTTTAGTTCTGTCTTCGCCTCAACCACCATGTTCAGAAAGTCAGCCTGCTCGGTATAACCCCAGGCTTTCGTTTCATAGATAGAAGATCGTCGCAGGATTTCCATCTTTTTCGCCAGAGCGTCAATGGCATCCGCCAGGTTTTGCTGACGGTCGCCCATGTTTGTGCCCAATCCCAAAAAGACCCGCTTCACGCCTGCTCCGTTCTGACAATGTCGATCAGATCCGATAACAAACCAAACGCCGTCGTCTTTGGGCTTGGGTCAGATTCAAGCACACCCAGACCAGGCAAAACATCCAGCTCAAAACTCACAAATGAGGAGGTGCCGTCTACGGTGTAAAGCGGTGAGTCCGCTGAAACCATCCCGGGCGCCACGCTGCAAACGAACTTTCCATTTTCCCAGCCCCCCCGACAAAGCAGCTTCCAGCGCTTGCCTTGTGCTTCAGCCTCCTGGATCATCTGAGGCGTGATGCCGCGAATCCCGATAGGGTTGACGTCTTTGGGCGTCAGGTTCTGCCCCATCAGCACATTGGAAAGGGCAGCAACCTTGATGGCAGCGTCCCAACCGTCCACATCATTGCTTGGGTCTGTTTCGGTGATACCGATCGACGCGCCGTATGCTATGGCCTGCTCAAGGCTTTCGCCCTCGCGCATGCGCTCGAGCAAAAGGTTGGTGCAGGAATTGAGGATGCCATAAAAACCCCTTATCTGCGCTCCAGCCAGCGAATGGCGGAACAAGGAAAAGATAGGCGCGCCGTCCATGACCGCTGATTCAAAGCGGAACAGCTTGCCCTTTTGGCGGGTGAGTTCCGTCAGCTCTCGAAAGCCAAAAACAACCGGCCCCTTGTTGGCGGTGATGAGGTGAAGCCCACGCTTCGCGCCAGCGCGCAAAAAGTCCAGCGCGGGCAAGCCGCTTTGCGGGTTCACCGGCGTGGTCTCGCACAAGACCTGAGCGGGAACCTGTTGGATAAAGTCATAACTGTCAATGACAGGAGTTTGGGTATTGAATCGGTTCAGATCCAGACGCTCAGAACTGTCAATCGCCTCAACCAGTTCTTCGAGCTTGATTCCCTGCGGGTTGATGCAAACCCCATGTCTTCCCGTGGCGATGCCAACGATACGGGGTTTAAAGCCGTGGTCTCGTTGAAGCTCCTCGTATTTCTCAAGCAAAAGCCGCGCGAACGCCCTACCCACATTCCCAAAACCAAGCAGTGCCAGATCAACCGTTTTCATCCCAACCACCTTTCCAGGCAATAATTATAGCAATGAATCGTTCATCGGGGAGAATAAAGGCTTGTGGCAAGCCAACACAACCCACAATTCACAGAAATATCAGGCAACTATGACAATAAAACTTTCCAAAAAAAGAAAAATTTCGCTCCTACCGCTTATCAAAACAAGTGGCGTAGTCAAAACAGCACAGGTTTTCTTCCCCAAACCCCTCGGAAAGCTGGCGCAGCAGGTCTTTGCTGATCTCAATGGGCACATTCGGGAAGGCGACCACCTTCCAGCCGCCGCCCTGTTTTGGCAGACGGAAACCAAAAATATCCTTGCCGGGGTGCGAACAGATCAGACCGTGATATTGGGCCATGCGTCGCTGATCTTTCTCGGCTGAACCACTGCTTTGCACAGTCAGGATCAAAACCTTCTCAGGCCGTGAGTCCAAAATATCTTTATCCACAAAGTCGAAGGGTTCCTCTTCCCCCTGCGAGTCGGCCGAATAGTCTTCAGCTCGTTCGCGTATTGCCTCAGACCTGTCCATCTCACTGACCAGCTGGTCAACCATCGCCAATTCAGTTGGATCCAGCACCTGATCAAGGTCAACTTCCTCAAGGCCGCCCCTGAACTTGCCTTCCCCTTGCCCTTGCAGAGGCTCATGCATCATCTTCAGCTTTGTGAAAGGATCGTCAACATCCTCGTCTTCTTCATCCCACGGCGGTAACTCATCATCGCTATCACCTTCGCCCAGGTCATTAATCCCGCCATCATCCATCACGCCATCAACCGGCGGCCAGGCGTATCGGGAAAGCAGGCGGATATCAGGCAGGTTCTTCTCTATCATTCGCTCAAAGAATGGCCCTGAGAAGGGGTCAGCAACCCCGGGCTGCTCCCCCGACTCACTTTCCACAACCGAGGCTTTATCGACCAGAACGGAGACGTCATTATCACGGTGCTGCGCTTTGCCTTCGACCAGTAAAGCTGTTCCGACATTGACGATATCGCGGTATTTCTCCCAGCTTCTCGGGAAAAAGACAAGGTCCATATCACCAAAGGCATCCGATAGGGTCACAAACGCCATCTGCTCGCCCTTCCTGGTCGGAAGAGGACGCATACGGTTGACAACGCCGCCTACCGCGATTTTGGATTTGTCTTCAGCCTCACTTAATGCGTTGGAAAAATGGGTGATTTTATCGCTGATCTGTTTTAGGATCCCGTTGATGGGATGGTCAGAGACATAAAGCCCCAGCAGCTCTTTTTCCCAGTCAAGCTGCTCATTTTTGCTCATCCTTGCCGTAAAGGGCAATACGATCATGGGCTGATCATCGACCAGTCCCCCACCGAAGAGATCAAGCTGTCCCATCTCTTTGGCCTTGAAATGGGAAGTAGAAATGTTGACGATCTGATCCAACCCAGCCAAAATCGCGCCTCGCTCACCCAGCTCATCCAGCGCTCCGACCTTGATCAGGCATTCCATTGCCCGTTTGCCAACCTTGCGCAGGTCCACGCGCCTGGCAAAATCGTCAATACTGTCGAAAGGCTGATTTCTTCTGCCCTGGATAATTTCATCAACAGGCGCTTGTCCTACGTTTTTGATCGCGCCCAATCCAAACCGGATGGCAGCCTTGCCGTCCGGTTGATCGATGATCGAAAAATCAAAGACACTGCTGTTGACATCTGGCGGCAGCACCTCAATACCCAGTTCCCGACACTCCGCCACATAAACCGCGATTTTGTCCAGGTCGTTTTTCCAGGCCGAGAGCAAGGCGGTCATGTACTCGGCCGGATAATGGTATTTCAGGTAACCGGTCTTGACCGCCATGATGCCGTAATTGGTGGCGTGGCTTTTGTTGAACCCATAGTCCGCGAAAGCTTCCCAATGGGCAAAAATTTCTTTGGCTACGTCTTCCTCAATCCCCTGACGAACCGCCCCTTCAATAAACTTGGAGCGATGTTTGATGACTTTCTCGGTCTTTTTCTTTGAAACAGCCGCGCGCAGGTCGTCCGATTCACCAGGCAAATAGCCCGCCAGGCTCATCGCGGCCTGCATGATCTGCTCCTGATAGACCGTGTGACCGTAGGTTTCTTTCAGGATCGGCTCCAGCTTTTCGTGCTGATAGCTGACAGGCACCTCGCCGTGCATGTTGGCGATATAGGCGGGGATAATTTCCATAGGTCCTGGTCGGTAAAGCGCGACCATGGCAATGACATGCTGCACGGTTTTAGGCTGCATTTGCTCAAGATAGCGGGTCATGCCGCCGCCTTCAAGCTGGAACAAACCCGTGGTATGACCCTGACCGATAAACTCAAACACTTCAGGGTCATCGATCGGGATATTCCCCAGCTTCAGGCTGATACCGTGGCGTCTTTCAATGTTTTCACAGGCTCGCGCCATGATCGTGAGCATCGTCAGGCCCAGAAAGTCGACCTTGAGCAAACCCAGGTCGTTGATCCCATCCATATCATATTGCGCCACCGATTTGATCGGCAGGTCATCGCTGTTACCGGTCGGTCGATGCAGCGGCAGATATTCCGTCAGCGGCAGATCGCTGATAATCACCCCGGCGGCATGCGTTCCAATGTTGCGGATGCTGCCTTCCATATGGCTGGCGACGTCGATCAGACGCTTGTACTGCTCACTGGACTCGTAGAGCTCTTTCAGGGCTGGCGTATTCTCCAGAGACTTCATCAAGGGGATGTTCTTCCCAGCCACTGGTCCAGGCACGGCCTTGGCCACCTTATCGACATCGGGCAGGGGAATATTCATCACGCGCCCAACGTCACGCACCGCGCCGCGGGCTGCCATCGTGCCAAAAGTGATGATCTGGGCAACTTTATCAGCGCCGTACTTCTGATTGCAATATTCCATCACCTCCGCGCGGCGGTCATCCTGAAAGTCGAGGTCGATATCAGGCATGGTCAGTCGATCAGGGTTGAGGAAACGTTCAAACAGAAGGTCGTAGCTGAGCGGCTCGACTGAGGTGATATCGAGGGCAAAAGCCACCAAAGACCCATTCCCCGAACCACGCACGTTGTACCAGATCCCATGGTCGCGCGAATAGCGGCACAGATCCCATACGATCAGGAAGTATTCAGCAAATCCCATTTGATTGATAACGCCCAACTCGTACTGCAACCGTTCCTGCACCACACTCGAGCCTGCCCGATCAGGAATACTTCGCCTCAGGCCCTCCTGACAAAGATCAAGTAAATAACTTTGTGGGCTTTCTTCACCTGGCACATCGAATTTTGGCAGGTGGTAGCCTTCACGGGTCAGATCTACCTCACATTGCTCAGCGATCACAAGCGTGTTTCGGATGGCTTCTGGCACCTGCGAGAAAAGACTCTGCATTTCTTCGGGGCTGCGCAGGTAGTAAGATGGGTCAGACATGCGCATGCGATTGGTATCGGTGAGAAGCTTGCCTGTTTGGATGCAGAGCAAAATGTCCTGATATTCGGCGTCCTCCCGACGCGGATAGTGCACATCGTTGGTGGCAACCAGCGGTGTATTGGTCTTTTTGGCCAGTTCGAGCATAAGGCGATTGACGCGATAGAGCTCGGGGATCTGATGATCCTGCATTTCAAGGTAAAAATTGCCAGGCCCAAAAACGTCTTTGTGCCATTGCAGGCTGCTTTCTGCTTTGGCAAGGTCATTATCCACCAAAGCCTGCGGAATCTCACCAGCCAAACAGGCAGAAGTACCGATCAGACCTTCAGCATGCCCAGATAAAAACTGACGGTCGATGCGGGGTTTGTTATAGTAGCCTTCCAACTGGGAAACCGAAGCAATTTTTAGCAGGTTCTTGTAACCAGTCATATTTTTAGCCAGCAGAAGCAGGTGATAACGCTTTTTGTCCCGACTTGAGTCCTTGTCGAACATCGTTCTGGGAGCCATGTAGGTTTCCAGCCCGATGATCGGTTTGATGCCTTCAGCGGTCGCCGCTTTGAAGAAATCCAGCGTGCCAAACATCGTGCCGTGGTCCGTCAACGCCAGCGCGTTCATGCCCAGTTCTTTGGTGTATTGAACCAAATCTTTTGGGCTGGCTAAACCGTCCAGAACGGAATAGGAAGAGTGAACATGAAGATGAACGAAAGACACTTTTGCAATTTCCCTGTTTTATCGCCTCTGTCTGATGACAGTCTTTTCGTGGATGGACTTAAAGTATAGCATATCGTAACTGGGAATCAGGAATCTTTAAGCTTCTTAAGGTTTTTAGCGCGATCTGCTCGTTAAGAGAAAAGGCCTGACCAGGATTGTTAACAAAGTCTCTTTTTTGCTTTCTTCTGACGGAATAATTACTTTACAGGGTTAAATTTCGAAAAAACGGGGTGGCCGTGGTAGTCACTCAGTTGCGTCACGTCTTCTATTCGGGAGAGGTCGCGTTGGCGGATCATGGTCTCTTCGCTGATCTGACGGTTGGCACGGATCGCGTCGCCTAAAAAGCCAAACATCATCAACATGATTCCAGCCACCAAAAACGTTCCACCAATGGAAACCGATTGCACGTAGCGATTTACTCCTTCGAGGAATAAATAGTTGAACAGGAAGCGTCCCAAAAGGATCGCGCCTGCCAAAAAGAGCAATCCGCCAATGGACAGAAAGGTCCGCAAGGGTTGGTAGAGCACGTACGAGCGCGTGATCGCGCCAGTCTGTCGCCACATGAAATTCAGCATGCCCTTATGCAGACGCGAGGCGCGTGTGGCTGCGTTGGTGGTGATGGGAACATGTTCAATTTGCATCTGCCCCTTGCCAGCCTGGATCAGCGTTTCGAGCGTGTATGAATACGGGTTATAGACCTGCAAACGCAAGGCGGAATAACGTGAGAAAGCCCGAAAGCCGCTGACGGTATCGGGCACATCCGTCGCGGAAACCCGACGGATAAAAGAGCTGCCAACATGCTCCATCACGCGTTTGAAGGGAGAGAAGTTCTTGTTCTCCAGGGTTTGCCGGTCGCCGATCACCATGTCGGCTTTGTTCGCTAAAATTGGTGCGATCAACTGTTCGATCTGCCCGCCAGGATACTGATTATCGGCATCGGTATTGACGATGATATCAGCGCCAAGCGCCAGGCAAAACTGGATCCCGTTGATGAACGCCTTTGAGAGACCGCGGTTCTTTCGGTGGCGCAAAACGAAATCCGCCCCATGCTCCAGCGCGACTTTGGCGGTACTGTCCGAAGACCCGTCGTCAACAACGACGATAAAAATCTCGTCCACGCCTGGCAATTCATGCGGCAATTCCGCCAGCACCTCAGGCAAATGCTCAGCCTCGTTAAAAGCAGGGATTTGGATGGCCAGTTTCATGATTAACAATTGTACGATAGATTTTTCTTTCTGTGCGTTTTCTTTTCTAGCCCGCCCTGGGTTTATCCATGGGTGTCGTCGCGGAGCGCAGACAGCTCCAGTAACGGCAGATTGAACCTGATTTCTGAGAATCAGGTTCAATCTCGCCCTACGTATGCTCTCGTTGAAATTGGCTCATCGTTTTTTGACCTTTCAATTTTATGGTATATATGAAACATGAAAAACATACGCTCCCGTCTGTTGATAACGCTCCTACTCCTGAGTCTGACCTTCTCCTTGTTCGCGCAGGGCAGACCAGCGCTTGCCGGCCTCAACGCCGCGCCAAGGAAGCATCAGGTCAGCGGCTATGACCTGATCGCCGCCATGAACGTCCTGCGCATGTCCTATGGCAACGCGCCCCTGATTGAGGATCCGATCGTCAACGCAGTTGCCCAGACGACCGCAGAGATCATGGCCGCCGGGCAGCTTTCCTGGCATATTGGGAACGTCAAAGGACGCCTTACCGCGGCAGGCTACGGCGGTGGGCGCACCGTCTTCGCGACTGAAAACTTTGCCATCGGCAGTGACAGCGTCACCATCGATGAGATCATGGTCATGTGGGCCGATTATGAGCACATGCGCCCGGCCACAACCACCCATTACTGCCATGTCGGCGCTGGCACAGCCACCGCCAGCAACGGCATGACCTATTTTGTTCTTCAAGCCGCCTACATCTCAGAGCAGCCTTGTGAGGGACAATCGCCCATGCCGACCCTGCGCCCCGGCGAAACCCCGGTCGCTTATGGGCCCATCACGCCGGTCGAGTTGGTGGAACCGGATGAGGACGGCAACTACCTGCACATTGTCAAACCTGGTCAGAGTTTTTGGTCCATTGCTGTGGCTTATGGCGTGACCATCAAAGACATTTTGCGCTGGAACAACCTGCCTGAAAAATACGTTTTGCGCACCGGGGATAAGCTCCTCATCGGCGGCCCGAATTCCCAGGGGATGTTCACGCCCACTCCGATGGGCATCGTGATCTTGGCTACACCGGATGCGGACGGGCAAATTGTGCACGAAGTTCAGGCTTATCAAAACCTGTCCAAGATCGGTGAGGCTTACGGCGTGAGCGTTTCAGAACTTTTGCGCCTCAATTTCATTACAGTGGATACGCCCCTGCAGATCGGCCAAAAACTGATTGTGAAAGGGCCCGATCACACCCCAACCCCAACGCAGATTCCCCTGACCCCTCTCCAGCAGCTTACCCCGGCAGCGGATGGCAAGTATTACCACAAGGTAGGAGATGGGCAAAACCTGCAATGGATTGCGAATTTATACGGAATCACTTTGGCAGATCTGCTCGCCTGGAACTATCTTAGCAATACCAGCATTATCTACCCGGGTGATCTCTTGTTGCTGCACGTCACGCCGCCAGCCACATCGACGCCCACACCAGCCCCAGCGACCGAAACGCCTTTCCCAAGCCCGACACCCAGCCCCAGCCCTACCGCGCGCCCAAGCAACACCGCGCTAGTGCACAGTCTTTATCCCAGCGTTGAGCCTGAGGTGGAACGATCAATCGACCCGCTCAACTGGCTTTGGTTGTTGGCGATTGCCGCCGTCGGCGTTGCTGTCTATTTTGTAGTCGTGCAATCAAAGCAGAAAGACAGCAAGGAATAAAAAAGTCGACCCTTGGTCAAACCATCTTTCAATCCCGTTTTGGAACAGGGATGACGTTCTCATCGAAGATGAACCCATTTTGCGATAAATGGTCGATCACCGTCTGGCGAATGCCAGCCGGATCAAGGCGAAGCTTGCATTCGGTCTTGTAGGCGCCAATCGTGTAGTATTTCCAAACCATCTCTTCCAGGTTCAAAGAGTAAAGGTGCCCGCAATCAGCGACGCTGATATAGTCAAACTGATAGAAAGGTGCTTTTATATAGTCAGCCGCCAAAGACCAACCATAATCGCCATGCCCTTCGGTCGATTTTGTGCCCACCCCAACTACAGTCTTTGACACATAATTTGGATCCAACACAGATTGCCCGGCCATCCATTCCGGCTGAGGCAATTGCAGATGATCCAGGATGCTTGGCGCCACATCCAGTCCTTGTGTGTTTTGGCTTGGGTTGGGCTGAGAAAAACCTGATTCAGTCCAAAAGATCAGGGGGATTCGTCGGCCAACTGAAAAACCCTGGCCGTGATCCGCGGTAATAACGACCAATGTTAGCTCTGCTTCGCCAGATTGCTTGATTCCGCTTATCAGTTTCTCCAATCCGGCGTCAAAATCCAAAATGCTGTCATCGTAAAGGTCTTTATCCCAGGGTTCTTGTTTTTTTCGATCAACATTAGCGGAAAATGTGCTGTGCGCGGGATAAAATCTTGAACCGTGAGTGCCCATCCAATGCAGGTGAACAAAAACCGGAACATCTTTCTCCCGTAAAAGCTGTAAGGTTTTGTCAACCTTCTCCAGATCACCAAAATCCTGGGAGCGCATCGTGATCTGCACAAAAGTGTTTGAAATATCTTCGATAAAAAAGATGTGTTTCAGGCGTTCGCCTAAGCGATCTTCCATTTCCATCATGAGCAAACGTCCATTTTCAGGGAAACGTTGATTGACTGCTTTCCAGAAACTGAAGCCGCCCCTCATTCGTTCGCCGTTCACCTCATCAAAGGCGTCCACAAAGTTGAGATCCTTCGCGTCCGCGTAATGGTTAATGCTGATCTGGGCGGTATAGTAGCCTAAGTTTTGCAGGATCCCAGGCAAATGCTGGCGCGAATCTTCTCCCCTCAGAATATCGGGCGGATAAAGAACCCGCGTTGTGCCGGGATATTTACCAGTGAGCAGGCTGGTGATCGCGCCTGAAGTGTTTCCGGAATTGGGCAGGTGATTGATGCTCATGAGGAGCTCATCTTCTATGGAATCAAGGAATGGGGTCGTCTGACGCTCGTAGCCGTAAACAGACATGTTTCGGGCGTTCAGTCCATCTGCGCTGACCAAAATGATATTGTCATAATGATCAGCGGGATCAACGGAAACCGTTTTGGGCATTCTCAGAAAGGGTAAAGCAGCCAACATGAAGACAAAACCTGCCCCGATCAGTACCCAGCGCGATCTGGGTTTCAGCACCACAAGCTTTTTTTGCAGGAAAAGGAGGTTTCGGGCAAGTTCAAAGTCCCAAAGCACAAAAATGGCGATCAGTCCAATCGCGTACAACGCCCTGATGTAATTCTCGCTGGTACTGATCCCAAATTTCCAGACCGTATAAGTGAAATTGTCAAAGAGCATCAGGCTCGCCACGGCCAGAACAAAAGCGGGCAAAATGCAAAGCAAGCAGTTTTGGGCCTTCTGATTTTTAATGTGAACGCCCAGACGAAACAACAGGCTGGATGTGATGACAGCAAGAGGGGAAGCAAAAAGAATGGTGACAAAAAGGACAAACAGCCGCTCATTCCAGCCGGCCAGGCTCATAAAGGATGGGCGCGTGCTGATAAAGAGCCACTCCAAAAAGACGTAAATCGCGACCGAAAAGGATGTCAGCAAAATATTGGATAGCCAAACCGTCACCAGATCAAAATAAACGGTTCCGCGATTTAGTTCTTTATCAGGTTGGGCAAGGCTTTTACGTCTCATTGTTCTTAAATAGCAACAATAAGTTTACACCTCTTTAACAATTCCCCGAAAAATTCGAGGCGATTATTTTCTTTTGAGCAGATACATCGTCCGCGCTGATCCCTGAACCGGCTTTTCGTCCAAAATACTGTAGTATTCCGAAAAAGCCTGCCTGAAACCTTCCGGGTTGTAATCGGGGAAAATATCCAGGCGGGAGCTGAGCAAGCGTTCCACCTGCGAATCCTGCTTTGGCACAAATTCGATGATCAGGTACTCGCCAAAATCGGCGAAACTGCGCGCCACCTCACGCAAGGGGACGTTGTTGGCAATCGCCATATGATGAATGAGTGCCAACGCCATCACCAGATCGACCGGCCCGCGTTCGCGCATCGAATCGCGCTCCTCATTATGCCAACCGATTGCTGGCGAAGGGTTGGTAAGGTCCATGACCAGGGGCAGCATGAATTTTTCTTTGCCTTCTTTTACGACCGCATAATTTTGCTGAACCGCGCCGGGGTCAATATCAAAAGCAACCGTGGGGATATCAAGATCGCTGGCACAGCGGCTGAACTCGCCCGTATTGGCGCCCAGGTCCCACACTGTTTTAGGGTTGACCTGCCTGATAAAATCGCTGACAAGAGCGCGCTTGGCTTCAAAGGAGCTCTGTGTATAGTTATTATCCTGATAATAATCCGCCCACTCAGTGGTGATCGTCTTGACCTTTAGCCCACGAACGGTATTGAGAAGGCTGTCCAACAAAGCCAGTTGAGCCTCTTTGGAAATTTTGCCTTTCACTTCGCTCTGTGAAACTTCGCGATCGGCATACTTTTGTTGCGACCTGGCATGCAGGTGAATGTGGCTCGCCAAACCGAAATTCATTTTTGTGCTGCCTGGCAGCAGCGCTGCCGCCAGATCAAGCGGGATTCCATCGATATACTGGCGCATCAGGCCCAGCAGACGAATGTCCTTCTTCGCCATCAGGGCCAGGGGCGCCAGAAAATGCTGGCAAAACTGGCGGTACGCAACCCAGGGGGAACCTTCCTGATACCTTTCGAAAGAAAGCGTGTCAATAAAAACGGGACGTCCTTCCAGAAACTGGATATTGTAAGCGCTGGCATCCTTGAGCGACATGCCAAATTCGAGTGCGCGGCGGGCAATGGCAAGCGTGAGAATGGCCGCGTCTTTGTACTGATTGAAACACCATTCGTAAGGATAAGAGATAAAGCCGAGCTGACGCGGTTTGATGACCTTATAAGCCGCCTCAGGTTTGGGAGCAAGCGCGAGGTCTTGTTCTTCATGCGCCAGCAGAGTCTTCGATTTTGAAAGTTGCTCATAGAGCCCCGAAGACATCAACAGGTCATAATCATCTTTATATGCCTGGTTGATCTGGCGGTAAAAGACCCCCTTGTGTTTGAACATAAAACCACTGGGGTCCCGAAAAGACGCTCTCACATTTTCCTGCATTTTTACCTCACTTAAATCCTTTATTAAAAAACGGGACGATCAGACGTAGAAACGTCTTCCCGTATTATCCAGTCTTCCTGATATGGTAGTCCGGATTGCAGTGTAATCAGAGATACTGATTACCCACCACCTGGCAGTCGCATCTCAAATTTATTCGCGGGTTTCCGACTCATCAGTCTCATCGATCGCGGTCGGGTCAAGTTCGATCTCGGCTTGCTTGTTGCGGTTGAAGAATCCTTTGATATTCTTCCAGAACACCCGAATCGCGACCCCCAGGCCAAGCACTGCCGCGATGACCATTTGGATGATCATGCTGCCAGACCCTGGGTCAAGGTATTCTCGTTGCGCTGATAAGATATTAAATAATTGGTTCATTTAAACTCCATAAAATCGTATCTTTTCTCAATTGTAATTCAAATTAACGCTTCTGTCTCTTTAATTTGAGACCTACTTCCTCTCAAAACCTCGAAAACGCACTTTATAGTCCATTCCTGTATCTATGACCCCCACAAGTGTTGGACTTTCGTTTACAACCACATATAACCGATAAATCCCATTCTTCATGCCAAGCGTTGAAAAGTTTTGACGGAAGCCGGTTCTGTCTAAGGGCACCTGTAAATCTGGCAGCTTTTTTTTGATATCTTCCCTGTTGTATAAGTCCATTTTTACTTCGTATTGATTTGCGTCGTTTGCAAACACCAAAAAGATTTCCTTTTCCAGACTTTCGGTATCATTCTCAATAAATGCCCATCCATTAACATATATTATTGTCAGCATTTCATGGCTTATGGAGAACTCATCTATGTAATAATGCACAACATTGTTGGTTTCTTCAAGGTCCAGATCACTGGGTCTCAATGGATTCTTTATGAATGAACTTAACACCGGTGTAAGAGCCATGAATAATGCCAGCCAAAGAAGCAAAACCAGTAGTGGTTTGATAGTTTTTTTCATCTCATAATTCTTTTCTCAATTGTCCGCTTCATTTACGTCCGTATTAAATAGCAAATTAAGAACTTTGTTTATAGTTTCAACCCCATTAAGGCCTTCAATATCCAGTTCGTTTCCACCAATATAAACCGCATTAAGAATATTAGTCTGGTAATACATTTCCAGATCAGGATCTTCAATTTCTTCACCATACCACAAAGACAAATGATGAGGTAGGCGATATGCGTGATCAGAAAGCAAAATGATTATTGAATTCGGGTCAGTATCTATGATCTTTGTTACCGCACGCAGGATTCTGGTGGAAGTATATTTTAATTGACCTAAGTAGACAGCGGGATTTTTCCAATCTGTACGCAAATTGCCATCAATTCTTTTACCGTTCTCATCCACAACCCAAGGCAAATGTGGAACCATAAAATAACCAAATGTAAACTGACTGCCATTGGGAGCCGATTTTGAGTCTTCCATCTTCTCAAAAAGTTGATTGATCTCCACAACCCGATCCCCTCTATAGTTTTGCAAAAAGGGATAAAACACAGAATTATTAATTATTAAGCCCTTAAAGGTTTCAAATTTAGACAACCCGGTTGAAGGAACAAAAATCTCATCAACATTCTCAACATCACTGGGAATAAATTCCTGGTCACTGATAACATGAACATTATAGCCATATGACTTGAAAAATTCGAACAAGCTCGCTTTCTTCAAAAGTTCGTTCCGATAAGCGGTTGTATAGTTCTCGTTGGTCAATATCTGTGACATGTTTATCAGATTTGGGATCTCAATGTTCGTACTGAACGTACCATTGTGACTATAACGAGAAGTGTTGAAACCTAAAGCCTCCAAGGAATCATAAAAGGGACCGTTATCAAATTGGTTGTAGCGCTGCAATGCTTCTAGGCCACTGAATTCATCAAAAACAAATATATAAACATTTCTTTTAACGTCAGTTGTTTTTGGGCTAATCGTCTGGATATCTTCTCTATCAACTGCCTTCCGTGATTGAACGAGTTTAGGCATTGCTGAAACAACATTAAAAACGATCAGGAGTGTAACGAGAACCAAAATTATTTTATTAATTTTTTCAGTTATATCATCCGTCCATTTGCGGATGATTAGCACTGCTAAAACTATTACACTGATCAGAATATACAGAACATGCCAGTAATAAAAAAAGGGGGAAATCTTGACAAAAACTCTCTCAACCAGGGCAAAATTCAAAAAAGCCAACATACTGAAACTGACAACAAGAGCTGCCTTTTGATAGGATCTTAAGCACAGGAAGCATATAAAGTACAGGATCACTGCAGCCAAAAAGAACAGTCCAAAGGTTTCTGCCAATTCGACGAACTGAAGCATTTCAGCATTTTTTAGATAGATATAAAGAATCGGATATAGCGTAACTAAAAAAAACAGGCTAATGCTGGATACTATTTTTGGAATATCTTTATTTTGTATTGTGTTTTTTTTAGAAGATCTTGCCATTCTGGCTTATCCGCATTCGTTCATCCACAACTTCACACCCGTAGGGTCAGTAATGATCATTTGTTTTGAGAGTTGTTTTCAATGCAATCAAATACCACATCGAAGGTTTTGATTGGATCGCTCATCTGACTCAACTTTCCCTCATCACAGCCAGGGAAATAGATCATGTTAATTATTTTGAACTTATCTTCCTGTAAAAAGTTAGGGATTTGCCCCGTATAACCAAAGTTGGTCAACATTCGTGGGCCATGATCAGATTGGACGATCACAATCTTGTCACCTGGGGAAGCCTCGAATATTTCCTCCACAACTTCCTGGCTATAAGAAAGGAAGAAACTGTAGTTGGAGAAGTAGTTGCCCCAGTTTTCATATCCCGCTTCAACCGGCAATAAAGAACCATCAGATTTGAAAGCAAAAGGCTCATGAGGCAGCATCAGGTGGGCATAAACAAATTTAGGTCCGCTCGTATCCTCCAATCCGATGGTGTTTCTAACATAAAAAAGGTAATTCCTATGGAGCTGGATTTTTGGATCGGTATTCATCCACTTCTTTAAAGGAGTAAGCCGCAGGACCATTAATTTGTAGTCATCAAGGAAAATGCTTTTTGTTTTTGAATCTTCCGGAATGGTTTCAATTAATATATCAGCGGGGAACGCGCTATCCGTCGGAAATTTATCCCGGCGCTGGTCATAAGCCACAACCGTATAACCGAGTTGTTTAAACTTTTTTATCACCGTACTGTTTGCGATCTCCTGATCATACACGGAGTAAAGATCCATGCTTGCGGGATACTCAGTAGCGTTTAAGCGTTGGGCTATTTGATGCAATGTGAAGACGGAATTTGCCTCAGAATCCTCGAAAACTGTAAAACCTTTTTGGGTAAAATAGTTAACCGCGCTTTCCGGGTTTACGGCTTCTGTATACCTGGGAGGCACGTCAAAAGCAGCAGCTTCGTCAAAGATCAAAAAAAACACATCCGGCAGATCGCTGGTGTTTGCTATAGTGGTCTGGTCAGAAATTTCATTTTTTCCCTTACTATCCAACCAGGCGGCATAAGCATTCATACCACCCTTGTAAACAAGCCCACTACCATTTATCAGAAACAATAACGATGCGATAATCGCAAACACTGTGACAATACCCGTTGCTTGCTTGTTCGGAATATAGTAGGTCAATAACGCGATGAAGATTGTGAACACAATGAAAAAGGGAAGAAAATTGTAATCTTCCACAATAAATATATCCAATCTCTTGCTGAAAGATAAAAAGAAACTGTAGACGTTAAAACTGACCGCTATGATTGAGGCGGAAATTACGGCCTTGGAGAGATCACATTTAAGAATTTTCCAGAACACAACAATTGTTAAGGTCGATAGAACAAACAAGATCAGAAACAATTGTGAAAAGCTGGAAAAAGGAACCAGATCGAAGTTTTTGTTATAAAAATATACTCCCGGGTAAGTAATGATGATTCCCGGTAAAAGGAATGATAAAAATTTTATTAAATGATTTTTTTTTGTTTCCATTGTTCTGCAAGCGCCTTATTTTTAAGGAACCATCCTGAGATGATTAGGTGTCCGAAGGATTCTGGAATTGGTCAATACAAAGATTTCTTCTTTTGTCTCAAGACCAGTGATCAAAATACCAAGCCTGTATGAGCCCATCTTCAAAGACCGACGATTGATAACCGCATAAAAACCTGAATCACTCAGCCCATTGAACCCTTTATAAGCAAAAAAATCCTCCACATCAGGTCTTGAGAATGGTTTCGTGGGGTATTCAAAACCAACAGAGTTCTCATCATACAGAATCAAGGTAATCTCATAAGGTTGGTCAAAAGAGGCTTCATCCACAAAAGCCCATCCCCATAAGGCGTAGGTTTCAAGTTCAACCTTGACCTCAACATCATGACTCCAAAATTTAAGGTCATCAAAGTGAAACTTAATTTCCCCGTTTTGAATTCGCTCTCCAATGGTCTTTTTTTTCCACTTTCCTTCTGTGATCGGCAAGGCATCGTCCACAACAAATGGGATCAAAACAAAGCAGATCAAAATCAGAACTGGTACAAACGCGATCAGGAGAATATTTCTTATTCGGGAGTTCTGTTCTTTTTTAGAATTCTGTTCCATGTTTTTGTTAAAGCCTTATAAAAAGCAAACTCTCCTTTAATCTATGTTTAATTATACCCTTGTTTGATGATTGAGACTGCTTTGCTCAAATTAAGTTTCAGTTTCAAATATCCCTA
>DBPR01000009.1 GCA_002305635.1 Anaerolineaceae bacterium UBA1415 | reverse complement strand
GATGGCGTTGGCTTCGGCATGCACACTGCGGCAGAGCTCATAGCGTTCTCCCCGCGGCACGTTGAGCTGTTCGCGAATGCAATAGCCGAGATCGATGCAGTTGGAGCGGCTGCGCGGGGCGCCGACATAGCCTGTGGCAACGACCTCGTCGTTCTTGACGATCACCGCGCCGTATTGTTTTCGCAGGCAGGTGCCTCGCTGCGAGACCACTTCTGCCAGATCGAGATAATAATTTACTTTGTCACGTCTGTTCATCCGAATCCACTTTCTTTCAGGCAATACGAAAATTCTGGAAATGATCCATCTTTCAAGCCTAATGATATCACCTCAAAGCGCTTGTGATGGGCGAATTTGCAAGATAATTTTTCTGGGTCGAATAATTCTTTTCATGGTTAATTCTGAATTAACAAACAAGGATTTAGNNATATGCTATACTTTATCCATGAAAAACACGGCTGTTAATATGGATCAGCGAGGTGCGCGGTGAGCCCCTTAAACAAAACGGACTTGTTCGCTCTTGGTCTTTTCTTGTTAACGATTGTGGTCATTCTCATTACCAGTCTTATTAAAAAACGCAAACACACACTGCAGGCCCCTCAGGCTTATGAAGGCATCGATACTTTAATGCATCGTTCTTCGGAAGAGGGCAAATCGCTTTTAATCGGTTTGGGAGAAGGCTTTTCTGGGTTTGGTTCCGGTTTAGGAGACGTGACAGGGTTGATGGTGGAAAAAACGCTCATGAACCGGGTTGTGTTTAATGATCGTCCGGCTCAGTCGTTCTCCTCGGACGGCGCTTTGGCCTGTATCAGCCACGCGATCGTCCACGGCGCTTACAAGGACGCTCTGGCGAGCGAGTTGTTCCGCCCTGAATACAACCAACTGACTGGTCTGAGCGGTTTTTCTGGTTTGGCGGGCATCCTGCCCGAGCTAAGCCGAAGCGATAACGCCGGTCTGGTGCTGGTGGGCGCCTTCAGGCCCGAAAGCCTGATCATCGCTGATCTGGCGGAGCGTCAAAACATCCCGACCATTGTGGCGAGTGGGTTGCTGCCCGCGCAGGCCGCATTTTTCACCAGCCAGGCAGACCTTGCCTTGGGGGAAGATTATTACCTGCCCGCGGTGGGAAAGCAAAGCTACACTCAAAGGTCCGCTTTCGTTCTGAATTGGCTGCGAACGCTGCTTGCGATTGGGCTGGTTCTGGCCGCGATCCTTAAATTGAGTGGGGTGATCCCATGAAAGACCGTCAGGGGATCGTCATCATTGCGCTTGCGGGCATTCTCTTTTTGCTGGCGCTCTTTTTCCAACCCAAGACGTCCGCGATTCTCAATGTGATCATCAATTGGACGATCGTCCTTTCCTCTGTCGCGCTTTTGCTGGCGGTTGCCCGCTTGATCACTACCCACATGCGCCATATCGCGGTTGGTCGGCGCGGATTTCTTTTTAGCCTTGTCTTTTTTGCTGCCTTTGCGGCTGCTTTTATCGGCGGCATGTTTATGGGCGAAGGAAACCCCGAATATCTGAAATGGATCCGCGCGATCCAATTGCCGTTGGAAACCGCGCTTCTGGGGCTTCTGGCCCTTGTCATGATGAGCCTGGCGGTCAAAGTTTTTCGGGAAAGGGGTTGGTCTGTTTTGACCATCTCTTTTGGGGTCAGCGCCTTGTTTTTCCTCTTTTTGAATCTGGGCTTCCTGAAATCGGGCGTAAATCCCGGCTTGGATCGCTTCGTTATCGCTCTTAAAAGCCTGCCGGTCATTGGCGCAAGGGGTTTGTTGATCGGAGTTGCTCTGGGGGCATTGGTGATGGGCCTGCGCGTTTTGTTTGGTCAGGTGGTGGAAAATGAGTGACTCTGCTGATCAATTCCAGATATGCCCACATTGTGGGCAGGAGAACGCCATTCATTCGCTCAAATGCATTCGCTGCGGCGAGATGCTGGAAGATATGTTTATTATTGAGGGGCTTGAAGACAAGATCGAACAGGAAGGCGTTAAAGAAGAGTTTTCGCCTGAAACGATGTCGCTTGTCTTAGATTCCCTTGAAAACCATCCCCTGCTGGAAGACGCAAAAACCGATCAAGAAGATCAATCCTTGTTGGAAGAGGAAGAAGCGCTTGAGGATCCGCGACGGGAAGCGACTGAAGACGTGCCGGATTGGCTGGAACGCGTGCGGCAGCGCGCGCGGGAAGAGGAGGCCGGGGGNNGCGCGCGGGAAGAGGAGGCTAGGGGTGAGCTTGCCAAGGGAGTCCAGGCAATGGACGCCAAACGCGAGGCTGAGGGGCGCGCTCAGGTGGATCAGGCTTTTGATGACATGCTGCAGCGGATTCGCGACGAAGCGGAACGTGAGCGCCAGAAAGCTCGCCGGACGAATGCGGAGCTGGTCGATAAAAACGGCGATCCGGAATGGCTCAAGCGCATTCGCGAGCTGAATATCGAACGCGAAGATGACACGCAGCAGCTGCATTCTTCCGCGTCGGTCGGTGACGAGCTGGACAGAGAATGGACGGAAGAAGAATTGCGGGAATTGCTTCGCCGTGAGATCGGCGCGCAATACATAGAAGAACAAGCGCTTGAGGATCTTACGCCATTCTCTCAACCAGAGCCTGAAATTTCGCAGGATGAGGATGAGCCCGAAGCTGTTGCAGAAGCCGAAGCGGCGGAGATCGATCCGAACGAATTTCATAACATCCCTGAGGATGATTTTGACATCCTGCCGATCCTGAACAGGGTGTCTGAAGAACAGTCCACGCCCGGGGAACAAATTACAGAAGAAGAAACTGTTGAAGAAACAAAAACAACTGAAGAAGTAGAAGAATTAGAGGCGGAAGAACCTGATGAATCTCAGGATGATCCAACTGACAGCGTAGAAACGGTTTCTGAAGAAGCCTTGCAGGACGAAGAGCCATGCGAAGAAATTGAACCAGAAGCAGAACAAGCCCCGGACGAAGGGCAGGCTGAGACCGAAGCGGAGATGGGGCTTGAAGAGAAAGGTGCTGCGGACGAAGTTGATGTTGAAGAACCTGCTGTAGAAGAGGCAAAAGATTTAATTGTTCCAGCGGTCGAAGATGAGCAGGAAAGCCCGACAGAAGCAGAACCGACCGAGGAGTTTCTGGCGGATCTGATCCTGCTGCGCGATCAACGGGAACGCGCTCAGGTTTTGAGCAATATCATTGAGCAGGAAGGCAGGCGGACGCTCTCGGTTCTGCATGAGAAAAAGCCGCAGGGTAAACTGGGACGTTTGATCCTGGCACTGTTGCTGATCGCGGGGATCGTCATCGCGCTGATCTTGGGCCCTGCGCAGGGCATCAGCATGCCAAAGAGCCCGGCTGCAGCACTCTTTAACGAAAAAATTTCGGGTCTCAAATCAGGTGATTCGGTATTGGTCGTTTTAGATTATCAGGCTGCCAGCAGCACGGAGATTGAGGCGCTCAGCAGGCCGATCCTGAAAGCCCTGCGGGAAAATGGTGTTGGCATAAGACTGGTGACTGCCCAGCCAAACAACCTGTGGCTGGCAAGCGCCTTGTTTGATGAAAGCGCTGAAATGCCCGAAGTCGAGTTTGTGCCCGGCGGAATTTTGGGCTATCTTGCTTTTGGCGTTGGAACAAAGCCGGACTGGGGCGCGACCCCGATCGAGAAAACTTTCAGGAACGGACGGGAAATCTTCTCTAAAAGTGATCACATTTTGCTGGTCAGTGACTCGTTTGAGTTCCTGCGCAGCTGGCTGGAGCAGATCGCACCCTGGCAGGCGGAAATACCCGTTTCTGCCATCAGCACCGGCACGAACAGCGCGGTCTTGCTGCCGTATTTTGAATCAGATCAATTGCAGGGCTATCTGGCGGGTTTGTCTGACAGCCCGGACCAGATCGCTCATCAGCGCGCCTGGCAGGTTGGAATGCTTTTAATGATGATCGCCCTGATTTTGGGGATCATCACCAAACTGGACGTGGACGCGACCCACAGGGAGGAAAAGCGCGATGCCGAAGCTTGATCTCCTGCTGATGTTTGCCGGTGTGGTGCTGAGCTTAATAGTTTTCAGCTACCTGCTGGGCGATAAGCTTTTCTTTGGCATTTCGATGTATCTGCTGGTCGGTGTCACGACCGGATACGCGGCAGTGGTGCTCCTGAAACGGGTCTTGCTGCCAATGCTGGTCATGCCGCTGATGGATCTGCCAACCATACCAGGTTTGTTGGCTTTAATACCGTTGCTTTTAAGCTTGCTTCTGGTCTGGTCCTTATTCAAAAAATCTTCAAAGATCGCTACTCTTCCTTTAAATATCCTGACCGGAATTCTGCTGGCAACCGCCATTTTCGGGATCGTGAGAGGGACGCTGGCGCCGCAGCTGTTGAGCATTGTGGATGCCTTTGACCCCAAACTGGTCGTGAAAGGCAATCTGCCAAACTGGACGGCTATCTTTGAAGCCTTTATGATGCTTCTTGGCGTCATTTCTGTTTTGTTCTTCTTCCATCATCGCAATAAAAGGGACAAGGTCTACGAAAGCCCGCGACCATGGATGGAAGGCATAAAAGTGGTTGGTCAGATGTTTATCGGCATCACGTTTGGCGCTGTCTTTGTGGGCTTGTTCAGCACCGGACTGATCGCTTTGATCGCGAGTCTGGAACGGATCATTGATTTTGTGAGATTGTGGTTGTAGAGGAGCGATGACAAAGAACTATTTAGCCATTGATATCTCTCCCCAACAATATCAGAGTTGGTTTTTTAGTGATCATTCCGGCCGCTTCGCGCTGGAAGGCTACAGCAGGCAGCATGGCGAGCCGGATGTTGTTCAAGCTTTGTTGAATGCTTTGGCAGAACTGGAAGCTCAGACCGGTTTGAGACTGGTCAATCCGGGCGGCAGGTTTAACTTTAACGATCAGGATGAAGATGGATTGGAAAGAGTTGGTCTGACTTTCAGCGCGGGAGCGCCGATCCGAACGGCTGTGATCGGCTTATCCGAGAAATTCAGCCTGCAACCGCTGCGAAGACTGGTAAATTTCTTTAATTGTGAGATCGTGCTCGAGATCAATTTGCAAAAAGAGCCGAACATTTCTGCTCAACTGGAAAAGTTGGTCAATACTGGTTTTGACCTCCTGGTCGTGGCTGGCGGGGTTAACAATGGGCCGGAACGAGCCTTGAAGGCGGTGATCAACAATTTGCGCCTTCTGGTTCAGCTGCGTGGGGCGGAACGCCCTCAGATCGTGTATGTCGGCAATCAGGCATTGGGCGATTACGCCAAACTCGAACTTGAAATGGGTGATGATTTTCATCTGGCGGGTAATATCCAGCCGGATAGCCAACGGGAAGATCTGTCCTTTGCCTATCCCGCCATGATCGAAGCCATAAAACATATCCGTTTTCGGGAGTTTCCGGAATGGAAAAGATTTTTTGATCACCCAAAGGTCGATATTTTGCCAGCTGAGTTTGCCAGAGCCCGCATGGGCCAATGGCTGGAACAAACTCAGAAGAATGGAAAAGGCGTCCTGCAGATCCATCTTGGCGCTGAGTCTGGTCAGGTAATTGCCAATCGCGATGGGCGTCGCATGGCCGCCTGGGAGCATCTTTCCGCGGCTAAAAGCGATATTGAGGCGGTAAGCAGGTCTTTGGAGACTGAGGTTGAGCCCTTCGCGGTAGCAGCTTATATGTTGAACAAATTGGCCCAACCTGCTTTTAAACCTGCAACGCTGGAAGAACTGAGCATTGAAATGGCCTGGATCCGCTACCGGATCAAAAAAATGTTAAAACGCCTGAGCCAACTTGACCCACGCTTTTTGTACGATGAAAATCTGGGCCTACGGGATGAGTATGAACCGATCCTGCTGAGTGTACCTGGTTTGGAGCTTCTGCCGTCCATTCGTCATTTTTTTCTGGTTTTGTTGGATGGCATCATGCCGAGTGGCATCACCACTTTTGTGTGGGATGATCTTGACACGCTGCCAGCTCTGGGTGTTTTGGCGAAAACGGACAGTTTGTTGGCTACCCAGGTGGTTGATACGGATATTTTCACAAGCCTGGCAATGGTGATTAATGTCAACAGTCCCTTGTCTGTTGGGCAGACCGTCCTGCGGCTTGAAGTGGATGAGGGCGAAGGTGAGCTGCGGCAGCATCATCAGGTCTTCGCGTCTGAATTAAAGCGCATTGAAGGGCCGCCAGGCCATGACGTGCGGGTTTACCTTTCGCCGGAAGAAAGCAGCGATGTCGGCATGGGTTTGCCAGGCCTGGGCGGATGGGTGAGCACGCCTCCCTCCCGGATTGGCATCATTATTGACGCGCGCGGCAGGCCAATTCAACTGCCGGCTGACCCCATCGCAAGACGGGAAGCACAGCGCGACTGGCTGTGGGAGTTGGGAGCTTGAAATGGAAGAACATCTTATCCAACAAAATGCGACCTTGATCCACACGGTGAAATTGCCGGTTCCAGGCAAGGTTTTGGTGCATCTCGGGCAGGAGATCGAAAAAGGATCGGTGATCGCGGAAGCTGTGCTGCCGGACAGGTTTCAGGTCTTTGACGTTTTGAATCATTTTCGCATTGACGCGCGTGAGATGGAGGTCTGCACCAGGCGGTTGGCGGGTGAGGATGTCCAAAAAGGCGATGTCATTGCCCGAAAGCCAGGGCTGTTATCCAGAATTTTCAGGGCGCCGGAGGCTGGCAAGGTCGTCTCCGTGCGTGATGGCCGGGTTACGTTGGCGATGGGAGAGAGGCATCTTGAGGCAGTCAGCCCGATCGCTGGCATTGTTGCTGAGATCATCCCAGGCCTGGGAGCGCAGATACTCGTTCGTGGGAAAAAACTGAAGGCTGCCTGGGGAAATGGCAAAATTGCTTCTGGCTCCTTATTGCTTGTCGACCAGGTCAAGGATTTTGATCAAAAAGATCTGGCAGAAAGGGTCGTGGTTCTGACGAATGAACGGCTGCCGGATGTGATGACGACTTTGGAACAAGCCGGGGTCGCCGGGGTGGTCGTATGGGCTTTGGATCCGCTGCAGGCTGAAAGGTTTGAAAACTGGTCGATACCGCTGCTTGCTTTGGCTGGGTTTGGTGATAGTGAGATCAGCGCTGCAATGATGGCTGAGCTGACAGAGATGGACGGGAAAACCGCCTATCTGCTGGCACACGAACCTTTCAACCGCGATGATCAAAAGGCCGCTCTCTTTTTCCCTGTAGAGCAAAATCAGGCAATGGGGTTGTTTGAGACAGAACAGAAAAATTTACTGGGAAGCCAGGTGCGCTTTTGGGGCTCACCCTATTTTGGCAGTCTTGGTGAAATCATTGAAATACCGGACGAGGAAGAACGGCTCGGCAGTGGGATTTTGAGCAAGGTCGTCGTTGTTCGACGCGCTGACGAATCGGTTATTCGTGTTCCTTTGGAAAATCTGGGAATACTTTCTTCTTAATTTTCAACAACAAGCAAATATTGGCTGGTTGCCCAACCGGTCGTTCCATCAGCTAACTGAACTTTTTCCCAGAGGATGCCTTGTGCTTTTTCCTGCTCGCCCAGGAGTGTCAGGAACTCGCCGTTGTTTAGATAAGCAAGGATGAGCGAAGCCGTTGAGGGCGATTCCCTGATCACAACTCCACTTTCAGAAGCAACCCGTGCCAATCGAATCAGCGGTTGCTCTTCTTGAGCTTGTTTTGTTGGGGTTGGCAAAGGGGCTTCGGTCGCTGTGGGAATTAGCGTTGGCGCAAGGGTTGGTTGGCTTGTCGCGGTAGGCGCTTTGGTGGGGACAACAGTTGGTTGCGGGGAGGGAACTACCAACTCCTGCACCGGGGTCGGTTCAGGGGTGGGTTGAGATGTGAACAGGGCTTTGCCGCTCATTTCATAAATGAGCAAACCCGCGCAGATGATGACCAGGCTAAATGTTATCCAACCAAGAGCATTCCTTGGAGGGAAACCCATGATCCAAAGGGTGAGGATCATGAGGAAAATGCTGATGAAGAGGCGCGTACTGCTGATCAGGAGAATGCTTTGGGACTGACCTGCCTCACCCTGCGCGAAGAGCAAGCCTGCCAATGTGACAGGGATAAAGATCAGATAGATCAGAACGGTAGAGGCCGCAACGGATGGGATGTTCTCGCGATAAAGGAAGAGGAAAATGGCAATGATCGAAGTAGCGGCAAGGATCAGCCACTCCAACCAACCGTTGCCGCTGGCAAAAGTCTGCAATGCCCCGATCCCATCTTTCAATGAGGGGATGAAAGTGTTGGAAAGCCAACCTACACCAAAGAAGAGCAAAATTGTGGCGATCAGATACGCCAGAGATCTTATAAAGTGTTTGCCAGAAGGGCGGGCAGCAGCGGTTACGAGCCCGATGATGGGGTTGAGCACTGGTGAAGTGATGGCGGCGATCAGGATCAGGAGGGGCAGTTTGGCAATGATGCCGATCAGGAGCAGGAACAAGCCTAAGACGAGTTGGGCAAAATAGCGCGGTTCCACCTGACTGCGTTTGATCAGGTTGTCAACAAAAGCGAGCTTTTCATTGGGCCCGGCGTTTTGGATCATTTGGCGCACATAGCGTACCTGTGGGTTGGGCGCACGGTAAACCCCATCTGGTTTGGAATCGGTGATCGGTATGCTCATAACAATTTCCTCGTAATTGATCTGCTGATTGTTATAGTTGCATGGTTTGTGCCTGACATGCGGTGTTAGCCATTGGTTCGGTGCGTGGCATGTATCATTTGCGTTCAAATTGACATATAAATAGAAATTCTCAGTATTGAAAAAACGGTACTGGGTTGAGAATCAATGTCGCTAATAATTTTTAAATTACATTAATATAACTGGTCAATTAATTTGCATAAGTAGCGGACGAGGTCAAGCCCCGTCCGTACAGGACGATTTTCGATTAAAAGTTTATAAACATTCGCTTGAGGAAAGGTGAATCCGAGCTATATAAATTGCATACTAAGAAATACTGACTGACTTATAGAAACCTTGCAATAGCATTCATAAGGTAAAATAGGGGCATGAAGAAAAATCTGAAACTGTTTGCCGTAATTGCGGTTCTGATGCTTTTATTCCTGGGTGCCTGTAAGAATTCTGGCACTGATACCACCCCTGTTCCAACGCCCACCGAAGCCCTTGTCCTTGAAACGGTTCCTGTCCTTGAAACTCCTGTAGCGCCGGAAGCAGTGGTGACTTCTGCACCCGCAAGTCTGGTCAGTGGGGAGATCGTCTTATGGGCTGGCGCGGGTTCTATTCACAACAGTTTGCTCTATGAGCGCTTGCAACTTTTGGGGCAGGAAAACGGAAAGAGTTTTCAGGCTGTTGACGGTTTGACAGCGGAACAGATCACCCCGACCGTGAGGGTTGTTGTCAGCACTGCCAGCGCGGATGAGATCCAGAACCTGGCAAGCCAATTCCCGCAGGTCGAGTTTCTGGCAGTAGATGTGCCGGGTTTAAGCCCTGCCACGAATCTACATCTGATGACCAATGAGGGTGGCACGCTGGAACAACGTTCCTTCCTGGCTGGTTATGCTCTGGCGCTGACGACGGATGATTATCGTGTCGGCGCGGTCACGCTTGCCAATGATGACGTCGGCAATCGCACGCGGGATTCCTTTGTGACCGGCGTGCGCTATTTCTGTGGGTTGTGCAATGCCCGCTTTATGCCGGTGGATTATTATCCTTATACGGCTGAAGTGACCGATCCGACCAATCAGGCTGATTGGCAGGCGGCGGTTGACACACTCCTGGCAAAATCGGTGACCGCGATCTATGTTCAGCCAGAAATTTCTTCCGCGGAAATAATTTCTTATCTGGCTTCGAAAAACATCACCGTGATCGGGCAGGAGGGTCAGGCCGGGCTCGAGATGGCGAGCAGGTTGGTCGGCGTTTTTGGCAGCGACATTATCCAAAGCACCGAACAAGCGGTCTTGCGCATCGTGGCTGGGGATGGCGTCGCGACCGGCAGCGGCAGTCTGGAGTTGAAACAGATCAACCGCGATATCATGTCAGACGGCAAACAAATGCTTTTTGAACGCATTCGGGAAGAACTCCTCAAGGGCTATATTAAGGACAGGCCGTAAGGGTTCGTCCACACGTAGGTGTTATGTCGGGGCGGGCAGCCCCTCATCCGCCCTTCGGGCACCTGTTCCCCGCGGAGAAGGCTAATCCCTCACCCCGTCTTCGTCGTAATACCGGATCACGCGGGGGTTGATCTGGCTGGTGATCTCGTAGGTGATGGTGTCGAGCAGGTCGGCCATTTCGTCACAGGTGATCTCTTCTTCGCCGCTTTTGCCGATCAGGACAACGATATCCTCAACTTTGACGTCTGTTTCAGGGCCAAGATCGACCATGCTTTGGTCCATGCAAACCCGCCCGACGACCGGGTAGGAGCGCCCGTTGATCAGGACCCTGCCGCGATTGGAGAGCAGGCGATTGAAGCCGTCACCATACCCCGCCGGGATGGTCGCGATCCAGGTATCCCGCGGCGCCACCCAGGTCTGTCCGTAACCGATCGGGGTCCCCGCCCTGACCTTTTTGACGAAGATCACGCTGGAATAAAAACTCAGACCAGGCTTGAGGGGAACCGTATGCGGGGTTTCCTTGTCCGGGTAATAACCGTAGAGCATAATACCGGGACGAACCATATTGAGCCATGCGTCTTCATGCCCCAGGACGGCACCGGAGTTGGCGCAGTGCTTCCACGCGATCTCTCTGCTAAGTTTTGTTTCAATTTCTTCGATCACTTTTTTGAAGCGTTCGACCTGAGCTTTTGTGTAGCTTTGATCCTTAATGTCACTGACCGGTAAATGGGTATAGATGCCTTCGAGGTCCAGATCGGGGCAGTCCTGCTCGATAAAGCGGGCAAGTTCCGGCGCTTCCGGCACCGAAACACCGATGCGTCCCATGCCGGTATCGACTTTCAGGTGGATTTTGGCGTGCTTGCCCAGTTGGGCGGCGACAGTTTGCAGCGTTTGGGCGTTTTCTTTGTCGCAAACGGTCAGGGTGATATCGTGCAGCATGGCGGCCTCGATGGCGTCCTGAAAAACGGGACCAAATTTGAGAATGTTGGCTTTGACGCCCGCCTCACGCAGAGCGATCCCTTCCGGAACCGTCGCCACGCCGAACCAGTCAATACCGATCTCTTCCGCCATCCTGGCGACCTGAACAGCGCCGTGCCCATAGGCATTGGCTTTCAGCGCCAGCATGACTTTTCGGTTCGCGCCTACTCTTTTTTGAATTTCCTGGATATTGGCGCGGATGTTCCCCAGGTGGATCTGAAGATAAGTTTGATAGAGCATAATCCCCGTATTTTATTCTTCAATGACGACTTTTTCAACATAATCCGAGGTTGCCGCTGCAAGGGTCGCACCGTAACCGGGGTAAAAAGCCACTTCATCGCCCACTCTTAGGTCGCTTTGAGCGTCGCTGACATCCAAAACGAGATGATCTGAGCTGCCGCCCAGAACGATGATGCCCGGATCGACCGGTTCCAGCCCCTCGATGACGACGTCCTGCCTGCCCAGGTTGAGCAGCGCCCGTTTGCGGATGCCGCGATCCACAAATTCGGGCTCGTTTCCAAAAGCGTCTTGTCCGGTCTCGCCGATCGGGATGGATGGCTTTTCTTCCAGCTCGATGACCTCGGCGACTACCTTGAGGGTGTCCTGTCTGGTACCGGGCCAGGGGCTGCGGTCAAGCACGTTGCGACCGAGGACGATGGCTTCGCCGATGCGGAAATGGTTGATTTCTTTGGGCATATTCCCGCTGGCAAGCAGGGGCAGCCCACTGCTGTTGCCTCCGGAAAGCAGATCCAATGGCAGACCGGTCGCTTTGCGGCAGTCCTCGCGCACTTTGATGAGCAGATTCATGTTGGTCACACTCGGGCAGACCCCACCGTAGCAAGCCAGATTGCAGCCCAAACCAACCAGCTCAATGCCGGGCAGTTTGGCAGCCGCTTTGACCAGATCGACCGCGCGGGAGGGCCAAACGCCTTCGCGCAGGTCGCCAACATCGACCATGATGATGGCTTTGTGGGTCTTGTTCAAGCTTTCTGAGGCTTCGGAGAGGGCTTTTAGCGTTTCGTAAGAAGAATTGAGCGAATAATCGGCATAACGCACGGTATCCAGCGCCTGTCCAAGCGCCGGAAGGCGCAGCAAGAGCCTGGGAATCCCGGCTTGTTCATTCGAGGCGATCCTGAGGTTTTGAGGGCGCGAATCGCCGATCATATCAGCGCCGGCATTGGCGAAGGCCTGCAAAACGGCTGGATGAGCGCGCAAAACCTTTGAAACCGCGGCCAACTGACCGCCGTGGGCGTGCACCTGGTTGATGACGTGGCGGGCGTTTTCTTCAATTCGTTTTGGATAGATCTCGAGTCTTGGGGTAAGTGTGTACATGTTTACTCCTTGTGGTTATTCGTTCATGGCGGCAACCCACTGCCGGAAGGTCTCTTTGACTTCTTCGGGATATTGGTGTGCCAGGGTGCCAAGGGCGGAAAAGCGGTAGTCGCGGTCGATCAGGACGCGCGTGTCGGGATTGGGCAAAAGGTATTTGCCCGCGCCCCGGCAGAGATCGCGCAGAATTTCCTCTCCTCCGGGGATACGCGTCAGTGCGCCGCCGGTGCCGACTAACCAGCGCACCGCTGTCAGGTCTTTTCCCTTCACGATCTGACGTTTGCCGGTGGGGGTGTAGAGGTCGCTGACAACACCGGCATGGCGCAGGATGGCTGTTTCGACGGCGAATTTGCCGAGCCAACGGGTGAGTTCCTTCTGGCGTTCGGTGTGGGGGATCGCGTCAAGCTCAGCCAGGCGCTCAGCCCATTCCGGCTCCTGCGAGAGGCGGATGATATTGTGCGCGTTGACGAAAACGCCCAGATCGCCCTCGACCGTGCGTTTGGCGCGCGGTTCCGGTTCGGTCAGACGGGAAGTCCATTCCTGCGAACCTTCGGTGACGCTGTGTACATCGGTGGTCGCGCCACCGACATCGAGGACAACGACATCACCGAGGGCTTCGGCGAAAAGTTCCGCGCCTTTCAGAACTGCCCCGGGGGTGGGCAGGACTGGGTTGGAAGTTAATTCGCGTAGTTTCGCCATGCCAGGGGCGTGGATGATGTGGCGGTTGAAAGCGTCGTGGATCAGGGCCCGCACCGGATCGATGTTGAGCACATCAACTTCCGGGAAAACGTTGGCGGTTGGAATAACTTCCTGCCCGCAGGTGCTAAAAATTCTGCAAATCTGATTCCTGATGGCGATGTTCCCGGCATACAGCAAGGGAGCCTTCAGGTTCAATGATGCCAGCCGTCGCGCGTTTTCGAGGACGATATTTTTCTCGCCATAATCGACCCCGCCTGCCAGCAGGATGATGTTGGGGTTGATCTCCTGAATTTGTTCGAGGTCAAAATCCTCGATCAATCCGGCTGTGACCAGTTTGATGATCGCTCCGGCTCCGAGGGCGGCTTCCCGCGCAGCCCGGGCGGTCATGCTGTAGGTCAGGCCGTGCACGGTCATACGCAGGCCACCGGCAGCGGAACTGTTGAGATGTATCTCGGGGTTTTCGAGCTTGATCCCCGATCGGGATTCGAGGTCGGCGATCGCTTGCTGGACGCCGATAAAAACATCGCCCTGGACGACCGATGTTGCGGCAAAACCCTGGGCGAGCGCTTCAAAAGCTTTGCCTTCCGACTTGAGCCGGAAGGCGTTTGCTTTTGTAATGGTTGAGCCAACTTCGATGGTCAGGATATCCACAAGGAATCCTAAAGCATCCCGCGGGCTTTGAGTGCCTTGATCATGGCATCGACGACCTGATTACCCTTGGTGCCGCGACCAAAAGTGGCATCCAGACCGGTTTCGGCTGCCATTTCGCTGTTGACCTGCGTTCCACCGGCGATCAGGATGACCTTGTCGCGAATGCCTTTTTCGATGCAGAGCTCGTTGAGCTTGCGCATCTGGGCGCGGTGAACATCGTTGTGGCTGATGATAGTTGAGATGAGGATCGCGTGCGCGCCGGTTTCGATGGCCGCGTCGATCAGTTTTTCAACCGGCACGGAGGTGCCAAGGTAAGTGTATTTGACGCCGTACTTCTCGATGCCGCCGTGTTTAATATCCAAAATTTCGCGCAGGCCAACGCTGTGCTCATCTTCACCAACGGTTCCGGCGACAACTTTCAGGCCGACTTGTTTGACGCCTTCGCGCATTTCATCTTCGGGCAGCAGCTCTACTTTTTCGGGAATTTTGAGCGTATTGCGGTCAATATCGAAATCAACGCGACCCTTGACTTCCAGGAAGCAGCCTTCGGAAGGATGCAGTACCATCAGGTTGATGACCTCGGGGTCTTTGAGCCCCATACGGCGGGCAATTTCGAGCCCGGCTTCGCGGGAGTAGGCTTCGTTTTCCGGGATCATCAGGTTGAGCAGAACAACGCCATCGCCAGCCCATTCGACCTCGGGACGGATCAGGTTGCCTTTGCGGTAAGGATAAGTTTTTTCCAAACGGTTGGCAACGTTATCTTCACTGTCAAGCTCGTCGATGTAGGCGATCTTTTCGGGTTTGCAGAGCGTGCAGCCGCCGATCAGGTCACAGGCGTGTTCGACACCTTCGGGCAGGTGGTTATGGCCAAAATGGGCGCAAACCGGAGCGAGATAGTCGGGATCACGCGGCACAATGCTATCGGCTGCCACGCCGCCCTGACCGTCTCGGGCGATGCCGTCGCCGTGGCGTTCGGGGTATTTCGCGGAGTCAACGAAGAAACCTTTTTCAACCGCGGCAAAATAACCGCCAACTTCAATGATCTCTTCCAGGAAAGCCACCGCGCGTTCGCGGATATCGCGGGACATTTCGCCCAGCGGCCCGTCTATCTTGAGACCAACCATTTCGTTGATGCCGTCCAACCCGGCCCAGGTCTGTTTGACCGTCTGGACACCGCGGATGTTGTTATAGTGCCAGGGCACGTTGCGGCCTTCATCGGGGGTGATGGTGGATTGAATGTCGGCACTGGTTAGCATTGAGATGAGTGTGTCGATCGTGTGGGTGCGGATGGCTTCTTCGATCGAAGATTCAATATAGCGCGTGTTCTGTTGGGCGCGCATCTTGAATTCGGAGAAGAAATCGCGCAAGGCGACCGCGTAGGGCAGGTCGTACCAGAGTTTGGGCGCTGGCGGACTGTTGGGCGGAACGGTGGAAAGGCCGATCAGTTCCTTGGGCATACCGGCGATCATTGAATAGGCGCAGTTAATGCCGTGCTGTACCAGCAGCTCGGGCATGACCAGCCAACCGGCTTTGGCGGTCGCGTTGGCGTTGTGAGCGCCGTCGATCTGGAAGATGCCAGCACTGGTCATGACCAGCTTCGCTTCGGCGGCATCAACAAAGGAGCGGTACACGTTGATGTTTCGATAGAGAATGTTGTATTGCGGGTCCTGGTGCGCGCCGTTGATGCCTTCTTCGGCGAACAAAACGGCAACTTCAGGCCCGGCAACACCGGAAACATAGCTGTGGAAATTGATCGGACGACCAACCTCATCCTCGATCATATCGATGGCTTTGCGCGAGGCGCGGATCTGCTTGCGGGTGATGGGAACGCCGCCGACGCCTTCGGGCGTGCCTTCCATCAGGCCGTCAATGTGGCTCTGGCCGGTATGGCGGATGACCATCAGGTGGTCGGCGCCGTGCCAGGCGGCCATGCGCATGCGGCGGATGTCGTCTTCAAAGCGGCCGGAAGCGATCTCGGTGGTAACAACGCACTTTGGCTGGGGGTCGATGCCGTCAAAATATTTGGCGGCTGGCAGACCGATGCTGTTTTTGAGTGGTTCTGCCATATCGCGATAGTGGAAAGGTCCCATATCGACGCCGTCTTCCGGTACGTTTCGCCAGACCCAGCCCTTGCGGGGTGGGCGGTAGTCTTCGAGGTTTTCGAGGATATCTTCGATATCGAGTTTCTTGTTGGGATCAAGCGGTTTGGGGTTGCTCATGCTTTCACCTCATCAAAAAGACCATTGAGAACATCCTTGTCCTCCATGATGTGGTTCGCGGCTGCGCGCACGTCATAGTCAAACTTTTCGGTAAGTTTGAGCAGCACGTGTCCGGCGCCTTTGCCGAGCAAACCGGCCTGGTTGATACGGTCAACCACCCCAAAGGCGAGTTGACTGTTGATGCCCATGCGCAGCAGCACAGAGCGCTCGATCGAAGGGGAGGTGTGCGTGCGCGCCAGGTCGGCGATCGGGGTCACAACCTTGTTGCAAAGCTCCCAAAAACGTTCTTTAAGTTCGGCATCGGAAAGGTTCTTTAGCCTTTCATGCCGTTCTTCGAATTTCTTGATTCTTTCATCATCATTCATACAGTTCTCCTTTTTCTATTCCCCCGTCATGGATCCCATTTGGGAGCGGATCCACTGCGGATCGGTTTTGAGGTCTTCTGCCAGGAATTGAACGTCCGCCTCGCTCCAGGAAGCGACGGGCAATTGTTTGGCAGCGTTTTTGAGGTAGGACTGGCGCAACTGGATCATATCCTGCGGTCTTCCCATCACCTGGGACAGGTTTTCTGGGATGACGATCGACTTGCCGGGGAAGTTTTCGCTCGGGTCACCGCGGCGTACTTCGATGCCATTTTCACGGGCAAAGCTGAGCTGGCTGTTATGGTGCTTCCCGGCGCCGGTGTATTCGGTCTCCTGGACAACGACGATCTGATCTTCGTCCATCTGGCGCGCCATCGCGATGGCTGCGGTCAGGCTGGTGTTGCCTGCGGGGCCGCGTTCGATGCCTTCCAGCTTGGTCAAAAGTTCGGTGACATAGAAGACCTCACCCTGGGTGACCAGTTGGTACTCGTCCATATAGCGCAGGGAGCGCGCGGCGTTGCGCGGCACATCAGCGCGATCGGGCCAGGTGGCGAAAGGAACGCCAAAGCCGGTGTGTCCGGTGGTGAAGGATTTTTTGTTGAAGTCGGTATCGGAAGCCATGTGCAGACCGCTCAGGTCAACCGAACAGGCAACCACGCGCGTATCGGCGCAGCCAGCTGCCAGAAGACCGCGGGCGGTGCCGGTCAGGTTGCCGCCGCCGGCATGGGTGACGATGACGGCATCGGGTTTGCGATTGTAGCGTTCCTGCACCTGATGGGCGATCTCGATGCCGAGTGTTTCCACGCCTTTGACCGCAAAAGGGGTATAAAGGCTGGAGTTGAAGAAGCCGGTTTGCTCAAGCGTCAGCAGATGGATGTAAAAAAGCTCCGGTCCGACGGTCAGTTTGATCACTTCGGCGCCGTAGGCTTCGCATTTGCGTCCTTTTTCGATGATCTCGGGCTGTCCGACACCGCGGGAGTCGTAAACTTCCTGGATGACGATGCATTTGAGCCCACGCTGCACCGCCTGGGAAGCAACTGCGGCGCCGTAATTGCCGCTGGTGGCGGCGATGACGCCTTTGTAGCCTTTTTGGGCAGCTTCAAAAACGCTGACCGAAGCGCGTCGGGCTTTGAAGCTGCCGGAAGCGTTGGCGGCTTCGTCTTTTAAGAGAATGGTCGCGCCTTTGCCAGGGGGGGAGATCCTTCGCACGGCGGCGGTCAGATTGCGCAGCTCATAGAGTGGCGTATTGCCAACCTTGGTTTCGCTTTGGATGCGGGCGATCTCTTCGTGGGTGTAGCCGGTATCGGCCATCATTTTTTCGTAATCAAAGGCGATCGCGCTTTGCGCGTAGGTGTTATAGTCGATGCCGGTGGAGGTTTTCATGATCTCGTTCTTACGAGCCATGACAGCGGCGTAAGAATTGTCTCGCTGGGTCATAATGTCTCCTCGTCCGTGCCGATCGTCAGGATCTCAGGCACGATATTGCCGAAACTGTGAGCGTAATGGGGGTTGACGGTGATGAGCTCGCCTTCCAGCTCACGACCGATGATGGTTTTGATGCGGGTGGTTTGCCCGATTTGAGCGTCTTCCAGCAAAAATCCGGAAACGCGCATGACATAGGGCACCTTTTTTGTGTCCTCCGGCACGCTTGGCGCGCGCTCGGCAGGGCTTAGAACCACTTGCTGGATCTCAACCCAGGTACCTGCTTTGGTAATGCTCATTTTCGCCTCACACTCTGCGCGAATAGGCGGAATGACCCATCAGGGCGCCCGGAACGGGGATGTCGATCATGCGTTTCAGGCCTGGAGTGGCTTCGAAGACACGCGGGATGCAGTTGACCGCGATGCCCATGGTGGCGATTCCACCGGCAATTTCGGGGGTGATGGCCATGTGAATTTCGGGAACACCGTAGATGTGGATATAATCGCCGGTGCTTTGATCTTCCAGTTGGGGATGGATCTGCTGTGGGTGGATCAGGCGGATGACCTCTTTGTCACCGTGATAGCCAACACCGATGTGGGCGCAGCCAGCGACCATGCCGGGTTCGACTACGACATGGGGGGTCTCGCGATGAACCTTGCTGACGATGGGTTCGCGTGATTCTTCGATGCGGTCAACGCCCAGACCCAGCGCTTCGCTGATCAGGCGGATTGATTCGGGGAAGCCGACATGACCGACGATGGAACCGTCAGCCACGCCGCTGCGGAATTGCTCGGGGGTTGTGCCGACGCCCTGGGTTTCCATGACGGTCGGGCCGTAGGGGCTCAGGTCGTTGACACGCGAGGCTTCGATGCGCTCGATGCTGTGGCAGCCAGCGGTCAGCAGGACAACCAGCAGGTCGAGGACGAAACCGGGGTTGACGCCGGTGCCGATGATGGACACGCCGTTTTCTTTGGCGAGTTGGTCGAGCTCTTTGGCGAGTTCGGGGCTTTGGGCCGCAGGGTCAGACATTTCTTCAGCGATCGAGACGACGTTAATGCCGGCTTTGAGGATCTTGCGCAGATCGGGCATTTGCTTCTCGGTCCAGGAAGTGGTGGCGATGACGACCACGTCCACCTTGTTTTTATCGAGGACGGTCTCGGGTTGGTCGGTGACGGTGACGCCGAGTTGACGGTCGAGTTTGAGAACCTCACCCAGGTCTTTGCTGACATAATCGGGGCGGGCGTCAACGGCTGCCACGATCCTGAGGCCTTCCTTTTGAAGCGCGAGCTTTGCCATACCGCTGCCCATGGCTCCCAAACCCCATTGAAGAACACGAATTTGATGATGCATTTATTACTCTCCTTTTTAATTGGTCTTAAGTTTTTTCACCTGCTGGCCAATCCGGACAGGGATCCTGCTAACAAACGTAAAAAATTAACGCCTTCCCGTGAAGCATTAATAAGGAAGCCATTAACGTTTTGCCTGAGCATAAAACATTTTCATGCAGTGTAATTATACCTTGCCAACGGGCTAAGACAAGATGTCGCGAGCCAGCAATTCTCAGTATAGAAAAATCAATCACATGGTATAGTCTCCTCAATGGCAGAACAAGCCCACAAACCGAGTTATTACACAGAGTAGAACATTTTGGGGATATATTTATTAATCGGAGTTATAGGCTCCAATGGTAAGGGCGGACTGCCACTTGTGCCCGTCAGGGTATGTCCGCCCGATGGTGTGGAAAATTAAACGTCACAATTCCTTGATATACCAGTAATATTTTATTCATTCCAGACGACGGGCGGGCGCAGCGTACCTGGCACTTCGTGCCACGCACAGGTCCCGCCCCTACCACAAAAAACGTCCTGCTGGTCGATTACCAATCAAAAATTAGATAATAATCGCTCGAGGAAAAGAGAATCCAAGTTACAAAAATTTTGTCCTGAGAATTGCTGGTTGAAAACACATGATTTTTCATAAAATCCCACCTTTTTTATAAACAGTAGTACAATAGCGCCTCGAGGGAATTAAAAAAATTTTTCTTTAACGAAAGGAATTCAGTTCATGTTCAAAAAACTCTCAAGGTCGATAAGTTTGATTATCGTATTGGTCCTGCTCTTTGCACCGCTGCAAAGCGCGTTTGCTGGTCTGATCGAAGACGGTACCCCATACAAGCTGATCGTTCACAATCGTGTTAGTGCCACAGATCCTACACCCATCGTAGGCGCTGAGTATGAAGTCTTTCGAATCAGCACTATGAATGAAGATGGCACTGTTACACCTGTAACTCCGGAACTCAGCCTTGGTAAGTTCACCATTCAAGACGGTGTTGAGAATGGTTTCCAAACCAGCGTAAAAGGTCAATACCGCATTGTTCCTACCAAGCGAGCGCCAGGATATATCCTTGGCTCAAGCTTCACCGTTGAATTTCCACGCATGGAAAATGGCGTTGTTGCTGCTAATCAAACGCTGGAAGTCTACCCCAAGATCGTCAAATTGTTTGGCAGTGTTGAACTTCTGAAATGGACCACTGGTACTCCGGCAAACATTCCTTTGCCTGGTGCGGTATTCAAACTCTGGCAGGATACTGAGATTCCAGAAGACTCAACTAAAACCTATCCTTATGACATGGGCGACTTTACCACCGGCGCGGACGGCAAGATCGTTGTTAAAAATCTATCAGAAGGCACCTATCGCTTCTGTGAGATCACACCACCCGATGGCTACGGACCTGTACCTGCAGCCCCCAATAACTGCGTTAGCTTCACAATTACGGCACCTGATGACGCCACCCAAAATCCTGAACGTGTTTCTGTTGATTTTCAGAACTACCCTCTGCCTGAAATCATCAAAACAGTTGACGGAAACGCGGATGGCGCGGGAGCGGAACACAACATTGGCGAGACATATTTCTACACCTTTACCTTCCCAATTCCTGAAAACGTAGCTAATTTTGACTATTACCGTGTTGTCGATACTTTCCCAGTGGAAGTAGACTATGTTGGCCCTTATACAGTTACGCCAACTGGTTTAGTTGATGAAACCAACAGCGGTTATGATGATACTACTCGTACTTTAACTGTTAACTTTGATATTGCTGCTCTTGCTACTGCGTATGCGGCTGGTGGGCGCGAGATCAGTATCAATGTTCCTGTAAAACTGAACGAAAATGCTGAGAACGGTGTTCCGATTATCAACACTGTCTATCTGCGATGGGACGATAAGACTGATGATCCTTTAAATCCCCCTGGTGAAGATGATGATCCTGAACCAGTGGAACCAACTGAAGGTGGTTTCACGATCACGAAACAGGACAGCGACGGCAATCCCCTGGCAGGTGTTGGCTTCCAGCTCTATACAGATGCTGAGGCAACTGTGCCCTTTATCAGTCCTATCACCGGACTGGAAGTGATCGAAGAATCCGGTGTGGATGGCATCGTGAGTTTCACGCGCCTGCCCTATGGCACTTATTACGTCAAAGAGGTTTACGTTCCTGAAGGCTTCCGCATCAGCGAAGTGATCACAGAAGTGGTCATTCCTGTAGCGGACACCTTTGAATTAATTATTACTAACTATCGTACTGATGAAGACCTGCCGGTCACCGGTACAACGGGCGCTTTGATCTTCCTTGGTGCTGGTGTGATACTGATTAAGGTGGTGCCGTTTCATTAGAC
>DBPR01000029.1:21623-168091 GCA_002305635.1 Anaerolineaceae bacterium UBA1415 | reverse complement strand
TTCATCTTTTTACTCGATGAATTGCTGGATTATCACTAAAAGCGTGCAAGTCAGGTTCTAACCCATTTGTCCTGTCCAATTAGTGCCCTGAAATCACCAATTTTTCATCTTTTTACTCGATGAATTGCTGGATTATCACTAAAAGCGTGCAAGTCAGGTATTAATATAAATCCTAAATATAATCCCAGGCGCAAAACCATCGCTCTTATAATGTGTTTTACAAGGAAATCTCGTCATTGTTGACTGAGCTAATTTAGAAAATGCTTGGATTGTTTTTCAGGGCATTAAAATGGGAAGATATGGTTTTAAGAAACTGCCAGATGAGGTTTTAGATGCCTTATTTTTTCACGGTGGGTGAGGCATCCTCATTCTTATGTCTGTCCGCATCTTTCTTTTTTGTGAACCATGAGGCAACCCGCTTTGGGGAGCAATGTTTTCGAATTGAAGTCACATTATTCAAGCTGAACCAATAGTAATTCTCAGATGAAAAGAAAGGGATTTTTGTGCTTTCGCTGATTTTGTCCCAGCCGATCTGGGCACTATCCAATACTTTGGCAAACCATGCTTCCGGTCTGCCAAGTGGCGACTTATTGGAAACTCTTTCGATTTCTTCTTTCAGACTTTCTTTTATCGCCCGAAAACTTTTCCGCCCCAAAAGGATCAGACCAAGATAAGCGAATATGAGCGCATTGATCGGCAGGGAATATTCCACATACAGCTCCATTAATCTGTATCCAGCAGTACCCAACATTGTCCGTAATATAGCTTCGATCATAAATACCCTTGTAACAATCTCATGGGGAGACTTTGTCTCCCCATGATTAATAACTATTTTTACTCTTCAGAGGCAGGCGCGCCGGCCATTCTTTCCCATCCCTTGGGATTCTTCAGATAGAGGAACAGTGTTCCACCAAGCAGAACGACCAGGACAACGAGGCCGATAGGTCCGCCAAGCCATTGGACAAGATTGACGAAGAGCCAGTTAGGCCACAGGAAGCCATCGGCGATACTTGTGATCTGAACAGCATTTTCGGGCAGGGCGAAGCCGGATTCGATCGCCGCGCTGGTAAAGAAGGGGGACATGGCAGTTGCGATATAGAAGCCAATGCCCAGTTCCAAAATACCAGCAACGATCATGCGGATGATGTTTCCCTTCATGACAGGAGCCATCAACGCCACCACAAACGGAATCACCGCCAGGTCAGCGAATAGAATTACGCGATTACCAGGCAGGATAATGCTTAAGAAGATCGCGATCGGGACCAGCACCAGGGCGGCTGAAATCGCGGAAGGATGGCCGGTCAGAATGGCAGCATCCAGGCCGATGTAGATCTCCCGACCAGAAGCGCGTTTCTGCATGAATTCGCTGGCAGCTTCGGAAACAGGGATCAGACCTTCCATCAAAATTGAGACCATGCGAGGCAGCAGCAGCATGACGGCAGCCAGGTTCATCGCCACATTCAGGATGTCAGCGATCACCTGCAACGTGGTTTTATCAGCAGGCACCTTGAATGCATAAGCAAGAATACCCAGAACCAAACCGATAATAAAGCCCATCACAACGGGCTCACCAAACAGGCCCCACTTCTTGCGAATGGACTCGGGATCCGCCTGAAGCTTTCGCAGAGCCGGAATCTTTTCGAAGATCCAGTTGATCAGAATGGCAAAGGGGACGCCTGGGCCTGAGGTCAGGTGAGGAATGGAAATTCCAGGAACATTGTAGAAACTCTGGACGGCTTTTGCAGTCCAGTCAGCTACGAACAGCGCCAAAGCAGCAGCAATCGCGGCTGCCAGCATACCAAAGACGACATTCTTAGTTGCGATTGAAACGAGGGAACCGAGGAACGCGAAGTGCCAGTAGTTCCAGACATCAACATTGAGGGTCTTGGTAATTTTCAAAACCAGGAAAATAATATTGACAATGAGCGCGATCGGAATCACAGCCATACCTACCTTCGTGCCAAAGGCAATCGAAGCCGCGGCAGGCCATCCCACATCAAAAATATCTCTCTGAATGCCAAGGTTCGTTGTAAGGGCCTGGCCAACATTGGTCAGCACATTGCCCATCAGGCCTGTCACCAGACCGATACCGATGAAAGCGATTCCAACGGTGATTCCCGCACGGAACGCTCGTCCGAATTTGGCACCCAAAACCAAAGCCAGGATGATGATGATCACAGGCAAAAGAATTGTTGAGCCAAATGTATCAAAAAATGCTTTTAAACCTGCAAGAATTGATTCCATATTGAACTTCCTCTCAAAATTTAATTTAACTAAAATTATTTAAATAAAACACTGCTAACTTTCTGAAGTACCTTTCGATAACTGCCTCCTTTCAACACCTTTTAGAAACTCAAAAGTGTGATCCACACTACTTACGGTGATTGCACTTGTATTTAACCAAGTTGAAAACAGCCGCACCATTTTAAGTCCTTCTAAAGTGTTGCAATATTCTTTCCAGAATATGGTTCAGTTTAATTTACGCCTTAAAAATCGTTTCAATCGATTTACAGGCATTACTGATAACTAAAACCCAAAACAAAATCACTTGTTCCGCAATTTTAAAAAGATCAAAGCCTAATGATTATTATTTTGTAAATGTTCAAGGTCGGTTCTGCCAACAAATCCATTCAAGCAGTTCGACCCTTTCCAAAGCCTGATCCAAAGTCTCACCCAGGCTCAATAAGCCAATGTTGCGGATAAAAATAAGGCTATGGGTGGAAAGAAGTTGTACCAACGCTTCCACTTCGCCGACCTCGACCTCTCCGATCATGTTCTCCAAGGCAGGGAAGGAAGAATAATCCAAATTTCTCCCTCCCGAAAAGAGGCGGAAAGTCCATTTTGGATGGCAAAGCAATAATGCTTTGTGGTTTGTACTTCTGTAAACGAGTTTATGAATTTCCAGGTTTGTTGGCGCTTCAACCTGACTAACAAAGGCGTCCGCGTTCAGATCGTAGACCACAACATCTTTTTTATCCGCCAGCGAAAAAATCATGCCTTTTGGGATTGTCAGGAATCGCGTTTTGGTGATACGAAGACTGGCTTCAGATAGTGAACCCAGGGAAAACCCCTGCGATCCACAGCGACGCACAGAGGATAGAAAGCTAATGCGATCCTCCTGGGGCGCCAATGCCGCAACCGCGCGGGAGTTATTTACCCCCGCACGGTTTACCAAACCTACCACAGCATTCGTAACGCGTTTAAACGATTCCAGCATGGCTTCTGTTTAGCCCCAGACCATCCGGTCTTGTTCGCGACGCAACTGGACGATCAGATCTTCTTCCCGCAGCTGGATCTGGTCGTATCTGATCGCTTCACCCTGCTTGACTGGTTTTGTCAGCACGCCTCCGACAGCACAACCCATCGGAACCAGGTTTTCTTGCCTGGCGATTGCTGCCTTCTCGATCATGCCATAGATGGTATATCCTCCAAGGGCATCGATGGTATCACCTGGTTGAAGGTCTTTTTTGGCAACCGCCAGCGTTTCACAAACAGGTTTGATCTTCGTATTGAGCGTTTCCCGACGATCCATCACAACGTTGGCAATGGTGATTGGCGATTCGAGATTGGCGAGATGATAAGGCCGATACAAACTCCAGTAGCCGTTTTTGCCTCCGGATAAGCCAAGATAATTTAGATCCGCAATGATTTTTGGCTGATCGGTAGTAATGATCACAAAGACACCGGGCGCGGGCCCAACCGCATAGTCCACAAAGCCTTTACCACTAAAAATACCGCCCGCTTCTTTGGGAACAAAGACTTTGGCCAGATCGCGCCAGTCGCAGGCCGGGCCGTGACCACCCCGGACCTCTGGGACAAATCCAACCGCGTTGCCGATGGAAGTCATTTCAACCATCGTCTTGGTTCCATCCACAAAGGAAGCTAACATTTTAGGGCTCATGTTCTTTGCTTTTGCCCGCTCCGCAAGGGTGGTCGGGTTTCCGGTTCGATCAAGCGGATTGTTCTTTCCTTTGCCAATCATGGCAATTTCAAAACCCAAAGCATCGGCCCAGTCGTAAAGTTCCTTGATACTTCCTGGTTCATCGCCCGCGATCAATGAATAGACCACATCCCGTGAAATGGCTTTTTGGGTCAAATAGTAACCGATTGTCGCATCAGTCTCGACATTCATATTAATAATGGCTTTGCCAGACTCGATCGCCTGATTACAAACCACGGCGCCAACGTTCGGGATGCCGGTGCATTCTACGATCGCATCCAATTCCTTGATTTTCACCAAAAAATCAGAAGAGTGCGTTGCAACACGTTGACCATCCAGGATGAGTTGGTTCGCCTTTTCAAGATTGTCTTCTTCCCAATGAATTTTGTTTGCATCAACACCAGATTCGATGTAGGCATCGTAAGCTCTGGTGGGCATAACGTCCGATACAGCAACAATTTTCAAGCCATGCATTTTCTCAACCTGAGAAATCAAACCTGTGCCCATCTGGCCGGCGCCAACCAAACCAATTCGAAAAGGTCCGTCCTTTTCTTCTCGGGCAATCAGTCTTTCTTTCAATGTAGACATACTACCTCTTTTATAAATTATCTTTGCTAAAAACCTTCATCGTGCTGCCTGGATGAAGTAAAGCCAACGGCTTGTTTTCCACACACACATCTCCAGGCAAATCGACTTTGCTTTCTCCATTAAATTTCATCACAAGGTGCCCAAGGTTTCTGAAGTTTATATTCGCGACTTCACCAACGGCAAGAATTTTATACTCCTCACCGTCCAAAGATACGAAATCACCGGGTTCCAAATCCGCTTCCAGGGTTGTTCCATCGTGGATGACAGAAAATTCCTGCAATTCTTCTGGTGCGTCTTGTCCGAAAAACACCAGGATACCGGCTTCTGTAAATTCACCTAACAGAGGCCCAACATGCAGAACAGTTGCAGAATATTTAACCATTTTTCACCTTTTTCTTCCCTGAAATCCAAGGCATCTCATTATTACGGCTATCTTAAGTACGGATGTCCGCCAGGCGAATATCCGCTGTTTGGATTTAGTTTGAGATCAAGTTGATATTCAAACTCTAATTAGCCCAGGTACTATTCCAGGTCCTGTACTCTTACTCCAGAAACAAAAAATTCTTCTGTAATAAAGCGGAACAGTGGCCCTGAGGGTTTGGTTGGATAAATATCCACGGTCGGGACCTTTTTCATGGGATAGACACCAATGCGAGCGGTGCCACCACAATCGATGATCGCGCAGGCAATTTGATCAAAGGGAACCCCACCGCGAAAACCATCTTTGGCCACGCCACCGGTTAATTCAGCGATCTTTTGAGCGACTGGATGAATTCCGCCACCAGTGATCGAAGCGATAACATCTCGACCTGGTTTTGGTTGAACGACCAATGGGCCACCCCAACCCCCGGGACCAGCCTTAATTACTATTTTTTTGTATTCAGCCATATTTCCTCTTGTTTATCAAAATATTTTGCGGGAGTGACAGAATTCAACCTGCCACTCCCAAAATTTAAACTATTAACTAATTGGTGTACAGCCCAAAGCTGGCAAAATAAGCCAGAACAACAGCCAATGGGCCAGTGATCAGACGGGAGAATAAGATGGCGGGGACGCCAACTTCCACCGTTTCCGGTTCTGCTTCACCAAGTGCCAGACCAACCGGAATAAAGTCCATACCAACCTGTGGGTTGATCGCGAACAAAGCGGGCAGCGCGTATTGTGCCGGAATGGCTTTTGTTGCGAATTGGGTTCCCAGCAGGGTACCGATGATCGAGGCGATCACAGCGCCAGGCCCGAGTAAGGGTGAAAGCACAGGGATCGCGATGATGATTGAAAGCACGACCAAACCCAGCAAACTTCCCGCCAAAGGAGACAGGGTCTTTGCAAGCCAGTCACCGATGCCGGATTTGAGGATGATACCAACGATCAGGGAAATGAAAGCCATGAACGGCAGAACATTTTTGATCACCTGGTCAATTGAGTCACGTCCAGCCTGGTACATCGCGCCGACAACTCTGCCGACACCACGACCAATATTTTCCAAAAGCTTATTAATTTTATTCATTTTGCCCTCCAACTAACTTGCTGCTTCAGTCGAAACGGCTCGCTTCGACATGATGGCAGTAATACGTTCGGTCACGATACCACGAATCAAAATAACAACGAGACCGATCAATAAGTAGCGGATTGCCAAAGCTGAAAGATTATAACCAGCTTGTTCAACACCGGCGGCGATACCGCCCCACACAAAGTATTCTCCAGGATTGACATGCGGGAAAATACCCAGTGGTGGGTGGACATAAGATACCGCTGAATCATAAAACGCTGGTTTGTATTTTTCAGGCAGGAAACGTCCCATCGTGTATGCCATCGGGTTTGTCAGGAAAAACACCGAAAGGAATGGCAGGATCATGTAACGAATAGGATAATAGATTAATCCTTCTTTGGCCGCGGCTTCGCCGACTTTATCAATTTTGTCGGGGCCAATAAGTGCGATTAATGCATTGACAAAGGTCATAAGGACGATCAGAAGCGGCACAATACCTGTTACCAGGCCAACAAAGTTATCCGCACCGGCTTTAAATAGCCCAATGAACCATTCTGCAGCTGTTGCTAATGCTTGCATTTTACCTCCAATTTATTTTTATAATTTTGTAAATAATGGTACTGATCACTGCAAATAACTAAAATATCTATAAAACCACCTCCTCATGCCAACTGGCAGAAATGCTAAACCTTATTCTTTCGATACATTCTTACACTTTTAATGTCAGACATCTTTTCAGGTATGTCAGATATGATCGATTGGTTTTCGGGCTTAAAATACTCTTTTGCCGCATTACGAAAAGCTTCCAAAAGTTTTTCTTTCATGGAAAAATTTTGGCTTTCATCCAAAAGTTTGGCAACGTCCAGACCTACCAATCCCTCAACCGGTTTTAAGCCTGAGAAAATAGTGATGCCAGACATTTTTTCAGCGTGAACTATTTTTTTATCTTCATCAATAACAAGGACGCCGTAGGTTCGCCCCGTCCATTTTCCACCAGCCATACCGACGGAGGTCAAACCTGCTTTGCGCAGTTCTTTGAGCCGTTTGTAGTAGCGTTTGGCCTGCCATCCGGTCAAAAACAATTGAACGCCATAAGCCAGGGCAAGGCCAAGAAATATCAAACCATATGGAAATTCCTGCACAGTCGTCCTTCCTTACAGCAAGACAGAGAACTGGGAACGTCGCACCTGTATTTACGCTCCCAGTTTCTCAATAATTTGTTCAAGGACAGCGTCTTTGCCAATTCCGGTCAGGAATGCCAATGTCTGGATGACCGGCTTGCCATGATCTGTCGCTACAGGTGTAGTTGTGATGATCAGATCAGCATCAGCCGCTTTGGACGGCACTTCACTGGCCTTGCATTGCTGAATGGTGGCCTGAATGCCTCGTTTTTCCAGAGCTTCTTCAACAGCTTTGGCAACTACAGTCGAGGTAGCAACCGCAGTACCACATGCAACCAATATTCTTTTCTTACCTATCATAATGAACTCCTTTGATAAACTTATCCTTATAATAATTAATCGGAGACTGAATCCGTCTCCGTCTTTTCAAAAGCGAGCAAAACCTCTTTGGGATCGGTGGCAGCAAGCAAAGCTTTCAAAACACCCGCGTTTTGAACCACACCAGCCACTTCCTGCAGCATTTCGATCTGGGCATGAGGCTCTTCCAGAGCAAGGAGAAAAACGATCTTTACCGCAACTGATTCTGAAGGACCGACCATGTTCTGGAAGGTCACCGGCTTTGCCAGGGTAGCCATGGCCACTGCGGACTTGTTCACATGTTCAATGTCAGTATGAGGAATGGCCACATTTACGTCTCCATCCAGGGGCAAGCCGGTTGGCAGCGTTTTTTCCCAGTTAATGACCGCATCGATATACGACTCTTTCACATATCCATCTTTGAGCAAGGTCTTACCCAACTGCCGGATGACGTCACTGCTGCTTTCAGCCGCCAAACCCAGAAGGATGTTTGATTCCGATAAATATTGGTTTAGTCCCATGTCTTTTTCTCCATTACTTTCTTGCCTGTCTGGAAAGCCAGATGCTTACCAGCAAAAAGCTAATACAAAATAAATTCAGGCGCTTCCAATGCCTTGACAAGATCAGCAAGGAAGGCAGCCGCGTCGGCGCCGTCCACCACCCGGTGATCCGCGCCAAGCGTCATGTTCATCATCGGTCGCACGGCGATGGTGTCGTTCTCATCGATCACGACTGGCTTGCGAACCAGCCCGCCCACCGCAAGGATGGCGGACTGAGGTGGATTAATGATCGCGGTAAAGGAACTGATCCCATACATGCCGAGATTTGAGATCGTGAACGTGCCTTCGGCCACCTCGGCCGCGGTCAGTGCGCCGTTGCGAGCCTGCCTGGTCAGATAACCGAGGCATTCACTGATCTCACGCAGACCGAGTTTGTCGATACCATGAATGACCGGAACGATCAATCCGTCATCAATTGCAGTGGCGATGCCAATATTGATGGCTTCCAGAAGCTCGATTCGGTCGGTCTGCAGCGAAGCGTTCAGTTTCGGGTGTCTGGTCAATGCCCAGGCGACAATTTTGGCCAAAAAGGCAGTCATTGAAACCGTGGGCTGGCCTTTTTTGTCCGCCATTTGATTGATGCGCTTGCGCGCACTTTCCGCGGCGCTCATGTCCACTTCGACCGTCAGATAAATATGCGGGGTGGATTGGTAGCTGGCGGTGAGACGTTCGGCAATGCGCTTTCTCTTTCCGACCAGGGGAATGGTCGCCGCAACTGGTTCAGGGGCAACAGGTTCGGAGACGGCAGCTTTCATTGGTACATCTTTGGCCTGGACGCGCCCTCTGGGGCCGGAACCCACCACATCTTCGAGGCTCACGCCTCTCTGCGCGGCCAAACTTCGGGCGGCAGGGGTTGCGGGGACGCAGACCCGAGGGGTAACAACTTCTTTCATGTTGTCCGCGAAGGCTTCAACATCCCTGCGGGTCACTTTGCTGCCGCTGGGGGTCACCTGATCGAGGGGCACGCCCAAATCGGCGGAGACTTTTTTGGCCAGGGGGGTTGCGCTAACGTCTTGTTTCGAGGTCTCAGCTTGGTTCAAATCTTGTGATGGTGTTTGAGCAACGGGAGTTTTACCTTGATCGGATGAGGGGGCACTTTCAAGCGTCTCCCCTTCCTTGAGAATGTAGGCAACCACTTTGGTCACAGGGGCTTCTTCATTCGCGTGGTAAAGAATGCCAGCCAGAATGCCGCTTTCAGGGGCCTCGATCTCGCTGGCGATCTTGTCCGTTTCAACTTCAATGACAGGTTCGCCCTTGTTGATCCATTCGCCTTCTTTTTTCAACCAGTTCGTGATCGTCACGTATTCCTGGTCCATATCCATTTTTGGCATAATAAAAGGAGTTGGCATCAGCTTCCTTTCTAATACTTATTCGCGACCATCGCGCGAATCTCGGCTTCGATGTCATTTTCCTGAGGCACAGCGGCCGCTTCGAGGAAACGATTATAGGGGATCGGCACGTCTTTGCCAGCCAGACGGCGCATTGGGGCATCCAGATGATCAAAGGCTTCGCTTTCAGAGACAACGGCCATGATCTCGCCAGCCCATCCACCAGTCTTCACGGCTTCGTGAACCACCAGCAGTTTGCCGGTCTTTTTGACCGAGGCAATGATCGTCTTTGTGTCGAGGGGTCTTAAGGTGCGAAGATCCACCACTTCGACGCTGATACCCTCCTGGCTTAGTTTCTGGGCAACTGCCAGGGATTTCTGAACCATAATGCCCGAAGTGACCACGGTAATATCAGTACCGGCATGTTTGATATCTGCCACACCCAGAGGAATGGTATATTCACCGGTCGGAACCTCGCCCTTGACCTTGTAAAGCAGCTTATGCTCAACGAAACAAACCGGATTGCGATCGCGGATGGCGCTGATCAGCAGACCTTTGGCATCATAAGGTGTGCTGGGAGCGACAACCTTGATGCCAGGGATGTGCATCAGAATGCTTTCCAGGGACTGGGAATGTTGTGCCGCGGCTCCTGTTCCAGAACCACCAGGCATGCGTACTACCATCGGAACGGTCGCTTTGCCGCCAAACATATAACGCGCTTTGGCAGCCTGATTCATCAAAGGTTCCAGCGCCAGAAGAATAAAGTCCATGAACATGATTTCCGCAATGGGCTTCATGCCTACCATCGCCGCGCCGGCAGCCGCGCCAACGATTCCCAGCTCAGAAATTGGAGTTTCCCGAACTCTTTCGGGTCCAAACTCTGCCAGCATGCCAGCGCTCACGCCAAAGGCGCCGCCATAGGTGCCGATATCCTCACCAAGCAAAAATACGGTCTCATCACGACGCATTTCCTCAACCATTGCGTCACGAACAGCTTCACGATATGTAATCTCAGGCATATACCCACTCCATCACATCATTAACATCTGGTTCCGGTGAATTTTCTGCAAACTTCACCGATTCTTCAATCTCATTATTCATTTCAGCATGGATCTCTTCGATCTTTTGTTCAGTCAATAACCCGGCTTCGAGCAGGAGCTTTCCAAAACGGACGATCGGATCTTCGACAGTTTTCCAGTATTCAATTTCTTCTTTTGAGCGATACAGGTTGCGGTCGCTTTTTGAATGACCAAAATAACGATAGGTTTGAGCCTCAACCAAAACAGGGCCTTTCCCTTCACGGGCGTTTTGAGCGGCTTTATGAACAAATTCATAGACAGCCAATACGTCGTTGCCATCAATGTAGTAACCCGGGATACCGTAACCAGCCGCGCGACCCTTGAACGGGGTTTTCGCTGAGACGCGGGTGACATTGGCGGACATGCCGTACTGATTATTTTCGCATAAATATAAGATCGGGAGATCCCAGATCGCGGCCATATTCAGGGATTCATGAAAAATCCCTTCATTTGAAGCGCCATCGCCAAAGATGGTCAGAACGATTTGGTCAGTCTTTTTCATTTGAATCGCAAGGCCAACGCCGACAGCCAGCTGCAGCCCACCACCGACAATGCCATTGGCACCGAGGTTATTGGCGGTCACATCGGCAATATGCATCGAGCCGCCGCGACCACGGCAGTAGCCAGTATCCTTGCCGAGGAATTCAGCCATCATCTTGTTCACATCTGCACCGCTGGCAATAAAATGACCATGACCACGATGATGATTCAGCAGATAGTCACCTTTATTGACCGCAAATCCAGCACCTACCGCGACTGCTTCCTGCCCGGCCGAAAGGTGCATGGTGCCATGAACCTTACCGAGGGCATATTGCTTGTCGGCCATTTCCTCAAACAAGCGGACCTTGACCATTGTCCGATACATTTCAACTAATTGCTCATGGCTTAGTCCCAGTTCTTCGGACTTTTTGAGCACATTGGTTGTTTCAAGATTATCAAATTCTTCTTTTTTCCAGGTTGTCATATAGTGCCCTTCTATAGTTTTAGATCAACATTATGTTCCTTTATGTAATTTATAACGCCCTGTGCAGTAAAGGCGTCTGTTACCAACACGTTTACCATTTTGCCTTTTAATGCTCCAATGATCGGAACGATCTTTTCCTGCCCACCCGAAACAGCGATCCGTAGTGGAATCTTCATTAACGTCTCCAGGGAGATACCGATCATCCTGTCCTGAAGCCGGGAGTGAACCGCCTGGCCGTTGATATCCATAAACAAACCACAAACGTCGCCAACCGCGCCGGATTCGTAGACATCACTCATTTCCTGTTCAGCCAGATAACCCGCCAGAACATACGCGGAAACATTTGGCTCAGCGCTTCCGATACCCAGCAAAGCAACGTCAGCCTGATCAGCCAGCTGTAGAGTTTCAACAATATCTTTGCTTTCCATTAAAACTTTTGCCAGATCTGCGTTTTCCACCAAAAACGGGGCATTCAGATACACCCCTTCGCCATCCAATTTGTCCACAAGACGATTGACGATCGCAATCCCATGATATTGTTTGATGCGGGCACCGAGGGAACCCAGCATCTGCACGATGCGAACGCCCGGAATGGGGTTTTCGAACTCCAGCTCATCAACCGTCGCGCTGATACCCGTACCCCATGAAGTACCAAGGGTTTGGTTCGGTCTTATGTTTTCTTCAAGGTAACGGGCAGCGGTCTTGCCTAAAAGTGGCAGCAAAGGCTGTCCATTGACCTGTTCCACGATAAGCACATCTTTTAAATTAAATTTCTGGCGAAAGTATTTTTCAAGTTCTCTATTGTGATTGACAGGACGTTCGATGTGAATTTTGATGATTCCAAGTTTTCGCGCTTCAGTAAGCATTCGTGAGACCATTGATCGCGAAACATTCATTCTTTTGGCGATTTGTGATTGATCCTCTCCCTTGAGATAGTACATCTCTGCGACATCTGCCAGGAGATTTATACGCTCCGAACTTATTCGATCATGCGACATGACAATTCCTGATTCACATTTGTTCTGTTGGATTCACATATGTGATAATACCATGAAAGAAGAATTTAATCCAGTGTTAATTTCAAAAACCTGCAGCATTTCGTTATTTTAGAGAAATCTGGAGCTTTATTGGGGGGCTCGTTGTTAGTATTTACCAACCCGCAGAATTTCACCGATCGAGTCGTGAAAATATGATCGTTGTGTGGCTACAGCACGAACTTTGAACTTTTTGGAACATCTTCACTGTTTCTGGGTCTTGGGTTGAATTAGCAGATGCCTGTGTGTGTCACAAAGCGTCAGGTTCGCTTGTAGTTAGGGAAAACAAGCTAAACAGACTCCCACCCATAGAATTGCTGGTGATCTTGTGTTGTTGATCAGTGAAAATGAGGTTTCCATCCAGCAATTCCCGGTATGGCAAAAATAAATCCTGTGTTAGGTGATTTAAGACCATGTCTTTTTTAAATGTGCGAAACTTAGGTTACCTCATTTGTTAATGTCGCTAAAGTTGTAAATTTAGAACCAAATATCTGGCCCTTATTCTTTAATTAACACAAAACCCCCTCGCTAACCAAGTGATAGCGAGGGGGGTTTTTATTTCAAAAACTTAGTCGCCCAGGCAGGAGCCGTCGTGCAGGCCCTGACCGTTACCCTGACCTTGACCAGGGCCCATACCCTGACCGGTTCCACCAGCGCCGCGGCCTGTGCCAGCGCCTTGTCCGGCGCCATAGCCCATACCGGTACCTGTGCCAAAACCAGCGCCCTGGCCGCCACCAGCACCTTGACCGTTGCCATTTCCCCTGCCATATTGCTGACCAGTGCCGCTGCCGTCGCGAAGTCTCAACTGATCGGGAATACCATCGCCATCGGCGTCGCAACTGCCGTCACCGGGGCCAAAACCATTGCCAGGCTGGGTTCCATTGTTTCCACCAGGCTGCCAGCGATCCGGCACGCCATCGCCATCGGCATCGCAGCTACCGTCACAGAATGCACCTCGGGGCCCGCGGGTTACCACGGGTGCGGGAAGCGTTTCCGTTTCGACTTCCGGGGTTTCAGTTTGCGCATAAACGCTGCCGGCAAGCCCTAAAATCATTGCTCCAATCAGTAGAGCGGACATTACAATCATTATTCTTTTTTTGTTCATTTCATACTCCTTCATGTTGTCATCGTTTTCCGATGATGACAATGTTATAAGCTTTAGATATTGACATGATAATCAGAACTTATTTAGATTTAGAGTATTTTCCTGTGGGATAATATAATCAAGCAAAATTCAGGCAAACAAGAAAGGCGCCAGCAATTCTTTATATAATAGAAGCAGGCTGATTCATTTCACCATTAAATTGAGAATTACTGGAAAGGGGCTTATGGCGAAAATATTGATTGTTGAAGACGAACTGAACCTGAATCAGATCTTACAGGATTATCTTCATCACTTTGGTTACCAGACGGTCAGCGCCGTCACTGGCGCGGAGGCGCTCTCTTTCTGGAAAGAAGAAAAACCGGATCTGATCCTGCTGGATTTGAATTTGCCTGATATGGATGGTTTGGATATCATGCGCGAGATCCGCAGGATAGATACTGTTCCGATCGTTATCGTGACGGCGCGAGATGCGGAAATTGAACGTCTGATCGGTCTGGAACTGGGCTCGGATGACTATATTTCGAAACCCTTTTCTCCAAGAGAAGTTGTCGCAAGAATTAAGGCAGTTCTAAGAAGAGTCGGCCAACCGATCGCCCCTTCCACGATCCTCAGGCTGGGTAATCTGCAGATGGATCTGCGTGGGCATACTGCCAGTCTGAATGGGGTTGAGCTTGAGCTTACCCCGGCTGAATACGAGATCCTGGCTCAATTCATGACTGAGCCAGACCGGGCTTTTACCCGGCTTGAGCTTCTCGAGGCGACACAAGGCGGTGGTTATGAGGGATATGAGCGTACGATCGATATCCATATCAAAAATCTGCGCCAAAAGTTAAAAGCTATTGATCCGGAAAACAATGCCATTCAAACGGTGTTTGGTATCGGTTACCGGGCGATGAGAAAGGGCTGACCAGATGCGCACCCGTCTTCTGCTCAGCTACAGCGCAGTCGTTTTGGTTTCCTTGATCGTGGGTTTTCTGGTCGCATGGGTGCTGGTCCGCAACACGGTTGTGGACCTGATGCATCAAATCCAGCTGGAAGAAGCCAAAGCTTTTCAAAGTTATTTCCAAAATTACTACAAGGAGCATAACGGATGGCATGGGATCGATGACCCTGAGGCGTATGCAATGATGAATGAGCTCGCCCCAAAGGAGCTCAAGCATTATGACCTGGCTCTGATCGATACTGAGGCTGTCATCATCATGGTGGAGAACCCGGCCAACATGGGCAAAAAGGTTTCGCAGGTCACGCTCCAGACCGCTGCTCCTATCCTGGTGGACGGGAGAATTGTTGGCTACTTGCTATCCGGCAATTTTATTGATCGCATCCTGATCAGCCTGGGCACCGGTGTCTCGGATCGGGCAATTGTGGCGATCGTCAGATCGTTGACCATCGGTTTGCTGGTGGGTTTTTTGATGTCAACGTTTATGACCAAAGCAATCTTACGGCCGATCGTAACGACCATCGCGGCTACCAAGCGCATCTCTCAGGGGGATCTGTCTTTGCGGGTGCCTTTGGAGCCCTATCGGGATATGTCAGAACTGGGTCGGGCTGTGAACGAGATGGCAGCCGATCTGGAAAAAAGCCAGGAAAACCAACGCCTCTTTTTAATGGATATTGCCCATGACCTGCGCACGCCGCTCAGCGTGCAAAAAGCAACCATCGAAGCATTTGAGGATGGTATTTACGAATTCAATGAGGCGGGGGTGCATCAGTTAAAACAACAGAACACGCAATTGATTCGAATGGTCGAAGACCTGCGTTTATTGACCCTGACCGATCTGGGTGAATTTTCGCCCAGGAAGGTTTCGGTCGAGATCAACACTTATTTGGAGGAAATCCTGCAGGATTTCGCAAATGTTTTTGCCAAAAAGGCCATCACAATCAACTTTATTCCCTTGTCGGATGAATGTCTGGTTGTTTTTGACCCCCACCTGATGACGCGGGTTTTTGAAAACTTGCTTCAGAATGCTTTTCAACATTCTCCTGAAAACAGCACGGTCGATGTGCGTTTACGTTGTTTTATTAATCGGGTTGTGGTCATGATCCGTGATCATGGCCCCGGGATACCGAAAGATAAACTGGAAACGATCTTTGAACGTTACTATCGTGTGCGCCAGGATGACCAGGCCTCTCCAGAGGGTCTTGGCCTGGGTCTGACCATCTCAAAACGCATTGTGGAAGGGCATGGCGGCAAGCTTTATGCTCACAACTGTAAGGATGGCGGCGCAGAATTTGTGATCGAACTACCATATTCAAGTTTGGGGACATAAGTCTTAACTCAAAATAAAGTGAATGCGGATGGTTGGTATAATTCTATTGACTTTAGGAAAGTAATGGAGAAACTATGCTAAAACTAAGGGTGATGACGCTAAATCTGGGGGGTGGGGTGAAGAACTTTGCCGGTACTCCCGAAAAAGCCACTGGCAAATCGCAGGCTTTGGCAACTTTGGTCCAGGAGATCAACCCTGACGTGCTGGGTGTACAGGAGATCGCCCAATATACCGATGCCGATGGAGTCCTGGTCAGCATGGTGGAACGCCTGCGGCTTGACGCCGGTTTTGACTATTCGTTTTATGGCGAAACGCTTTCCATGAAAAGGCATATGCAGATCAAAAAAGACCTGATGATCAACGGGCTTTTTAATGACTGGTGGGATTGGTCCAAGGGCAACGCGATCTTCTCCCGCCAGCCCTTCAGCCGTCTCGGCAACTCAGCCAAAGAGGGCATGCCGCGCAATGTGCCGATCTTCCAGCCGGTGAGCTATGAAGGCACGCGCGATACAGACCCGCGCTACGTCATCCTGACACGCATTAAGCAGGAACCTTTTCCCTATGTCATGAATCTGCATTTGACCACGCTGGTAGGCGAACGGGGAGAATTTGTCTGGGACGAAGTGGTTGACGCGGCGAAAATGACACGCTCAAAACAGATGAGTCGGGTTTTGGGCCTGGTGGAAAGGCACATCCTGATCCCGGGTCTGCCGCTGATCCTGATGGGGGATTTTAACGCCAGGATCGATGAATATTCGTTGAAGGATATGCTGGAGAGTGAGCAAAAATTCGTTCATCTGGCACCGGAAGAGAAAATCCCAACCCATCCAAAAGCTGGGGCCGTCGATCATATCTTCTTCTTCCCATCGAAACGACTGGTCAGTTATGAGGCGCACATCATCAACAGCGAACTGGCACATTCTGTCTCCGATCACCTGCCGGTGGTTGCAGATATTGTGATCGAATAAAAACCCTTAAACAGGAAATCTAAATGACAAAGAACAAATATTTTGGCACTGATGGTATCCGTGGAAAATTCGGGCAAGACCCAATGACCACGGATTTTGTTTATCGTCTTGGCGTGGCGGCCGGACGCGCGCTCAAGACAAAGGAAGGGGAACAGGCTCTTTTTGTGATCGGACGGGACACCCGCGTTTCCGGCCCGATCCTGCAAACCGCGCTGGCAACCGGCCTGCGTGAGAGCGGCGCCCGTGTTCTGGACCTGGGCATTTTGCCCACGCCCGGTATCGCTTATCTAACCCGATATATGGGCGCGACCGCCGGAGCCGTCATATCGGCATCCCATAACCCTGCGGCAGAGAACGGGATCAAATTCCTTAATGCCGAGGGCATGAAGCTGACCCCGGAGCAGGAAGAGGCAATTGAAGCTATTATCGACAGCTTGCCCGATGAAATGCCTGATCTGGACGGTGAATGCCTGGGAGAGGCTTCACCCAAGCTTTTCGAAGTCTATTTGCAGGATATTCTGGCAACAGTCCCAGGCCTGGATCTGAGCCATTTGCGGATCTTGCTGGATTGTTCCAATGGGGCTGCCCACAAAGCCGCGCCTGAGGTTTTTGGACGGCTGGGTGCCGATCTGGTGGCGATAAACACAGAGTGCGATGGCGTCAAGATCAATTTGCACGCTGGTTCCGAAAATTTGCGTTCCCGACCGGAAGAATTAGCGAAGGTCCTGAAAGCTGAGAAAGCTGATCTGGCGATCGCTTTTGACGGCGACGCGGACCGGGTCATTATGATGGACGAAAAAGGAAATCTGATCGACGGCGACCACATGCTGGCTTTGCTGGCAGACGAACTGCACCGGCAAGGTCGCCTTTTGGGCGATACGATGGTCACAACCGTGATGGCCAATGGCGCGTTGAAGGAATTTGCGAGAGAAAAGGGCTTTAACCTGCTCCTGACGCCTGTGGGCGATAAATATGTCAGTGAAGAGCTGATGAACCTGGCTCAAAAAGAAGAAGGCAAGGGCAAACTCGGTTTGGGCGGCGAACAAAGCGGGCATATCATCCTGCTGGACGAAGAACACCGAACCGGCGATGGCATCCGCACGGCAGTATTCATCCTGAAAATGCTGGCACAAATGCCTGAACTTAGCCTTTCCGCTTTGGCTGGCAGCATCCAAAAATACAACCAGGTGGTGGCGTCCTGTGATGTGAGCAGCAAACCCGATCTGCAGAGCCTTACAGCTTTTCAGGAACGATTAAAGCTTTTGCAGACCGACCTGCCGGGGTTGGTGCAGTGGAATTCGCGCTATTCCGGTACCGAACCCAAGTATCGCCTGATGCTGGAAGCAGATACGCGCCACAGCGCGGGCGAGGTCGCCTCGATCGCCTGGGAGATCTGCGATCTGATCCAAAGCCTGACCAATACCCCTAAAGGGGCTAAAATAGAAGTGTTGAACGTCACTCAGGGCGGCCTGATGCCTCGCCCTGAAAAGTATTGATCACTGGAGAAACGATGAATAAAGAGAGAAACAGCCCAACCTTCAAAGCTCAAATTGCCACCCGCTTCAATAGACTCAATCGCGATCTCTTGGTGGCAGACAAAGCTGAAACCTGGCGACCTGCCATCGGGAACATGAGCGCCTTTCTTAGAGAGGTGCGTGAGTTGCTCAGGCCGGAACCAGCGCTGGTTGGGGAAGAATTAAGCCTTTCTTCACGAATTTTCAGCTTGTTGCTGACCGTGGCAGCTACTGGCAGTCAGGGGCGGTTGGAGCTGTATAAGGGCAAAGATGATGAGGGACTGCGCTATCAAAGTGAGATCGAGAACGACTATGTGCCGCTCTCCGGTGATCTGCGCAGGCTGGCAATCGAGATTTCCAAGGAATATCTGGCTAACCCGGTCTTTGATTCCCTGCGTGAGGCGATCAACTTCGAGATCCTGCCCTTGCTGGACAGCATGAACGATCAGGTTGATCCCGACCGCTTCATGGCTTACCGCGTGATCCAGATCGGCAACATCTTCGAGCGCTTGTATGCTTTCCGCCTGCGTACCTCAGACCCGGTCTTGCTGGGATTAGCTGGGCGCAAGGGTTTGCTGCGCGAAATTTACGATCGCAAATTTCTGCGCTTTGGAACTTCCGGCGTGCGTGGGCGTTGGGATAACGATTTTACCGAGACCCGCGCCCGTCAGGTGGTGCAGGCGATCTGTGACTTTTTGAATAATGAAAATGTTCCGGCTTTTGTTGGCGCTGAAGACCTTTCCGGCAAGGTGGTAGTCTTGGGGCACGACACGCGCAGAAATTCCGATGTCGTCACCCGCTGGGCTTCCGAGACCTGTCTGGCAAACGGATTCAGCATCCATACCGGCAACCGCGACGTTCCCACCCCCGCCCTGGCTTTCTATGAGACCGAGGTGGTGCCCAAAGACGAAATTGCTGGTCTGATCATCGCCACCGCCAGCCACAATCCTCCGGAATGGCAGGGGATCAAGTTCAACCCCCGGTTAGGCTATCCCGCTCCAACCAATGTGACCGATTTTATCGCTTTCCGCATCAACGAACTGCAGTTGGCGGACGAAACGGGCGGTCAGAGCGATGTCGAAGAAGCTCGCGCCAGGGGTCTGGTGCAGGGTTTTGACCCTCTGGATGATTATGTCAACTGGATCAAGAACAACGGCAAGGGCAACGCCCGTATTCCAATTGATTTTGACCGTATTCGCCGCTTTTTTGCCGACAAGTCGATCGTGATCGATGAAATGCACGGCTCCGGACGAGGTTATCTGACCCGTCTGGCTGGCGAAGCCGGCGTGCGCTACACCGTTGTGCATGCTGAAGTTGACCCAGACCTCGGTGGGCAGGATTACGCCAACCCGGAAGAGCCTTTCAACGCGCTGCTGAAGGAAACCGTGGTCAAAACCGGCGCGCAGGTTGGCTTTGGAATGGATACCGATGCCGATCGTTTTGGCATTGTTGACAAGGGCGGCATCTACTTCCGCCCCAATCAGATTCTTCCGATGCTGATCCGTTATCTGGGGGTGGACAAAGGCTATACCGGGCGCGTGATTGCGACCCAAACCGGTTCGCCCCTGATCGAAGTGTTGGCTGGACAGATCCCGGGCAATGAAGAGAACCGACCTGCTGAAGGTGCTTTGCCGGGCTACGTCGGACAAAAGATCTATCAGGCGCGCCACGGCGATATCGCCACACGCTCGCTTAAAAACGCTTTCATGGTGCCGGTCGGGATCAAGTACATTGAAGAGATCCGCCGCACCGATAATGCCTATAACAACCTCAAGGTGCTGCCCGAAGACTGGCGCGACCGAATTCTGATCGGAGGTGAGGAGTCCAGCGGTCTGACCACGCGCGGACACATCACCGACAAGGACGGACCCTGGGCGAACCTGCTCATTTTGGATATGCTGGCCTATTACGGCACGCGCGAGGAAAAGCCTTTGAATAGCCTGCAGGATATCTGGGAGGAACTGGTCAGCCTGGAAGGGCTCTGGCATTCCTACGGCACTTCTTCTGACCCAAGTTCGCATGCCGGGCGCTCGGATGTGGACGCGCCGCTGGAAGCCAAGGAAGCTTTTATTGACCATTACCTTGATCTGCCCATCAACATCGCCCCGGAGGGTCTGAAGATCGCCGGGCTGAAGGTCGATTATCTGGGTGGCATCCGCTATGAGCTGGTTGAAATGCAGCTTTCGGATGAGAGCGGCGATGACCATTATTACCTGCGCATGCGCGCCTCGGGCACCGAGCCGATCAATCGCATCTATATCGAGGCTGCCAATCTCGAAACCGGGCAGCGCATGATGCGGGAGACGCTGGATAAGCTGGAGGAGATCACCGTTTCGGTACTGCGCAAGGCGCATTCGCCCTGGCATCTGGCGGACATGCTGGCACAGTCGCAGCTGAGCCCGGCAACGCTTGCCGCGGTTCGCGAAACGATCGCGAAACAGGGCTGGGAGCTTGAGGATATCGTCAATAAGATCCAGCGAATGACCCAAACGCTCGAAAAGCGCAACCGCAAGGTCATCAGCGCCTGGCAAAAGGCATTAACCTAAAAAATGATCTGCTATAGACAGGGGCCCAAAAACAAATGGGTTTTGGGCTCCTGATCTTTCATCCAACCTGTTTTTCTTCCCTATGCATGCAACTGACGGAATCTTCCTCGCGACTCGGTAATACGCCTGGGATCAATTGAGTCCCAGCACAAATAGATCGCAGGTGCCGCCGCTACCGGAAAAGATCACCACTCCGTCATTTACAATCACGCCTGTTGATGGGTCCGCGTTGACTCCCAGCGGGAAGCGAAACAACTGCTTGCCATCAGCCTGATCCAGGGCGTACATATTCGTGTCGGAAAGATAATAGATGATCCCATTCGCAATTGTGGGAGTAAAGACACTACTTAGACTCTTGGTTTCCCAAATTTTCTCACCTGTCCCAGCATCCAACGCGATCAAACCGGTTTTTGTTGGTACATAGAGAATATTTTGTTGGGTATCACAGCTAAACCGACCGGTTTGTGGAGGTATTTCCATTTGCCAGATAATGTTGGACTGGTCCAACTGATGTGCTGCCAGAACGGTTGCTTCGTGGTTTGTTGAATAAGTTTCAAAGATGTGGTCATTACACAGTCCATACCATCCCACCTCCCAACCAAAATTCAATTCAGCAGGAACATCATACTGCAGGTCAATTTCCTGGTTAACAACATCAAACCGAACCATTTGGTAACGTTTGGAATACTCTTCCGGTATCCCTGCTGGAATGTAGAGCTTATTGTCTTTCAAAGGCACATAGGATCCAACAAAGGTGACACTATCCTCATGCCGTTCCACCCCTTGAAACCATTTTATTTCGCCAGTTGCCCGATCCACACCGAATAAACGCCCATCGCCAAAATAATCTTCAACGATATAGATCATTCCGTTTTCCTCATCAACTGTAACCTGGGATTCAAAATTGTAACCTGTTTCAAATTGCGTGGCAGCTTCCCAAACCTGTTGTCTTGTTTCAAAATTTACTGCGAATAGCTTGGTTGATGAATCTGACGTGACATAAAGATAATAAATGATCCCATCGGTGGATACCACTGGAATCGGCGCCCAGGCATACGACTGTGGTCCAAAGTCCCAGAATTTTTCATCTGTTAATGGATTCCCCACTTCCATGTTTCCGCCGGCAAACGTGATGATCATTTGCCCCTGGTAGATCGCAGGAGTTCCACCTGAGACTGCAAAAAGCACATCATCGCAACCCGACCCCGATATTTGCTGCAGGTTCGCGACATTTGCCTTGGAGATGATCGTTTCATTAGGATTGTACGATGAGAATTGATTGTCCACTCCAAAATGCAGCCAGTTGTTTTCCCATTCAATTGTTCGCGTTATCGCGGTTGTTGGAGTTATTCCGGTCACATCAGTCGCAAGGGAATCAGTTGATGGAGAGGTCTGGGTGTTATCCGCGCTTTTCCATTGAGGATTCCAGCTGCCTGTTTCAGGTTGGATATACAGAGTGGAACCGCAAACACGGATTGTGTAAGACCCCGTCAACATGGTTTCAGTCGCGGTGCCCTCAATATACAGCACTTCGTAGGGCTTATCTTTTGGGATAACCCCGAGACTCATTACTGCGGCTCCCAGTTGTTTTTCAAGCTCCTCGTAGTCCATTAAATAAGAGATGACAAAGGTCCCGCTTTCTTTGTCAACTTCGAGTTGTGCCTCATCTATCGTGATCTTACAAGTGGCTGAAGTGGTCAGAATAAAGTTAGTCAATTGTCCGCTGTCCGAAAGGTCAAAGGACAGGTCTTTCTCTCCCACCCAATGTCCGGGTCTGGGAAAGGAGGATACATTTACAGGGGATGCTTGTTCCTTGTCAACTTGTTTTAATGTGATACAAGCAGAAAGCATCAGCACTGCAAAAAATATACATACAAGGTGATGAATTGTTGACATAAGTCGAATCCGACGGTTCATTTTTGCCTCCTTATCATTTTGTGCAATTTCTTTGAACCAAGCGATTTTCCTCAGCCAGATACGCTAAAGTCCCAGGCTCTTCAGCCATAAGCCAGATTCAACAAGCTAAGTATTTGCATTAAGTTTTACTGGCCAAAGTAGATCAAGAGAAAAGGGTGCGATCCCATCGCATACCTGTACGTACCAGTCTGACTCCAATTGATTGATTACGAGGTATATGTGTTAATTATAATCATAACGGAGAAAAAATATATAGTTAAAAACATTAAAAATACTCTCTCATGAAAAGGTATTTACGATAACACGACGGAATAACCTGGCGATTGGGGTAAGGCCTTTATTAATTCCTGGTTTGGGCATTGCTTCTTTTTCATTCGCAACCTTTTTATCCACCACGTCTCAAACCTATGCCGGATTTGCTGATCTATCCACCCGGGCCTGTCAACCTAAACAAAGTGAAGGATGAAAGATTTCGTTAAACATTCCTCTTACCAAAAGTTAATATTTCTCTTGCAAACCTTTCGTATAGTTTATGCATACACAAAAAGATTACATGAATTAGGAGTGCAAACATGGGAAAAATTATTGGAATTGACTTAGGAACTACAAACAGCGTCGTCTCCGTGATCGAAGGCGGGTCGCCGGCAGTGATCACCACCTCTGAAGGTGCGCGATTATTGCCCTCTGTGGTTGCTTTTAATAAAAACGGGGAGCGTCTGGTTGGCATTCCTGCCAAGCGCCAGGCTGTGGTTAACCCCGAGAACACGATCTCTTCCGTAAAACGCTTTATGGGCCGCCGCTATGATGAAATCGCGGGCGAAAGGGATATGGTTTCCTTTAAAGTGGTGGAAGGACCAACCGGTGATGCGCGAATCGAAGTGCCTGTCAACGGACAAACCTACACCCCGCAGGAAGTTTCTGCCATGATCCTTGGCAAGCTGAAAGCGGATGCCGAAGCCTATCTGGGCGAAAAGGTCACCCAGGCGGTCATCACCGTCCCGGCTTACTTCAACGACAGCCAGCGCCAGGCAACCAAAGACGCTGGCAAGATTGCTGGTCTGGAAGTGATGCGCATCATCAACGAACCGACCGCCTCAGCTCTCGCCTACGGTCTGGAGAAGAAGGAAAACGAAGTCATCCTGGTCTTTGACCTGGGCGGCGGTACATTTGATGTTTCTCTGCTTGAGGTTGGCGGAGGCGTTGTGGAAGTGAAGGCTACCAATGGCGACACCCATCTGGGTGGGGATGACTGGGATAATACGATCGTCAACTGGGCTGCCGATGAATTTATGAGGGAACAGGGAATCGACCTGCGCGCGGATCGCCAGGCATTGCAGCGCTTGCGTGAGGCGGCTGAAAAGGCGAAGATCGAGTTGAGCTCCGTGCTTGAAACTGAGATCAACCTGCCTTATATCACCGCTGATGCAGGTGGTCCGAAGCACCTGCTGCTGAAATTGACCCGTGCCAAATTTGAGCAAATGACAGAAGGTCTGCTTGAACGCACACGCAAACCCTTTGAAGCGGTTCTCAAAGATGCTGGCATGACCGTGGACAAGATCGACGAGGTCGTGCTGGTGGGTGGCTCCACCCGTATGCCGATGGTCGCCGAGATGGTCAAGCGAATGGCTAATGGCAAAGAGCCCAACAAGGGCGTCAACCCAGACGAAGTGGTCTCCATCGGTGCCGCGATCCAGGGTGGTGTGCTGGCTGGCGACGTCAAGGACGTGCTCCTGCTGGACGTGACCCCACTTTCGCTGGGTCTGGAAACTCTGGGAGGTGTGATGACTCGTCTGATCGAGCGCAACACGACCATCCCGATCAAGAAAACACAGGTCTTCTCAACGGCAGAAGACAGCCAGACAGCTGTGGACATCCATGTGCTGCAGGGCGAACGCCCGATGGCTGGCGATAACATGACACTCGGTCGCTTTAGATTGGATGGCATTCCCCCGGCGCCGCGCGGTATCCCACAGGTCGAGGTCACATTCGACATCGACGCCAACGGCATTTTGAACGTGACTGCCAAGGATAAGGCAACCGGCAAGGAACAAAAAGTGACCATCACCGCCTCGACCAATCTGGACAAGGGCGATGTGGAACGAATGGTGCGGGAAGCCAACATGAACAAGGCTGAGGACGACCGCCGCAAGGCGCTGATCGAAGCCCGCAACATGGGCGACAGCGTTGCCTACCAGAGCGAGAAATCACTGCGTGAATTGGGCGATAAGGTTGACGCCGCCATGCGCAACGACGCTGAAGCCAAGATCCAGGTTTTGCGCAACGCCTTGCAGGGTGATGACGTGAGCGCCATTACCAACGCCACGAATGCCTTGCAGGAAAGCATGCAGAAGATCGGCAGCGCTGCCTATCAGCAGGCTGGCCCGGCTGACTCTGGACAGGCTGGAGGATTTGGCGCCGGAGCGGGTGGCTTTGCCAGCCAGACAGGCCCACAGCCCGGGCAGCATAACACTGGGGATGAAGACGTCGTCGACGGCGAATTCCACGAAGCGTAAGATTGAAATAGATGTAAAAAAGACTGGCTCGAAAGGGTCAGTCTTTTTTGTTTCTAAATTTTAGAAAGTCGTAGGTTGCCGCAACGACTCGTCTTTTTGCCCTCTCAATAGGAGAGAGTGCCCAAAGGGCGGACTGTCTACGCTCTGGGTACCAGAGTGAGGGCCCTGCAGATGTAGATGTGGGATTCATTCTGGATGTGTCTTTTTTGAAATCACTTTACCGTTCCAGGCCTCGGGTGTACATATCATTAGGACAGAGGTGACAGTCCCCTCCTTCAACTAAAAAAGCCGTAAATCACCATGTTTATCAAAGCCTCAAACGCTTGATATAATCAAAAAATGAAATGCAATAAGATCTTGTTGTTGGTGGCTGTCCTTGCAGGGCTTGTTTTGAGCGAAGCGTGTGCGGTGGAAATAGAGTATTTACCTACCAAAACGCCTTTGCCTGCTCCAACGATGGTTGAAATTCCCGAAATCCCAGTGGAAACAACGAGCAGCGCGACCGCAAGCCCAGAGCCGAGCGCGACGCTTACGCCGACCCCAACAGCGACGCCGGAACCGATCACATTTACCGTGGGTGAGAAGGACGATATGTTCAGCATCGCTCTTTACTACGGCATCCCGCTGGAGGCGCTCAAGACCGCCAACCCGAATGTGAACCCAAACGCGGTGGGTGTGGGAACGGTCCTGCAAATTCCCCTGACCCCTACGCCAAGGCCGACGAGCGACCCTTCCAAACCGACCAGCCAGGTGACAGGCGAAACCAGCCCATTGAAGCTGACCAGCGCAGCAAGCTGCCACCCTGATGCATTTGGTGGCACCCGCTGTTTGGTCTTGCTCACGAATGAGAGCGAAGAACTACTTGAAAACCCCGCTGTTGGCTTCCGCCTGAAGAATCCAGACGGCAGCAATGGCGCAGAGATGATCGTGTCTGCACCGCTTAATCTGATGCCAGCAGGTGTAACCCTCCCTGTTTATGCTTACTTCCCCGCGCCGGTGCCCGAAGGAGCGCAGGTTGAAGCCTGGGTGGATAGCTGGCTGCCAACCATGCCGGGAGATGAACGTTATGCTTCTGTGACCATCAGCAAAAGCCATATCGACCACGAAAATGATGATCAAGTCGCTCTTGTGAGCGGTGAGCTTTCAGTCGCAACGCAAGGCAAACAGATCGGGAGCGTTTGGCTTCTGGCGGTTGCCTATGACGCCGATGGCAATCCCCTTGGGCTGCGGCGTTGGGAGGCAAGCCTGCCAATATCCAATCCGGGCAGGATTCCGTTTGAAACCATCGTCTATTCCATGGCTGGCCCGATCGATTCGGTAGAACTGTTCGCTGAAGCCAGACTCTCAACCCCGTGAGGACAGCAAGCTGGAAGCGATTTGCAATTTGGTGATAAAAAGGGGCGAGCTTCCACGCTCGCCCGAGAATAATTATCATCTTTAAGTTATCTAATTAACGTAATACGGAAGTTTGTAATGTCGGGTTGAAGAACGCAATACCCTGACGGGCACTGGTTCCCAAAGGGCACGATGCCCAACCTACCTCTATCACACTACAACGCGGAGGTCTAGGAGGTTAAATAGTAGGTCGTGATTGAGCAAGATGAACCGTCTGTTCATCTTGCTCAATCCGACGTAACCATATTGTTGCCATATCGGATTGAATCAATGGTGTGAGCCCAGCTGATGCGTCGGATTAAAGATGTGCGGGCTTGACCGCACATCTTTAATCTCGACCTACTACTACACACTTTTTTTCGAAGCAATAGAATAACAGGATCAGGCCTCTCCACTGTGGACTTCGCTGATCAGGTCCTGGGCAAGTTCGGAGAGGAGGGCGCGTTCTGATTCGTTCTCATTTTTGCTTTTCCAATAAACGTCGAGCAATTCAAGCGGGCTGAGGCTGCTGGTTTCTTGCCCTTCTGGTAGACGACCGCGGACAGGCGCGATGGCGGTTTTCACAAACTTGAACTCAAAGGCGTCTTTGGCATAGTCGTGAATGCGTGCGTCATCAATGAGGGCCTCGTGCCCTTGTGGGAAGGTCAACCTAAGGCGCACGATGGCGTCTTTCATCTCTTCGGGGCTGGGGAGGGCTGCCAGGATCTTTTCATTAACCTCAAGCTCATCTTCCAGCTCCAGCGCGCGATCGATAAAGCGGCGGATGGGCAGTTTGCGCCATTCGTAGGTGGTCTTGCCCTTTTCAATTTCCGCGATGATGAAGCCCTTTTCCTCATTGACCTCGCCAAAATCGACCCGTTCGATCGAGCCCGGATAGACCACCGGCGGATGCTTGCCGGGGTTGAGGTCCTGGTAGCGGTGAATGTGACCAAGCGCGACGTAATCAAAACGCGGGTCGGTTACCAGACCAGGCGATAGGATGACATCCCGTCCGATCTTGACATCCTGCTCGTTGCCAAATTTTGCACCGGCAACCGAAGCATGGGCAGTCAGAATGGTTGGCAGCGAGGGGTCGATGTTCGCGAGAGCGTCATCGATCCAATATTTAATGCCGTTCTCGATAACCTTGATGGGATCGTCCTCGTTCACCTCACCCGCGACGATCGCCTGCATCACCCCCGCGCGCGTGACCCAGGGCATACACAGAATCTGTACTGGAAGGTTTTCCAGGTCTTTTGGTCCAAGCAGTGAGGGCCTGTTGATCACGGTAATGTGCTCCGGAGCGAGCGTGTCAAACTCCTGCATGGCATGGGCTTTGTGTCGGGAGGGAGCGATGTCATGATTACCAGTCAGTAGAATCGTGGGGATTCCAGCATAAGAAAGGCGCATCAGCCGCCGCCCCCATTCGCGCTGAAAGGTAGGCGCGGGAGAACGGTCTTTGTAGGCATCGCCGGCAAAGATGACCAGATCGACCTCTTCTTCAATGGCGGTTTGAATGATGGTGTCGAGGCTGCGCAAAAAGTCCATCACCCGTTCGGGCAGCCCGGTTTCGGGATCGTGCGCGCCAAAGTTGGTCATGTCGATGTGAGCGTCGGCGAAGTGGAGCAGTTTGATCATAAGCTTATTATAATGGAGCCGGACTCAAGCGTTGCTTGAATTTGGGCTTTTCAAGCAATGCTTGATAGGAATTTGCCCCGCTTTGGCATAGACTGGATCCAGATCAAACTCCTGGAGGAAAAATGTTTGACGCAAGAGGGTTCTTCTTTGCATGAAGTTTATGCCATTTGTGGATGAGGACGATATCAACTGAGTTGGATCTGGTGAATATTTGCTTTTAGCTGATGATTTTGTCGCATCCGATGCTTTTAAAGCTTTCATCAGGTAAAATCAGCATATGACAGATAACAAGCAACCTCAAATCTTATTGACCAATGATGATAGTATCGATTCCCCTGGCTTGTGGGCGGCAGCTGAAGCGCTTTCTGAGCTGGGATATGTGCACGTTGTCGCGCCGCGGGTGCAGCAGACTTCAATGAGCCGGGCTTTGCCGCGCGAATCGGATCATATCGTCGAAGAACGCGAATTGACCGTGAACGGTAGAACCTGGCCTGTTTACGCGGTGGGCGGCTCCCCGGCGCAGGCAGTTTTGCATGGAATCATGGGCATCATGAAGGTTGAGCCCGACCTGGTGGTCTCGGGCATCAACTACGGCGAAAATGTGGCTTCTGGCGTCACGATCAGCGGAACCATCGGCGCTGCATTGGAGTCGGCAAGCTTCGGCATTCCCAGCCTGGCAATGTCACTGCAAACGCCGCCGTCGGAACATTTCGCGCTCTCGAATCGGGTCGATTTCTCGGTGGCGGCTCATTTCACCAAGGTATTCGCCGAAAAATTGCTCCAGAAAGAGATGCCTTTTGACATGGATATTTTGAAGGTGGATGTGCCCGCAAACGCCACGCCTAATACTCCCTGGAGAGTGACCCGGCAATCACGACATCGTTATTTTGATGTTGTCGCGAAGAGAGACCCAAAAACCGGAGAAGAGCTTTTTCAATATCAGGCGAACATTAGAAAAGAATTGATCGAAAGAGACAGTGACCTGTGGGCAGTCATACTGGATGAAGTCGTTTCGGTGACACCGATGAGCCTGGATCTGACCTCCCGGATCGATTTTGAACAGTTCAGGGCCTTGTTGGAAAATTAAATAACTTTTCGATCGGAATGATACCGATTGTTCCGACGAAAAAAACAATTCAAAAGGAGTGAAGAAATGCTTTTTTCTCGATCTATTAAGCACTTTTGTTGTTTGCTTCTAATGGTTTTCCTATGCACGAGTATATTGGCATTTCAATCGAAACCGGTTCAAGCTGGTGATGGAACCTGGACCCAGGTTGGACCTGAAGGCGGTAATTTCATAGATATAGCCGTCAATCCCTATGATGATGATCATATCTTTGCTGTGGTGGCTGACGGCTTGTTCCATAGTACAGATGGTGGTCATCATTGGAGCGAATTGCCAACACCCTTGTGTCAGGTTCCAGAAGAAATTGAAAAAAACAGACTTAAAATCGGAGGTACCGAGAATAATCTAAGTCTCCTGTTTGATTATTGCGATAGACTATTCCTCTCCACTTTCCCATCAATCAGTTGGCAGCAAATCGCGCCCATTTCTCCATATACTGGAAGCTTTGAAATCAGCAGAACTGATCCATTGAAGATGGTTGTCGAATCTTCCTACAAACTGTTAGCTAGCCCGGATGGCGGCGAAACCTGGAATCAGGTCTATGGAATAACAGATCATCTGGCAATGGACGTAACGAACCCAGATCACTTATTGATCAATTCAGACGGAGCAATATTTTTCTCAGATGATTTTGGATTACACTGGACGTTAATCAAAAATATACAGGGTATCTTTTGGCCTGAAAAGAACATTATTGGTTTTTCAGAAACCAATTCCGAAATTTATATTGGTAATCTGGATGAGATCTATATTTCCACCGATTATGGGCAGTCCTGGGTAACGAAAATTTTTCCAACCAATTATGCCTATAACTTTGTCTTTTCACCTGGATCATCAAACACCTTTATTGTTAATCAATACATTACGACCGATGGCGGTGATACCTGGGCTGAGCTTCCATCCAAAACGGAGACAGGCTCATTGATCAACAAATTTATTTTCGCGAACGCACAACCAGTTGAGTTTTTCGCTGCAACGAAAGACTCCTTTGCCCGCATACAATCAGACGGAAGTCTGGTGTTTGAGTCCGCGAGCTGCATTGAAAAATTGTCGGTCAAAAGACTGATTATGAACTCTGGTAATCCTTCTGAAATGTATTTTCAATCGGATCAGTGGTATTACACCAATAACGCTGGCGAAAGCTGGACTAAGTTTTCAGCCGATAGCGTGCTGGCAATCGGTGACCGAAACACTTTTTGTCACATTTATACAGTTAATGAGTATTTTACAAAGTTCTATCACAGCAATGATTGTGGCCAGACCTTTGAATTATTGATTGAAGGATATCAAGAACCGATCAACGCGGATTACATGATCATTGATCCAACCCAGGAAAATATCTTATATGCGGAATTATTTGATAGTCTATACGTTTCTTACGACGGTGGTAAACATTGGGCACGTCGGTTTATGGGGTTGGATAATTCCACATCGATTCTGCCGGACCAGAGAGTTTCGGGTTCCTTATATTATTTGAGTCATAACTTCAGACGTTCCTCAGATGGAGGAGCTACGTGGGAACAATTCCCAGCCCCGTATAACGATCTATATTCCGTACCGCGCCTGGCTTCCATTTATTACAATGGGACCACCCACTTGCTTTCCTGGTTGGATGGCGAGGCCTGGGTCAGTCAAGATCGAGGGGAAACATGGCAACTGGAAGGAGAATGGACTAACTCCAATGAACCAGAAGGCGTTTATGTGCAGCTATCCTCTTATTTTGTTTCCGGGTCAGGAGAAGCTGTCGTGTTAGCAGATGCGAATGGAACAAAAATGTATTCATTTAATTATGGTAATGACTGGCTGACATTGCCTCCGATTCCCCAGGTTTCAACCTCACCCTCCACGAATCTGTCCAAGATTGACACAAGTGCCTTTGCTGATGGCTTTAGGATCTGTTCAGGCACCGATTCAAGGGGAGTTTATTGTATAGATATCCATGGTAATCTTAGGAATCGTCTTTATTTGCCTTTAACAATTCGATGATTTATAAATTTTGATCGGAGCGAAAAAACATGAGGAATGTCACATTGAAACGAGTTTGGCAAATACTACTGGTGATATTGATCACCAATGTATTATGTTTTTCTTTCCTTCCCATAAAAACAGTCCAAGCAGCCCCTGATGGGTGGACGTCTATAGGCCCTGAAGGTGGGGACTTTTGGGAGATCGCTCAAAACCCGCTCGACTTGGATATGTTCTTCGCGTATGTGACCAACGGTCTTTTTAAGAGCGTGGATGGTGGGCATAATTGGACTGAAATATCTTTACCAGCTTGCGCGTCTGCTGAACCAAATTATGTCAAAATGAAAATCGGTGGGGGTCCGGAAGGCAGGTTACTGCTTTATTATTGTCGTAATTTGTATATTACACCAATCGATTACATCGATTGGACTTTGATACTCGAGGGCTTTATCCCTAGCCTTTATTTTGGTGATCCTTTTCATATTTCAAGGAATGATCCGTTGAAATTAGCGGTTCTAACTGATCTTGACATGAAAACCAGCTCCGATGGTGGTCAAACCTGGCAAACAAGGTTTGGGAAAACCGATAGCCTGACAATGAAAGTTGATGAACCAAACAAACTGCTTCTCGCAAAAAGCCGTGAATTATATTATTCGGAAAATTTTGGTCTATCATGGACATTGATGTCGGATTTTGGCGATGTTGGGGGTTTTCTTTCCCATCTCACCTTTTCGTTGAATGATCAGGCGATCTATCTTATCGATACCAATACCAGAGCCTTAATAAAATCAGAAGATTTGGGAGCAAGCTGGACGACGATTAAATCCAACCTATCAAGTTCATCATCGCTTTTCATTTCAGAGTTCAATCCAGATTGGATTTTGATGGACAATATTGCTTCGTCTGATGGTGGCTCAACCTGGTATGTAGTTGAGGATTTTTTGGAATCGCCTGTCAAATGGCGGGTAAGAAAAATGGGGTTTGGTGAAACCTTCTTTTTATATGGTGGCACCACACAAAGCTTTGTCCGTATGAATTCGGATGGCAGTCCGATCTTCACCTCTGCTCAGGGGGTGAACAAACTCTCAATTGGCACCATCCAAATCAACCCACATGATCCGGATCAAATCTATGCTTGTACCCGAGCGTATGATGCTGATGGAAAGCGTTGTTTTTTCACCCTCAACGGCGGAGAAAGTTGGCGAGTATTAGACTTTCCAGTAGAAACAATCCTGGTATCACCATTAAACTTTGCCACTGTCTACATTTTCGGGATAGAATCCCAAAACCAAAGAATTCGCAAGAGTATTGATTATGGGCTTACTTTCACCCAGACTGGAACAAATCCGACGTCTTACGGCTTTAATAATGTAGTGCATGATCCTCAGCTTGATGGGGTCCTCTATGCCAACAACATCTTGGGATTCTATCGTTCGGAAGATTCTGGTGCTTCTTGGACTCGCCTGCAAACGAGTTTTCGCGGCACAATCTTCGCTGATCCTTACCGGGCGGAGACACTTTTTAACGTTGATGGGCCGGTGTTTGTCTCAACAGACGGAGGAGAGAGCTGGGCCGAAAAGACTTCCCCTGACGGTGATGGTTCCAGCTTGATAAGTTTTACCACTATGCGAGATGGAGATAAAACTATTCTCTATATGGCATTGGGTAATGGAACCTGGATCAGTCGGGATGATGCAACATCCTGGGAGCAGAAATCCAGTTATTTCTTTACCGAATTTACTTATGCAGGATCTTTATTCAAAACTGAGCTCAATATCCCCGTGGTAGTAGGAAGCCGGATGTATCAATCCAATGGTCGAATCGCTTATAGTCTGAACTATGGAAACACCTGGATCAGTGCCCCAAATGTGGATGAAAACAATCTGGCGCTCGGCGTTGGCGTCGCCATCCCTGGTGGATTTAGAATTTTCGCGGGGACCCACAATTATTCAATACTGACATATGATGTGGCTTTGAATCTTAATAATAAAATTTACTTACCAATGATTACCAGGTAGATTCCTGTCCCAAAGGTTTTCTGATCGGGTCCCTTGGTTTGAAACCCTGGATCAATGCCGAAATATTTTCTTCCCAGGGGACTATATTGGATGCCAGCTGTACAAGGGATGAGAATGAATAATAATGATCGAAACAAGAAGATGTTTTATCAGAAAATTTCAGCGATCGGACCTTGACGCACTCTATTTCGTGCTCAGCGATCCGGACGTCATGGAGTATATCGAGGAACCGTTTAGTTGCGAGAAAACACAAACGTTCCTGGAGGAAAATGGACTTGTTGACCCCGCCCATGTTTACGCTTTGGAGCTAAAAGAAAGCCAGGAATTGATCGGGCATGTGATCTTCCATCAATATGAGGACGAAAGTTATGAGATCGGGTGGATATTGAGCAAAAAATACTGGGGGCAGGGCATCGCGGATGAGATAACGAAAGCTTTAATTGATCATGCAAGAACAAGATCAATAAAGTCGCTCATTATTGGATGTGTAGCAGCTCAAAGTGCAAGTAAAAGAATTGCCCAGAACAATGGTTTTCAGCTAAGAGGTCAGGGAGATATGATCACTTATGAATTGATCCTATAGCATGTATAGGTGGACGTGTACCAGTTTGTTCTCGATCCAGGTCCGGGGAAATTTACCACTGCTATGTTAAATGGTAAAAGGCTTGCATTGAATAGGGTTCTGTAGCTTTCGCAAAGCAAATTTTATGGTCTGAGCGGTAAAATGTAAATGTTGGAGTGGCCAACTTAGAAATTCAGGAGCTTCATGATGACTGCAAAATACCTATTAGAAGCAATAATAAAATTTGTATTGGGTGATGTTCTACTTGGCCTGTTGATCTTTTTACCTGCTTCGTTGGCAAATAGCGCACCTAAAATCAATATGGTTCGTTCCCATCTTCCAGGGAGTCGCTTTGGAATTGTTATCGACTGCACCCTACATTGGCTTTTAATGCAGATCGACGGCATGTTCATCATACCTATAAAAAGAGCTCCGCTGATGGGAGCTCTTTTGTAATCTTGTTTTTTTATTCAAAGAACAGACCATAAGTCGTTCATTGAAGGTCTTCTACCGAGCATCTGAAGCGTCGTAAACAATAAAATTGTCAAAAGCAATGGTGATATTGCCGGTATCGTAACTGCGTGTAAACAGGCCAACTTCCCCGTAAGAGTGAGAATTATCCTGGACACTGGCCAGCAGATAGTCGTTTACTGTCAACGAAAGGGTCTCCCCGGCACACATTGCGCTGATCCGATTGGCGACTGGATCAATAACACCATCAGGAGCCCAACCCGAATCCAGGGCTGTGCGTTCATCGGCTACGTATTTATCGATTGAGTACCAGCCGTCATTCCCGATGAACAGGAAATAGAAATTATCCTTATCGGTGTAGCGGCAAACAAAGCCATGCCCGTTCTCCTGCGGACCGGCATGCAGACGGGCGTTGACTTCCAGCTCTACGTCACTGGTGTAAAAATCAAAGACCTGACTCCAGATCATGTAGGATGTTCGATAGAGCGTCATGCGATATTCGCCATCTGTGATCTCATCCTGACCGGTATTTTCGGGCCAAACGCCGGTATTCCAACTTCCGTCATCGAATGAGAAACTCTCATCCATCAGAACAGTCCTCTCAGTGACCGGAATCACGATCTCCTCGGTCTCCTCAACAGGAACCGGGGTGGGCTCAACGATTTCTTCAGTGACGACAGGAACGCTTGTCGCTGTGGGAAGAACGATCACGGTCGGGGCTGTCGTGGCGGTTGGATCAGGAGCCTCTTCAACTTTTACGAGTCTTGGCATGGAACAGGATACCAAAACAAAGGTCATTAAAAATAATACTAATGCTACTTTCTTCATTTCGCCTCCATAAACGAATGTATCGGCTTAGTTTAACATAGAATTTGATCTCCGTTTCTGTTTGCACACTTACAACACATTTTTCCCTTTTCTATGCGATATAATCATGAGGTTCAAGAGCAATTAGCCGAACCAGGAGTTGTTATGCAATTAGGAATTATAGGACTGCCGCAGTCAGGGAAAACCACCGTTTATAAAGCGCTCACCGGCGCGGACGTTTCCGCGGAAATGTCAGCCGGACAGATGGAGGTGCACTCCTCTGTTGTTGACGTGCCCGATGAACGTGTTGATCAACTTTGCCAGATCTACAATCCGAAAAAGATCGTTCGCGCCAAAGTCACCTTTGCCGATATTGCCGGGCTGGACGGCAGCGCCGGGAAGGCCGGCTTGCCTGGTGTGATGGTCAATCAACTGGCACAGATGGACGGCTTCCTGCACGTTGTGCGCCAGTTCGAGAACGCCAGTGTTCCGCATTTCGCCAGCTCCATCGACCCCATCCGCGATATTCAGACCATGGATACTGAATTCATCCTCAACGACCTTGTCATGGTGGAAAGACGGCTCGAGAAGCTGCGTGAAGAGCACCGCCGCGGCGTCTCACGCCCTCGTGATGTCATCCAGGGCGAAATTGATCTCTTTCAAAAGCTTGAAGCCATGCTTAGTGACGAAAAACCTTTACGGCACTACGAATTTACGCCGGAGGAGGACAAAATCCTCTCCAGTTTTGGCTTTTTGAGCCGCAAACCGCAGATCATCGTCTTCAACCAGTCCGAAGAACAGGAAACAATTTCGTATACAAGCCCACACCCTCACACCACCGTGGTGCATCTGCCTGCCAAACTGGAGCTGGACATCATGGCGCTGGAGCCCGAGGACGCAGCCATGTTTATGGAAGAATTCAACGTTTCCGAGCTCATTATTCCCCGTCTGATCCAGATTTCCTACGACCTGCTGAACGTTCACAGCTTTTTCACAGCCGGAGACAAGGAAGTGCACGCCTGGACCCTGCGCAAGGGCAGCAACGCCCGCGAAGCCGCTGGAACGATCCACTCCGACATGGAAAAAGGTTTTATTCGCGCGGAGGTGATCTCTTTCGCCGACTTGCTCACCTGCGGCAGCACCGCCGAAGCCCGCAACAAAGGCCGCCTGCGCGTGGAGGGCAAAAACTACATCATTGAAGACGGCGACATCCTTGAAATAAGGTTTAATATTTAAATAATTAATATTGTTTAACTGGGTTATACAGAAATAGACAATAATTCTGCTAGGTTGCTCTTTATCACGTTATCGTGATATAATATAAGCATTGACAAACAGTAGGTTTTATCTATGCCAGTATTGTCCAGATTTTACGGAATAATTATAAGAATGTATTTCCAGCAGGCGGAACATAACCCGCCGCAGATCCATGCATTGTATGGTGAGGATATGGCCGCCGTTTACATTCAGACGGGTGAAGTTCTGGAAGGGTATCTACCGCCTAAAGCGCTTGCCATGGTGAGAGAATGGGTGTCGATCCATAGGAATGACCTCCTGCAAATCTGGGAGACGCAGGAATTCAAACAGCTACCTCCCCTCGAATAAGGAGTTGATTATATGTTCCACAAAGTGAAAGCAGTCAATGCCCTACCGGGGTATCGTCTGAGTGTGCGGTTTGCGGAGGGTGTGACCAAAATTTATGATGTAAAGCCCCTGTTCACAAAATTTGCAACATTCAAGGTTTTGGAAAATACGCCTGAACTGTTTTCTGATGTTGAAGTCGATGTGGGCGGGTATGGGATTGTCTGGAATGACGATCTGGACCTCTCATGTGATGAGCTATTTGCAAACGGAGAGACGGTCGAAACTCCTTTTGATGGCTTGATGGCTTTTACCGATGCCACCCAGCTTTGGGGATTAAACGAAAGCACCTTGCGCAAGTCAATTGCTTATGGAAAACTTGTCAATGGCGTAGACGCCTGCAAATTTGGCAAGCAATGGGTCATTTCCACAGAAGCCATGAGACGGGAATATGGACAGCCAAAAGTAAATAGATAGACTGCGATGCAGAAGGGAGGTTTTAGTAATTAACCAAACACATTTTTGAAAAACTGTACCAAATACAAGCTTTACCGCAAATGAACTTCGACAATATTAGAAAAACCATCAGATTTACTCAATCTGCTGTCAAACACTTTGGCAAGGCACGAGTTTTTTCTTTTTCTGCTTATTGTCTTAAGTATTTCCAGCCTGCCAGGGTCTGTAGTAGCCCATCCTTACCACTCATTGATGGCATACATGATAGCAAGCCGGATGTTTTTCAATAATTCGTCGGAGAGAAGATCATATTCCCTGGTCAATCCTTTTTCCTGAGCCATAACATTCGGATCGTCATTCCATGAGCTCATTCCACCGAAGACATCCGCGATGCTTGCTGCTTCAATAATGCGAAGATTGCGTTTCGGTAGATCCAAAAAAGGCTTTTTGTCTGGGTCTTCGTTTTCACCATCAAGCACGCTTATCGCATGTCCGAACACATTTGCGAATATTTTGCTCCCGATCTGAAGCGCAAATTGCTGGATATCCACAAGTATTTGCCGGAATGACTCTGTATTATCTTCATAGCCAGGTTTTCCTTCCGGCGGATTGGGCCACTCCTTTTCTGTGTACAGAACGTTCCAGCCCTTTTTTGCGCGATCAAATTCCCAATTCGGCATGAAATAACTTACCTTGCCATTTTCATAAAAGCACAGGATCGCACTCTGAGTTGTGTTTGAAAAGCCCAAAAGGTGTCTGTTTTCCACTTTCCAGGGAGCAAACAACTTGATATCCTGCAAGCCACTCTTTCTGACCCGTTCAAACCACTCCTCTACCGTCTTAGCGGTATAGCTTCTTGTTCCTAAAAGCCACTTTTCAGGCAAAAACTGAAACTGAACGCTGTTTTCCCCCATCACAAGCTCATATTGGATCTGAGCATTGGTTTGCATCGCCTTTTTGGCTGCCACAACGATCTTAGCGATTTGATACATCTGCCCATTCATAAGATTCTCCGTTGTAAAACTTGATTGCGCACGAAAAACGTACTATAGCCATCTTAACAAATTTGACTGCAAAACCCGGTCTTTTACCACAAGGGTTTAGCTCTCCATCACCTTCTCAATCAAACGTACCGCTTCTTCCACGCCGCCTTCTTCCTTGATCTTGACGGAAATTATCTCGGCATTCCTTTTCTTTTCCTCATAATTGCTTTGCATCTCTTTGATCGCCGCGTAAATTGAATCTTCGCTCAGATCTTTGGAATTTAGAGGTTTTGTTGCGACATTAATATCGTGCAGTTGTTTGGCAAAGCCCATTTGGTCCAAAACATGCGGCACCGGGATGGACGGAATGCCGTGGATCATCGTGGCTGCCGCGGTTCCGAACTCGCAATGATGAATAACGAACGCGCATTGTTTGAAAAGATAGCTATGCGGGACACTGCCGCAAGCGATCATGGTTTCTGGCAACTCGTAATTTTGAAGCGTCTTCTGAAATCCCTGGATGATTGCCCGATACCCTGCTTTCCGAAAAGCATTCACGAACATATCCAGTTTTTCTTTTTCTGATTTGTCTTCAAAAGCCATTGCCCCCAGAGCAAGCAGGATTGGTTTTTCCCCAACGGCGAGAAACGCTGCCAGCTTTTCATCAGGGCTATAAGTTTCTTCCTTCTCATACCAGTAGCCAGTCAAAACATGCTGTTCTTCCCAATATGGATTTCTCTCCAAAACGTGTTTGCTGATCGGTATCAAATTCAGCTTGCGGGAAATGATCTCGTCAGAAGATTGGATCGGTTTCAGCCCATACACCTTCCTGATCTGGTTATAGGGTTTTGCCACCTGTTTGCCTATCATATTCCCTATCAACTTGCCCCAAAAGGTCTGAGGTTTCAGTTTTTCAGCGATCATCTCTTTCTGCAAGGTCACATTCACTGTGGGGATACCCAGGACCTCTGCCTCGGTCGCGCCCATTTGTGTATGGCTTACAATGATCAGGTCCTTGCCCTTGCAGACTTCATAGATCTCATGGGTCGAATTTTGAATGATCCTGAAAACAAAGTTCATCAACCTGAGCATACTTAAAGTCGGGTTAGCATTCTTCCCCCTGATGACCGCTGCCTCTTTATCGATATCAATATCCGGACCGATCGGCTCAAAATGAATCCCAGAATCCTCAACCAATTTTCTCCAACAGGGGTGTGAGCCAAGCGTTACCTCATATCCGTTTCTGATCAATTCTTTGGATAAATAAATATAGGGCTGAACATCCCCCCTCGTACCCATCGTAAACATAGCGATCTTTTTCATTATCAGCTCCTTTGTCATTTGAATGATACTCGGAATTTAGATGTGTTTTCTTCGGTAACTAAAATTTAACAATTTATCTCTTTTTGAAAAAGATGCTTTATGGCAGTTCTTAAATACTCCCAGTCACTATCTCCAACACCAATAAAATTATGACTTCCCAGTAACAGGATCAAGTCAGAGTAAAATCAAAATCTTTTCGATCCTTTTCTACGCAGCAAGCTATGGGGAAATGCCCCCCTTTCGTATTATTGTGATGTAGAATGCCTAACCCGAGGTAATTATCCCAAGTCTGATATTTTCTGGGGTTTTCCTGATTCAGCAACGAGCAAGAAGAGAAGACCTGTTTTTTTACTCTGATACATCGCGTATTGTTTTGATACAGAATGCTCGTCTTGGCTTGTGAAGAATACGCTATAATTTATTATGATTAGATCAGCAAAGTTTCAATTCAAACAGATCGTTCCAGCGATCAAGAAATGAGGAAAAATGAGTAAATCATCCAGTTGGCTTACAGGCGCGTTGTTGGGCGGGGTTTTGGGCAGTGCCCTGGTCTTGCTGCTTACCCCCTATTCGGGCAAGGATGTCAAAGCCCGCGTTACTGATTATTTTGAAAACGTCTTGCAGGAAGTTCAGCAGGCTGGCGCTGAAAAGCGCCTTGAGCTCGAAACCCAGCTCGAGCAGTTGCGCTCCGGCAAAATCTAATTCCAATATCGACAAACTGATCCAGGCCCCAAACGCGACAGGGGCTTGGTTTTTTATTCTCTTTTTTTGATATACAACTACGGATACGTTGGCGTTTCGCCCGGTCGAGGCGTTGGATAGACCACATTCGGCAGGGTTGGTGTTGGTGCGACTGGCGAAACCGGCGTTGGGCTGACCAAATAGTCCTCAACCCCCATCGCCTCTTCCTCTGGCATGCTCGAAACTTCATCCACATAGTCGATCCCACTGCGACAGGCAGGCTGCAGGTTATAGGCAATATTTTCCCAATTAAGCACATTGCCATTATTGATCGTGCGCTGGATGGCGTTGCCCAGACAACCCGAACCACTGGTGTAATTCAGGAGCGTAAATTTCCACAGATCTTCGTAGCTGACCACCTGACCAGCTTGTTTCCCAGTATTGTTAAACACGATCTGCCGAACTTGTTCACAATTTGCCAGGATACTACGCGCGAAGATGCTGATGCTGAAATTCGCCTGGGTCAGGTCGATCCCATCCGGACAATCAGGGCAAGCCGCGTTGACTTTTTGCACCAGAGCGCCCCTCAGCATTTGTTGCTGTTTCTTGTCCAGGTTACCAAACCCGCGTTGGCAGGTCTGTTCGCTCAAGATCAGCGGGCAAAATTGACTGTAAAAGCTGGGATTCCAAAGCAAGACCGCGTCCGCGCCGACATCGCTCAGGTGCCCCAGACCCGCTTCATAAACCCGCTCGTATATCCCAGGCCAAAATTGTGATTCCCTGCTAAAGATGTTTTTCATCAACTGAGCCGGCACTCCAGTTTGGTTTGCCACCTCAATGATCTCGGCATTAAATTGGTTTTGCCACTCATCCACGACTGCTTGAGCAGCCTCCATACCGCAAACTGTGGCGGCACCGCCGCCCTCCAGTCCACCATACGGGCAATCGCTGGCGTTGACAGCGCCTTGCTGGATCAGCATTCCTGCCAGAAGGAAGTAGTCTTCATCAGTTTCCAGTTGTTCGGCCAGCTGCGGCGTGCGCAGCCAGGATGGAGGCCCATCGATTGGCATAAAGGATTGCCAGATCTCAGAACAAGTCGAGCGACCCTCACCCAACCATTGTGAGCTGAGTACATCGACATAATAGGTTGGTTTATCAACAGAAGTGACATCCGGATTAGCAAAATCGCCCCATGGGATCACCCGCACCTGGGCTGAGTAGACCTCACTGGCATCGCCATAACTGGATTCGGCCCAAAACTCGATCTTGATGCCGTCCAGACCCGTCGGTGAAAGCGGCAGGTCACAAACCCCTCCTGGGCAGCTGAAACCTATGCCGTTAAAGCGTCCCACAAGCTGAATGATGCGCTCATTGGGCAGCGGCTCATAGGCATTAAAACGTAAATAAGGCAAGCTGGTGCAGTTATTTTGACCAGGTTCCTTATTGCACCCCACCACCGAGATGAAAACTTCCGGGGAGGGCAGGTTGACTTCAACTTCACGACTTAGAGAGCTGGTGCCCGCCAGATGCAGATAGAAGCCTGTGCATTCCTGATTGAAATCACAGGGTTTGGTGTCCATCCATTGTTTTTGGATCGCACTGCCGCAATAATAGAGCACTTCGGCCGAATCCGGCCAGCTTTCATGTTCAGTGTAGACCTGACAAACAACCTCAGAAGTCTTCCAGGAGAGCAACCACCATTCATACAGGGTGTAATCGGCTTCGATCTTGACCGTGCGTTTCCGTTCAGAAAAAAGTGTGGTTGCAGATTTTGCTGGTTCGGAACTGAAAAAAGTCAACAACAAAATAAAGATCACGAAGATCCTGATGATTTTGTTGATTTTTTTCTTATTTTCTTTCATTTCATTTCAATGCCAAACCCTATGGATATGGATCTGGCGTTTCGTCGTCAAATGTTACTGTCGGGACGGTTTCGACTGGATAAGGTCCCGGTGTAGCAGTATGTTGAGGGGTCTGGGTTGGCTGCCCGATCGCTCCCGGTGGAAGCGGCGTGGGCGTTACCGTGGGTGTGGGCGTTTTGGTCGGTCGGGCTTGTTCGGTTTGAACAGCCTCGTAGGTCCGCGTCACGCCAATTACCTCGGTATATTCCGCCTCGTAGGTCAAAACGATCGCATTAAGCGCTGATGGCTCACTGATCGCCTCTACGGCTTGTTGCACCAACTGCCCGATCTTGCCTTCGCGCGGCAACAAAACCGATGTGCGGGTCTTGTCGGGCAATTCCCAGCTCTCGAGCTGCTCCCATCCCAGCACAAAGCTCTTGATCCGATCCGGATCGCCGAGTCTCAATGCCAGCGGAATACGGAAAAGCAGATCCAGCAGGCTAATATCAGTATCCAGAACCTGTTCATAGGAGCTATACAATAGGGGCAACTTTGCCAGCCGTCCTCGTTGTACTAATTTGGTAAAGAGCAATTGCAGCACCTGCTGTTGCCTTCTTACACGGAAAATTTCGTCATCCCCGGCATAGGAGACGTAACACAAAGCCTTTTTCCCATCCATGCTGTGCAAACCTGCCGGCAGTCCTCCACAACCATCACGAATGGGGAATAAAACGCTTACTTCCAGCCTTTCCAGATCATCGACCAGCCACATAAACTCTTTTTCATGCGCCACAACAAATCGATCCGGGCGCAATCCAAAATTGTAGACAAAGGTATCAGATACCAGTTTCATGCCACCCAGGGCATAAGCCGTGTTGATCCGGCCCATTCCCTCCCCGGGAAGATAGACAAAGGTACTGCCGGGGATTGAGATCACACTGGCCTTGGAAAGACGCTCATTGACCAACAAAAGGTGAATGGCATTTGTGCGACCGCGGGCTGGCAGCTCTCCTTCAGCTCCAAGGAGGAGCCACACTTTGGTCTCTTCCGGCAAGGTTACTCGTTGGGCAACTTCTGGTACCGGGGTTGGGAGGCCGTCATGGTCAACCACAAAGCTTGGCCAGGGCAGCTCGGTTGGGGTTGGCGTTGGCGTGATGGTTGGTCGCGGAGTTGCAGTCGCCTGACCCTCTTCATCAGGGGAATACGATGGCCGCCCACCAATTCCGCATCCTGCCAGCAGCATCAGGGTAACAAGAATGCCCATCAGGCGTGCGAATAGTCTGGATTGCTCAATTGGTAAAGTGCGTATCGTTCCCATAGCAAAAACGGCGTGTCAGACACTCCTTCAGAATACCGATTATAGCATAGCTGGCCTCTTCACCGCAAAAACCAAAAGCAATTGTCTCGCGGTGAAACTTGTGTGGAGCGTGATTTGCGAATTACAAGCAAAACAGTTTTTTGCTCGAAAATCGGCTTAAGGGACGGGGCTTGGCTGTGCCGTCAGGGTATTCACGCCGGGTTTTCAGCCCTACTCCCTGTATGAAGATGCTGCATGGATCGGACAGATGGGTAACGATCGTTCGGGGACACAGGTAACACTTTCTATCATCAGGCGTGAAGAGAAAGGAAGATTCATGGTACAGAGACTCTACTATTTCACCAACCGTTGCCCTGATGATCCCGACAACGTTAAGAAACTCATTATTCTTCAAACCCACTACCATTTCATCGTGCTCGGGCAATATTTACACCAAAACAATCATTACACTATGGTAAACTGATTTATCAGCGGCTTATAACTTTCTTTTTTGCCAGCCATTGAGTTTTTCAGTTGATTTGAGGCAGGTATGGATAGCTCCAGCAAGCGAATAGCATGGGTCGATACATTGAAATTTATCGGGGTTTTTGGTGTTTATATCTGCCATTTTCAAGCCGAGGCAGGTTATTTTTACACATTTGGCTTTCGATACCTGGCAGAGCTTTTCATTTTTATCTCTGGGGCAATGGAGGCGATCTCAACGAGTGAATTGTCACTTTTTGATGGCATAAAAAGAAAATTTAATTCAATCATTCTGCCTTATTTCTTTTTTTGTTTTATTTCAATTCTCATCATAATTTTTTCGGGCGAAGCAACGGTTAATGTATTGTTGAAAACGTCATTTCAATATCTTGCAGGTATTCGAAACACGCTTTTTTCACCTATATTATGGTTTTTGCCAACTTTGTTTGTTATTTCCGTTATCTTTATCCTATTAAAGAAGCTGATAAAGAATCGCTGGCTAATTTTGTTGGCCGGATCAATCTTATTTGTTATTTCAGAGACCTTGTTGCCTCATCACCCTCTTGTCGAACCATCCTGGTACTGGAACGTGGATAGTGCGATCTACTTTTTCTTTTATTACGCGCTTGGTTATGCTCTTTTTCCATACATTGTTAAGTTACTCTCCTCAAATTCCAGGAGCATGTGTCTGGCAGTGTTGATATCGGGCGTATTTGCAGGCGCCTATGCCCTCGCATTTCTTCTTGGGAAAGACTATATTGCCATTTTTCTTGGTCAGGTACCACACAGCAATCCGATCATTTCTATTGCAAGCGCGGTTGTTTTAATTTGGTTCAGCATTCTGGTATCGCAAACGATCAGTAGTATTGAGCTATTTCAACGGATTGGCCGCAACACCTTGTATATCTTAGGTTCAGAACAGATCATCAAACACCTCACGCCAACACTCTTCTCCATTTTTGGATTAAATTTGAAGATCGAATCACTATCAGGCGTAATCATATTCACTTTCCTCGCATTCGTAGCGGAAATCTATCTGATCGTGCCCTTTCTAAAAACATTTTATGAACGAATACTGTCCTTTGTCATTGGTCCAGGCAGGACGCAAGAGAAATCCCAGATCGGTTAACCCGGCACCCAATTTGATCAGACATGGGAATTTCTCTGTGATTTGCAGTCCTGAATTGGATTTTTTCCGGGCATACGATTTTTAATTGGAGAAGAAGTACTTCAATAGCGCCTTTCAATTGGCCTGAGCCATCCGGGAAATAGGGGTCATCCTTTTTACTGTTAGTCCAAAACCTGTTAAGACGTTGACCTGCCATAAGAAGCGTCCGCCAAAAACTGGATTATCCTATCGTAACGTGATGATTGAACACAACAATTATGACACGTATTAGCCTCAGGCTAAAATAATGTTCACTTAAAATTCCAAATCAACCCTTTCGACAGGCGTGAGTGATCTGTTGTAAGCCAGCAGAGCCTGGCTGATGATGCGGATGTTTTCGACATCAAAGATCACGTCATGCCTGGTGTGGATGCGGTCAAGGTAGAGCCCAAGGATCGGTGCTTTCTTTAAAGCTGCAATCACCAAACTTTTCCTGAAACCCATCTGATCGGATGGGTAAATGCTGCGCCAGGCTGGGTCAATGTGAAAGGTCTTGCCAGTTGTGCTCTCCAAAGCTTTTTCAAAAGAGGACTGAATGTTTTCTCTGAAAAGAGGTGTTTTGGATGCCGAACGATTCATCACCAGCATGAGATGATTGCCGTCGCTGACGCAATCGAGGTTGATCAGGATCTTGTCATCCATAGCTGAGGCATGTTTTTGTCTGAAAGCAGAGGAGCCTATCAACCCGACTTCTTCCAGATCGAAGAGCACAAAACAAACCCGCGCACGGTCCTGAGGGTGCATCGCCAGCATGGTCTCGATTACGGTGATGATACCGGAGGTATTGTCATTGGCAGTATGTTTGTTTGTCGGGCCCAGGAATAGCATGGCGAAATAGAGAAGTGGCACGCCCGCTCGAAGCATGACCGAAAGAAATTCCGGTATATTCGCCACAAGGCTGCTGATCCAGCCTACGAGAGCCCCCCATACAATCAGAGGAAAGAACATCATAACCATCTGAATGAGCAAAGTGAGGAGCAGATTACGTGGGATAATAAAGTTTGGAAAAGGAAGTACTGGGGCGGTGTCATAGTGGGCGCTCAGCACAAATTCGCAATCATCCGGGCTGCCAACAATGAGATTGTTGCTTTTGAAAATCCAACCCTGGCTTTCAACCCGCATATCGATGCCTTCTTCAGCTAAGACAGGGATAAGCCAGTCAATAAAGGCTTTCTTCTGGGCTTTGGTCTTTCGCGGCTGGAAGTCAGCCAGCATCTTTTGAGAGATTGGGTGGAGTATTGTTTCCATCATTATGCTACCAATTCAACCAGATTACCTTCTGGATCTTTGAAAACACTTTCGTAATAACCATCCCCTGTCGTGCGGGGTCCATTGAGCAAAGTAAAACCTGCCGAAACGAGCTCCTGCGTTTTTTGGTCAACTTTTTCCTGCGACCCGATCTTGAAAGAAATATGAGCGTAACCGAGAGGGTAATCGCATATCGGTTGAAGGGTGATTCCGGGACGACACATTATTTCAAGCCGGGCGCCGCCATCGAAACTTAAAAAGTAGCTTTGAAAGCCAGTTGTGGGGTTGTGGTATTTTTGACCGGCAGTCGCGTTGAAGTGCCACACATAAAATTCCTTTATTACCTCCAGATTTTGAACATAAAGAGCAACGTGTTCAAGCTGCATTTATCGCCCCTTTAAGCGGACGTAGCGCAAAAGTTCTTCGATATAAACCCGATTGCTAAGGTCAACGGAAGTTTGCTTTTTGGGCACAGTCGTGCCTTGCTTTTTGGCCGCCATGCCGGCAAAGATCTTCATCAGGAGGCGATTGAAAACCCCCATCTTCTCGTAATCGATACCAGCCAGCAGGTAAAAAAAGTGGGCTGGACGAGCCTCGCCCTTACGGAAATTGCTTTTGAAAACCAGTTCTTCATAGGCTTGCTTGTCAGGCGTGGCACCGGTAGCGAAGACCACCCAGATTATCTGCGGGTGGTCTTGCATCCTGCGTTTGATCTTGCCGATGCCGTTGATCTGCCCGGCATAAAGCCCGGCGCCATAAATGATCAGTTGGTAGTTTTGCAGGCTGGATTGATCAAAGGCACTAAATTCTGCCAGATCGCAATCGAGCTCTTCAGCGATCCAACGAGCGTACTTCTCCGAGAACCCGGTTTTGGATTTATAGAGGACAAGTGTTTTTTTCATAGCGACTCCCAGAGATTAGTTTAACCGAAAAAAGATTGGGTTAATCCTTAATAGAATCTGAGATTAGCGTCAAAATGCTGGCTTGAGGCCAAGAACTCCAGCGTATGGAGGGATTTCAATCAGTTCGGATTGAAACCCATCGAGCTGGGGCTGAAGTTTCTCCCAGATCATATAATATTCCTCATCATCCCACCCGTCAGGGTAACGCGCCTGACAGGCTTGCATCGCCTGCTGATTGGGGAATAGGATGTCGCCGATCAGGACCTGCCCATCTGCGTTGAGATAGCCCGCTAATTTCGATAAAAAGTTGGCTTGCCGCTGGTATGGGATGTGATGGAAAGCGTAGGTCATGACAATGAAGTCGAACCTACGCCCTTCGATCTCTTTTGGCATTTCTGACGCAAAATCTGCTGTGATCAATTCTGCCAGGGGCATGCACTGACGCGCGATCTGGAGCATCCCTTCCGAAAAATCGATGCCGGTCACCAGATGCCCGGCTTCATAAAACCGCCTGGCGAGCTGACCGGTGCCAATGCCAAGGTCGAGGACGCTGGCGCCTTTTCTTGCCAGTATCTTGCCTGCGATTGTGTCCAACACCTGATTGTAGCCAGCGAAGGGAAATTCCTCATCGCTCACATCATGATTGTAGTTTTCAGCCCAATCGTTAAAAATGGAAACTTCTGTCATGTCTATTGTGTCCTTTGGAAGGTCACCTGAATGATGGGTTTGCGCTTTCCGAGCAGAGCCAGGGGCAAAAAGATCAAACCCAGGCAGCCGGTTTTGAGCAAAGACCAGCCTCGGTCGACAGTTTGGACAGATATCACACGAAATCCGCGTGCTTCCATTCTTGAAATGGCGCGGTTGGCGGCAGATTGGCTTGTGTAGTATTTTATGATCGTTTTCATCTTACACCTCATAAATAATCTTACCCTTCCCGCGGAAAGCCAGCGATAGATTATCTAAGGTTTATAGGGTGCTTGTGAAGGTGACTGAGGTCAGGAATCCGAACCAATTCCTATCAATGGCTAAATTGGCTTTCTTGCGATCACCATCGCGTGCTCGGAGTGGCTGAGGTATCTCGGCATTTCGCACAGGGCGATGGAAAGATTGATCCAGGCCTTTTGGACTTCTTCGGACTGGTTTTGCAAGGAATATGTTTGTTGCGATGTAATGCCCTCCTGCCCGAAAAAGTGCAGGATCTCCAGATCGAATTGCTTCATGAAGGGGAGGATTTCGTCCTGGTCGGTGAAGAAAGCGCGCGTAAAGGCATTGCCGCCCCAGGATATCTGTTGCCGCATGGCGTTTATCCACTCCTCTTCGTTGGGGTCGATGAGGATTTCCTGTCCTTCGCGCAGCATGTAGATAATACCGGAGAACATTATCAGAAAAGAGGCATAGAGAATGCCGCCTGGTTTGAGCATCGCCAGCGCTGCTTTCACCGCCTGAGCACGTTCGGTTTCTTCCATCAGGTGGTAGAGCGGACCCATCAGGAAAACGTGATCGAATTTTTCCTGGGTCACTTGCTCGATCTGCAGCGCGTCGCAGACGATCGCGTTCAAGGAAAGTCCTTGTTTCTGAGCTTGCTTAAGGGCCAGGTCGATATTTCCCTGCGAAAGATCAGAGAGGAGTACATCGCTACCTTTCGATAGATAGTGCAAGGCGTAGCGGCCAGGACCTCCGCCGATATCGAGAATGGAATCACCGGGCTGAATGTAGCGGTCCATCATACGCGTAGTAATGGCGAATTCAAAGGGGTGGCGCTCAAGCCGCTCCCATTCGCGTTCGGCGTTTTGGTCGTAGTAGTTCTTGACGATCTGACGTGAGTCTGACATCCTGCACCTCAAGTAAATGATTGGCGGGATTGTATCATCAAATGCGCTTTAAGCCTTCATCCGCCCTGGTGGTACCTTCACACCAGACAAGGATATGCTTTAAGCCTTCTACTTTAGGAAAAGGGGGACCACGAAGGGGTGGATGAGGAGTGGAATGATCCAGCTCGAAGTGCGAAGCCTTATCTCGGTCGCCCGGGACGTAGAAGCGAGAACCTAAGATTTTAATTTTTACTCAGAAAAAGAACGTCATTGCACGCACTCAACCTATGGCGTTGAATAGCCCCTCACTCTGATATTCAGAGCGCATGCAGTCCGCCCTGCGGGCACCTTCAAACCAGACAAGGATATGCTTAAAGCCTTCTACTTTAGGAGAAGGGGAACCACGAAGTGGTGGATGAGGAGTTGAATGATCTTGCTCGGAGGGTGAGTCCTACAGGTCGCCCGGAACGTGGAGCCGAAAACCTTAGATTTTAATTCTTACCTAAGGAAAAAGGAACTTGCACGCAATCAACCTATGACGTTGAATAGCCCCTCACTCTGATATCCAGAGCGCATGCAGTCCGCCCTTCGGGCGCCTTCTCCCAATGGGCGAAGGCTTTGGGCAGTACCAGCCCTGCGGACATTTTTTTCCCACAATAAGAAGGTTTAAAAAGAAAAATGATCTTGTTCGGAGTGCGCAGCCTCCCGGTCGTCCGGGACGTGGAACCGAGAACCTAACACTTTGGTTAATAAAGAAATGATCCTGCTCGGACTCGAACCGAGAACCTAACGCTTAAGAGGCGCTTGCTCTGCCAATTGAGCTACAGGACCATATACATGCCAATTATAGCACGCTGTTTGAAAAAAAAGCCCCTGTTTCCAGAGACTCATTTTCAGCTCCCCGGAGAGGACTCGAACCTCTAACCTAGCGGTTAACAGCCGCCCGCTCTGCCGATTGAGCTACCAGGGAAGGCAAGTGCTTATTATAGGCAAAAGCTTCGTTAGTGTCAAGCGTTTTTCCTAACAGCGTTTTTCCTAACCGTGTTGTGACCTAACCGTGTTTCCTAACCGTGTTTATCTTAACAGTACTTCTTTAATGAGGCTGTCAGCACCTTTTATGAATGCAAGGTTTTTTGACCAATATTCGCAGGCGAGATCGATTGAAATCTGACATTAAAAATGTATATCATGATTGCTTGATGACGTTGATCATGCATGGGGAAGGCCAAACATTGAGCCTTTAGGCAGTTAGTACTACTTGACAGCCGACCATGATCGTTTCCACAAGGTCACAAGCCCACGTACGGTATTGGGCAGGGACTCCGATCACTTAACAAGAAGGTTTATTAATCGCTGATATCCAGCCCGTTAATTAGAATCTTTATAATAAGAATGAGGGCATTTCTCCGTAGCTTGTTACGAAACCGTCCTCAAAACCCGTCCCGTAAGGTGAGAACCCGAAATACCTTGCAGCATGCTGCGAGGATAGGGATCGAAAGGATATTGATTTTACTTATCAACCCGCATTCGACAAAGCCTGGACAAAACATTGCCATCCAAGCTTAAAACAATGATAGTTAAGGCAATCTTTTGAAATTACACTTTGAGGTGAAGCATGAGTAAAAAAATCGCAGTGATCGTCGGATCCATCCGTAAAAATTCCTATAGCCTACAACTGGCTCAAAACCTGATCGGTCTTCTCCCTGAAGGCTATCAGGCTGAATTTGTTCAGATCGACCAGCTACCCCTTTATAATCAGGACTATGACAGCGCCGGGTCTCCAGACCAGTACACCGCTTTTCGGGATCAGATTCGCTCTGCCGATGCTGTCTTGTTTGTTACCCCCGAGCACAACCGCTCCTTCCCCGCGGCCTTGAAAAACGCGCTGGATATCGGCTCCCGCCCTTACGGACAGTCAGTCTGGAACGGTAAACCCGCCTTGGTCGTCAGCCAATCTCCCGGCAACCTTTCCGGGGCTTTGGCCAGTAATCACCTGCGCCAGGTTTTATCATTCCTGAACATGCCCCTGGTAGGGCAGCCCGAAGCCTACATCGCAGGTTTCAACAAACTGCTCGGCGAAGACGGCAAGATCACCAATCAGGATACGCTCCAGTTCCTCCAGTCCGTGATCAACACATTCGTGCAACTGATCCAGCGTTATTCATAAGGCTTTCTTTAGCATAGCCTATCGCAGGAAGCAAACGATCAGGCTGCTGATAAAACAAACACACCCCGTTTTGCGGGGTGTGTTTTCATTAACTTAATTTAGCCTATCTTGCTGTATTGATCGGCATGATGATGTGGACAAACTTCTCATCTCCAACGCCGTGCAGCATGCCCAGGGTATGAGCCGCGTTGGTCTCAAAAATCACATTCGGGCTCTTGATCACTTCCAGAGCCTCACGGAAAAGTTTGATGTTGAAAGAGATCAACAAAGGCACACCATCTATGGAAGCGTCCACCACAACCTCGGAAGAACCGGTCTGCTCCGAATGGGCTGAGATCTCCAGCATGGAGCCTCGGTCGCCCTCGGCTTCTGGCTGAATGTCAAACCTGGCGATATAACTGCCTTCACGGGCAATAATTTCAGTTTGTTTGCAGGCCTTCAGCAGCTGAGCGGTTGAAAGCACCGTACGCGTTTTAAAGGAAGGAGGAATGATAGCAGCATAATTGGGGAAGGTGCCTTCGATCAGCTGGGACACCAATTCGGCGTCCCTGGTATGGAAGATCACCTGACCGCGGCCGGAGGGGAAAGCCATCATCAGGGCATCGTTATTATCAACGGCAATCCTGCTCAATTCCGATAGCGCGCGGGCTGGCACCAAAGCCTTAAAGTCCTGAGGCACCTTCTGAGCCATTTCAGTTTTGGCAATGGAGATCCGATACCCATCCGTGGCAGCCATTTCCAGCTTATTACCCTCAAACATCATTTGAACGCCTGTCAGGTTCGGTCGGGCGTCGTCAGTTGAGGCCGCGAAAGCAACCTGTTGGATTTGCTCTTTGAAGTTTTCAACATTCAGGGTAATCGCGTCCTCAAGATCAGGAGACGGCATGGGCGGGAACTCTTCGGCGCTGATGCCTTTAATATCGGTATTCAAGGTGCCGCATTTCACGTTCAGGCTTTGCGTGCGTTCGTCCACGATCAGGGTCACTTCTTCGTTGGGCAAATTGCTGACAAGGTCCACAAAAGTTCTGGAAGGCACCGTGATCGCGCCTTCTTCTTCAACTTTTGCGCCGATCCAGGCGCTGATCCCCAACTCAAGATTGGTTGCCGAAAGGCGCAAACGCCCGTTATCGGTCTTGATCAGGATGTTAGAGAGCACAGCCAAAGAGCTGCGGGAAGTTACTGCGCGGGAAACGGTGCTAACACCATGGGCGAGTTGTTGTTGCTGAACGGTTGCTTTCATTGAATCCTCCGTTAATGGCCAATTAATTCAGTTAATTATACCTACATCGTGCGTTTTTTACCATTATTTGACACAACACAAATGCCATGAGCGACAGCCATTTTCAATTTGCCTGTTTTTTTTCCGCCAATTGCAGCTCACCCGCGCTCAAGGCGAGCATCAGGGAGAGCAAGCTAAAAGCCGCGCCCATCAGATAGATGGGTCGGTTGCCCCAGCTATCATAGATCAGCCCGCCAAGCGCGTTGCTGATGACATAGCCCAGGCTGAATAGCGTCACGCCAACAAATGCATTTGCCGCGCTGGTGACCTGTTTGGGCAGACAAAGATTGACCAGAGTGATCGAACAAACCAGGCGAAAAGTAAAACTGATCGAATTCATTACGCTGGTAGTAAAGACCATCCCTGCAGACGGGAAGAACCAAACTGATAGACGCCTGAGAATATCAAAAACAAAGACGAAGAGGATGATCCGCCGAATGCCGAATTTATGGATGACCCGATCGGCATAGCTCATGAAAGGCACTTCTGTCAGGGCGCTGAGCATGTTCGCCAACCCGATCATTCCCGCCTGAACGCCAAGGTTTTCGAGATAAATATTTTCAAAAGAACGCACGCCATCCTGCACCGGATCAGAAAGGGCCAGCGCGAGCGCCATCAGCAGCAAAAAGCGGTTGTCCACGATCAGTTTGAACACTTCGCGCAGGGAAAGATCGCGCGTCCCTGCATCTTTTTCGATCTCAAAGACGCTCGCGGGCATCCGCAGCAAGACCAGGGCGCTTAGACCCATCAGAGTAAAAAAGAGCAGATTGTTGGCCTGCAAGCCATAAAGTTGGTAGGTCCACCCGCCGATCCACGCCGCGACTGCGAATCCTATTGAGCCCCAGAGTCGAATTCCGCCAAAACTGTTGTTTTGGGTCGTTATTACCCCATAGGAAAGGTTTTCTGAAATGGAATAGAGCGGCCCGTTGACAATCCGGTAGATGACCCACAGGATCAGAATGGGTATGAACGCTTTGAAATATCCGATCGTCCCCAGCGAGGCAGCCATCACAAGGATCGAAACCAGCAGAACATTGCGTTTGTTTTTGGCAGTGTCGAAAATCAGACCGTATTTTGGGGCGATCAGGATCAGCATGACCGAGCCCAAAACAAGGATGGTGCTGATCTGCGTCCCGGAGAAGTTGATCTGTTTGAAATAGAGAGGGGCATAGTTGACAAGCGTCCCAAGCGCGCCAAAGATCAGGAAAAAGTACAGTTTGAAAAGGGTTTGGATTCGCTTTGTCTCGTTCATGGAGCAGACTCTGAGAAAATTATATCATCTGGGTACCATGCAAAAGCTTCTTTTGGGCAAATATCCAAAAGCCAATTTGACAGTATGACAAAGGTCACATTTTTTTGACAGCCATCTATAGAATCGAAACTTCTTGGTTGCAAGGTGTTTTTACATTTGGAAGGATGACACTCATGATCAAATTTATTACCGATAGCAGCGCGGATATCCCTGCTGAACTGATGCAGGAGTTTGATATTCGCTCCGTTCCCACTCACGTTATCTGGGGAGACCAACAATACGCCGACCGCGTCGACATACAGCCCGAAGAATTTTTCCGGCGAATACAATCCGACCCGGTCATTCCAACTTCTTCCACACCAAGTATTGCCGAATTCGGCATGGCGTTCGATCAGGCCATACGAGATGGCGCCACCCAGATCGTCTGCATGACCGTCAGCGCCGCCTTTAGCGCCATCAACTCGACCGCCCAACAGGCCGCCCGAGATTTCGACATCCCCATTCATGTTGTCAACTCCTGCAGCATAAGCATGACAGCCGGTTGGCAGCTTTTGGCAGGCGCCCGCCTGGCCGCGCTGGGAAAGTCCATTGATGAAGTCCTGCGAAAAATTGACGAGGTTCGCAAGTCAGCGGTCTTTTTAGCCGGTTTGGATAGTTTTGTCTGGGCAACCCGTGGAGGGCGTCTTGCTCACCTCTTCCGACTCCTGAATAATGCTTTTCCGGTCAAACCGCTGGTTGCCATCACCACCCAACAAGGCAAGATCGAGCCGATTAGCTTGCGCCGGACTTATAATTCACTCAAAGAAGGTTTGGTTTCAACCTTCCTGAAGCTTGTACCCGATCTTCAGAATCACCGCCTGGCGATCATGCATGCCAACGCGCATGAACATGCCATGGAGTTAAAAGAAAAGATCCTTAAAATTGCCAAACCGGTGGAATTGATAGTGAGCAGCACCGGACCGGTCATCGGTATTCATACCGGCCCGAAAGCGCTGGCTTTTTGCAGCGCCCGCGACCTTTAGATCTTGTAAGAAGATCTATTCCAGAGCACAGAGAGAAAGCGCCTCATTGTCGGCGATCAGGACGACATCGGGGTGCAATTGCAGGATCGAAGCTGGCAGCATCGGGTCAATTTCGCCTTCCAGCATCCCCTTGACCGCTTCGGCTTTGTTGACACCGCTCGCCAGGATCAATATTCGCCTTGCCCGCATGATCGAACGCATCCCCATCGTAATAGCCTGAGGAGGCACCTCATCGATCGAGTCAAAAAAGCGCGCGTTGTCTTCAAGCGTGTTCTCGCTGAGTTTTACCAGATGCGTCGGGGCGACAAAGTGCTGGTTCGGTTCATTAAAGGCAATATGGCCATTGCTGCCGATCCCCAACAACTGCAGATCGATGCCACCTAAAACGGAGATCATTTCGTCATAGGCTTCCCCAAACGCGCATGGATCCTGGGTCAGGCCGTCCGGTACATGCGTGTTCTCCTTGAGAATGTCGATATGGTCAAACAAATTGTGGTCCATAAAATGCCGGTAGCTCTGCTCGTGATCCGGGCGCAAGCCGTAGTATTCATCCAGATTGACCGTACGAATTTTCCTGAAACTCAGGCCTTCTTCCTGGCAATAACGAATTAATTCCTTATAAGTCCCTACAGGGGTGGAACCGGTCGCGAGTCCCAAAACACTGTTTGGCTTTAGCTCCACCTGATTGGCGATATATTTTGCCGCCTTCCGACTTAATTCTTCGTAGTTTTTCGCTCTGATTACAAGCATGGTCTCTCCAAATCTGTCAATCCAACTCTGGTTTGGGCCAGGAATGTTTAAATATATCATCTGTTTCAATATTTTGTGGCTCAGACGAGTATAATCAGATAGTCAGGACCAATTAAGAAAAAGGAGAACTATGACACACAAATTAGCCTGGATTGACGAAGAACTCCAAAACCTCAAAGACACTGGTTTTTACAACACCATTCCCATGATGGACTCTCCTCAGGGGCCATCGGTGATCATCAACGGCAAACAAGTGCTCAACTTCTGCTCCAACAATTATCTGGGGCTTGCCAACCACCCCCATATTGTCAAAGCCGCCACCGAAGCAATGCAAAAATACGGCGTGGGCCCCGCCGCGGTGCGCTCCATCGCCGGGACGCTTAGCCTGCATGTCGAGCTCGAAAAGCGCATGGCCGCTTTCAAACGGGTGGAAGCCGCCATCACCTTCCAATCCGGTTTCACCGCCAACGGCGCGACGATCCCGGCTTTGGTTGGCAAGGAAGATGCGATTTTCTCGGACGAACTCAACCACGCTTCCATTATCGATGGCTCACGCCTCTCCGGCGCGAAAATTCATCGATTCGCCCATGCCGATGTGGCTGATTTCGAGCGCGTGGTCAAAGAAGCTCAGGGAACTTATCGCCGCGGCCTCATGATCACGGACGGCGTTTTCTCGATGGATGGCGATTATGCCCCGCTCGACAAATTGGTCGAGGTTTCTAAAAAATACAACGTCATGACCATGGTCGATGACGCTCACGGCGAAGGCGTTTTGGGCGAGGGCGGTCGCGGTATCGTTGACCACTTCAAGCTTCACGGTCAGGTTGACGTCGAAGTTGGCACTTTCAGCAAGGCTTTTGGCGTGGTCGGCGGCGTGGTTGCCGGCAACGCAAAGATCATCGAATGGCTGCGCCAACGCGGGCGACCCTTCCTCTTCAGCTCAGCCGTCACCGTCCCGGATGTGGCTGCTTGCCTGGCCTCGGTCGATCTGCTCGAAGAATCCACCGAACTGGTTGACCGATTATGGGCAAACGCCCGTTTCTTCCAGGAAGAAATGCGCAAGCTTGGTTTTGATACCGGCGCGACCCAAACCCCCATCACTCCGGTCATGCTTGGCGATGTCCAACTGGCGCGCGAATTCAGCCGCAAGCTCATGGATGAAGGCATCTTCGCCGGAGCGCTCGGCTTCCCGACCGTTCCCAGGGGCAAGGCCCGCATTCGCGTCATGATCTCGGCCGCTCACAGCCAGGATCACCTCGAACAGGCGCTCGACGCCTTCGATCGTGTTGGCAAGATGCTCGGAAAGGGAAATAAAATTCTGTAAACGTTTGTTACTGTCAAAACAGCTCGCTAATACGGGCTGTTTTTCAATTAAGACCAAGCTTCGAGATGGTGTTGGAACGGGCTACTTCTTCTGATAAACGATCCAACCCTCGATATCCTCAACCAGCTCATATTCTTCAGTGATCCAGTTGATCCCTTCCTCAATATCTTCATTGCTGAACGGGAAGGTCATAAAGGGCATATCATGTCTGTTGGAGTCGATAATAAACTTGGGTTCTTTTCCCTGAATGTCATTTAGAAACTCAAGGATCATCTCTTTGTTTACGTAATCGCCATGAATTAATGGATACTGATAAACGTATCGGGTTGGCGCCTCACGTTGGGTGTAATAATTTATCATCGTTTCTGCACCCCAGATCAAGACCGTATCCTCCGGTTCAGTTTCGGACTGAACAAATTCGATCACACCTTCATTAACGGTTGGAGTAACACCATGCAAACTGTCATACCATTTCCATAACAATGGAATACAGGCAAAAGCTGCCATCATGCACAGAAACGCCTTTTCCAACCATTTTCTGTTGCCTGCAAGATCATGGTTCAGAGAATCGATCAAACTTGACGCCAGGAAGCCAGTTAATATCGATAAAGATGGCAGCATGGTCATGTAATAGTGTTTATAGGTGTTATCGGGCAGGTGCGTTAACAGCACTTCCAGGACAAGATCGAACACAACCAGGCCATAGAACAAGGTCTCAGGCGCAAAAGCCTTTCCCTTTTTATTGCCGAACACGCGCGCCAATGCTGCAAACCCTCCTACTACGCCAAGATGAAATACGGTTATGGTTTTCATTTCCCGCATGTCGATCAGATTCATAAGCCGTCGCACAACACTCACGTTACTACGGCTGATATATTTAAAGTTATAAGCGAAAGCCTGATTCAAAAACGCCTTAAGTCCATCTTCAAGGTAAAAATAAAGAACCACCAATGCGCAGAAAAAGAAAACCCCGGCGACCATGCCAAGGATTTTTTTCGTAGTGTCTTTGCGCGCGGGTTTATGGAAGAACAGCGCCACCAGTGCCATGCCGATCGCGACCCAAACGCCAATGCTCGATTGTTTGGTCATGAACCCCATCCCGCCCAGAACCCCGATCAGGAAGAACTTCCAAAAGGGTCTCTTAACATCACTCAGCCACAGATAGGCAGCGTACAGGCTGGCAAACTGAAGTGGGAGGGTGTATTCGGTGGTCAAATTGCCGATCCCGTAGAGGATCGGCAGACACGCCAACCAAACCACGGTAACAGCGACAGCAATGCTTGGTTTGTAAAGTCTTGAGAGCAGCTTCAGGCTGAAATATGCCGCGATGGCCAGCGAGATCACTCCTATGATCCAGACACCCCAGAAGGAGAGGTTGGTCATTTTCAGACCAAGCGCGTTGATATAGAAAACGAGGGGCGGCTTGTGATCCCATACATTGACATAGGGCAGCTCGCCCTCGAGGATGCGCCAGCCAATATAGGCAAAAACCCCTGAATCCCGCCCAGGATATGGATAAAAATTTGGCGCGATCGGAAGTTTTACGATCAGGCTGAAAAGAAGCGCCAGAATGGCAAACCAGGGACTGTTTTTGCTGTCAGATCTTGTCATCAGTCTTTTCCCACAAGGTAGTTTGGCTTGATTTTATCACCCTTGGTGGGAGAAGGTCTGAGATCAAACTACAACCCGGCCGAGCTGTAGCCCAATTCGCGGTAGGTTGGGACGGAGGGGGCGAGGATCTCTTTCTGGACAGTCTTGTAAAGCGTGTCGCCCCTCAGATCATCAACGGTATAACAAACCGCGCCCATATCTTCCGCCAGACCCTGCGCCAGACCACTGTCGAAGACCTTCTGCTCCATGTTGATCACAACGCTGTGGATCTTCTCGTTGGCGAACATGCCCGCCAGCTCTTTGATCTCCTCCGCCACAGGTCTGCCGGGCACGAGGGGTACGTTGCCGGCGCCGTCGGTCAAGACGATCAGCAGGGGCTGCACATCCGGGTGCAGGATCTTCTCACGCGCGATGACCTCCCATGCCATTTCCAGCCCAGCCGAGAGAGGCGTCTTGCCGCCGACCGGGATGCTCGCCAGCGCGCGCTGCGCCAGCAGGACCGAATTGGTCGGCGCCAGGACCAGGGTGGCGCGGTCTTTCTGGAAGACGACCAGGCCGACCCGATCGCGACGCTGGTAGGCGTCGGTCAGCAGCGACAGGATCGCCGCCTTGGTCGCCTGCATGCGCTCGGCGACCGCCATCGACCAGGAGCCATCAACCAAAAAGAGGATCAGGTTGGCGGTCTTGCGCACGCGCACTTTTTTCTGAAAATCGTCGGGACGGATGGCAAAAGCGACCTTGCGCTCCTCGCGCAGGGCTTTGCGGCGGCGCTGATAGGGCGCGGCGGCGCGCAGTGTGGCGTCAAAAGCCACGTCGCTGCGGTCGCGCGGGGCTGGGCGCGCCATGATGTAGCGCCCGCGTTTGGTCCTGGACATCGTCTGGGAACGTCTGCCGCCCTGTTTGCGGACCATTTCGTCGAGCGGGGTGTCGAGCTGGCGCGGCTCAAAGGTCTCGCCTGGCTTGACCACCTTGCCGCCGTCCCACCAGTTCGGGTTGAGCTGGACGAATACGTCCTGCTGCGACTCGCCCACGATCGGGATCTCAGGATCAAAGTCGTTGTCTTTGTTGTCTAAGTCAGGGACGGGGTCACTTTTTTTTTATCGTCGTCCTGGTTTTGCTCAACTTCCTGGTCGCGGTCGTCCTCAGAAGGAGAGAGCGTGGTCTGCATCTTCAGGTCTGCCAGTTTGGCGTTGAGGTGCTCGATGCCATTCTCGCTCTTGCGGAAGGGACCAGCCTTGACGCGGTGGGGCAGCGCCAGTTCGGCAGCCATGGCGATATCGTGCGGGGTGATGCGGTCGCGCCCCTCAAAGGCTGCCTGGGCGCGGGCGGCTTTGAGGATGACCAGGTCGGAGCGGTGCCCATCGACATCCATCGAGGAGGTCAGCTCGGCGATGATCAGCAGGTCGCGCTGGGTGTAGGAAACGTCTTCGACCAGTTTTTGGGCGGCGGCGATTCTGTCGGAAAGCTCAAGCTCCTGGGGCAAAAATGCCTGGCGGAAGGCTTCGGGGTCGCTTTCAAAGGCGATGTTGCGGCGCATGATCTCGACGCGCTGGGCTTTATCCAGGATGCCGTGAATTTCAACGGAAAAGGCGAATCGGTCGAGCAGCTGCGGGCGCAGGTCGCCCTCTTCGGGGTTCATCGTGCCAACGAGGATGAAGCGGGCGGGGTGGCTGAAGGAGATGCCTTCGCGTTCGACGACGTTGGTGCCCATAGCGGCGGAGTCGAGCAGGATATCGACGACGTGATCGTCGAGCAGGTTGACCTCGTCGATGTAGAGCAAGCCGCGGTTGGCGCTTGCCAGCACGCCGGGCTCAAAATGGCGCTCGCCTTTCTGGATGGCGCGTTCGATATCGAGGGTGCCGACGACACGGTCTTCGGTGGCGGAAACGGGCAGGTTGACGAAGGGGGTGGTTTTGCTTTCGTGGGGCAAAGGGTCTTCGCCGCCGACAAAACGCTCCTGACATTCGGTACACCAGGTGGTCGGTTTGGCGGGGTCGCAGTTGAAACGGCAGTCTGTGACGACCTCGATGGCGGGCAGGAGGGCTGCCAGGGCGCGGGCGGCGGTGGATTTGGCAGTGCCGCGTTCGCCGCGGATGAGGACGCCGCCGATGCGCGGGTCAACCGCGTTGAGGATGAGGGCGCGCATCATGCGCTCCTGCCCAACAATGGCGGTGAAGGGAAAAATTACTTTATGATTCATAGTCGCTTCCTTTGCAAAGGCAAATTATAGCACGGAGGCGATGAGGTTTTACCCTTTTACCCTGTATTTTGTATAGGTATGAGGGTAAAAGCTGAGGTTGCCTGCCCTTGGATTGTGCAAGGGTGAGGTTGTGCGGTTGTGCGGTTGTGCGGTCAAAATTGCGTACCCCTGATCGCACAACCTGCTTGTGGTATAACATCTAGGTTTTGTTTTTTTACATAGCACTCAGCATAAGAACGAAGAACGGGAGCGGAACCTTACCTACTCGATGAGTTATGTCATTTCAATTTCTAACATTTCTATATCGGTTTTATCCAGATGGACTTTCAGACGTTCCACAACTTTTTGTATGTATTGCTTATTCCAAGAATCAATTTTACACTTATTTAAGTATGACAATAGTTTTTTTGTCGCCAATGGGTATAAATCAGTTATTTCAGAATTTTCTAATCTATAAATTAGGTTGGATTTACTCAAATCTGCAGGTTTGAATTTTATGAAACAATCTACCGCTTCAGGATAGTATTTCCCTAATTTAATAAGCCACTTTGAGATCTCTTTGGTTTCTTTGTCTGTAGTTTCCACAGGGGCATTATTGATTCTCTTTTCGAGAAAGTCAGAAAGAAAATTATTCCATAAAGAATCGATTAAATCAGAATCTGCGGTATTTATTACTTGCCCAATGGTTCTAGAAAAATAGTGCAAGTATTTTGACGGTACCACTTTAAAAACAGGAAAAACAATTGAGGTTATTGGATTTCTCTCATTTACTGCAACATGAGCACACAGTTGTAAGAATAATTGTCGGTCGCTTTCTTCCAAGTGCTCAACTCTTTGAGCAGCTTTAATCATTATGGGTTTAAAATGTTCGATGTAGCTTGCTGGATTATTATCCCCATTTAGGAAACCATTCCAAGCTTGAATATAATAATCATTTTTTCTGTTTGTCAGGAATGGGACAAGTTCTCGGATGGCAAAATTTTGAAAAGAAGTCATAAAAAAGGTAAATTGGGTGAAGATCATTGGTCTCGCAAAATCCCCAAATTCTGATGAATTAGCTAATTCGGATATTATCTCCAAACCTTTATCAAGGCACCCTCTGCAGATATTTCTTTTATTCAGAATATCAACACATTTGATGAGAATTAATGAAATCATTCCAATATTACTGTTACAAGATTTCATTAGAATACTGGACTTTTCACTAACCATGACTTCAAGATTTTTTGAAGATAACATTTTTTCAACGAGAGTAATTACTTCATTAATATCAGTATTGTTGAACAGGTCTTCTGAAGTATTTAGTTGATTTTCTAGCAATTCTAAATAATAATATTGAAAAGAATGAATGATCTCCTTGATTTTACTGAGATTTATTATGAATTCTTTCTCTTGTTCGTTCAAGTGAACTTTTTGAAGCCCCAAAAATATACGGCTCCAAACAGTATTACTAAAACATTCTATTTTGACGAGATAATCAGCAAATAAAAACGCCCAACCCTGATCCTTCTCAACTGCTCGTTGTATGGCAATATAGGAGGAGCCAATGTCTGTCGACAACTGGAATGTTTTTATTTTATTTAGAATCTTTTCGAATTCTGCATCTGTCGTCATATTTATCAATTCATCTGGTGACCAAAATGAAGGGTCTGGGTCTTTAATTCCACTTACTTCAATTATTCTTTTTCCAATTATTTTTGGTTTAACCTCAGGATACTTTGCTTGTAGCAAATCTTTTTTCATCCTTAGAATTTTGTTGTTGGGATCTAATTCATAGAAGAAATTACACCAGCTAACTAATTGCTTTGTTTTAAAATCAGAATTCCATTCCATTTCATTAATCGATTTATTTATTTTTTCTAAAACCAAAACTTTTAATTCATCATTACTACTTTTAAAATTTGTGAAAAGTAATTCGTATACTTCTGGTCGCATATCCCAAGCTAAAGGATGTTGAATCTTAAGAAACTCGGAAATAATATAAGAACTATCGACTAAGTCTGAGTTAATTAAAGCATCTAAACCAATCCTTGCAATTAGATTACATTTGTCTCGTATAGCTTGACCAGTATAAAACCGCCATAAAACGGAATCTCTTGACATTATTTCTAGAAGAGCTTTTCTCGCAGAAATGATAGCAACTTGTATGAAATCTGTGCCATATTCATTTCTATCAACATCTTTGAGGAGACTGTGAAATCTCATACTTGAAGAGTTGAGTTGTGAAATTGAATCAGACCATATCATTTCGAGCCTGTTCATTTTTCTCAAGGTTCGCATTGCTAGATTCAACAATCTCTCTGGTGCAAAAGATAAATTAGGCTCAATAAATTGATAAAACATATATACCACTTCATTTCCGTGTTCATCAGCTACCACTTCAAATGTATCACTTTCCCTCCAAAGTGATTTTGTGATTAAGACTTCGTATTCACTGACATATGTTTCAAAAACATCTAACAATGATTCAAAATCACCAAATTCATAGCATTTTTGTGCGATTATGTAATAAAGGGACAAATTCGAGGGAATCGGCTTTGTTCTGAGCAAAAAAGAAATCATCCTTGAAAAATCAATCTGTCGACATTTTTCTAAATCAAGGTCATTAACCTCATAAATTAATGATGACCAAAACAGTCTATCCATATGCTGTCTATTAATAAATAAAGAGATTATTTTTTCCTGGTTCTCAATGAATATTGAAGCAAACCATCTAGCCCATCCATCAAGATTCGGTTTAGTGAATGGATCAAGAAATTTTTTTTCAATTAACCAAGGAACCCAACTAAATCCTCTGGCTATCTGAATAAACAACTTTGTCCTATTAGTATCTAGAAATATCTGTTCAAGTTCATCAAGTTTTGCTTTTTCTTTCGGCAAACCCTTTGAGCATAAATCAGTAATTCTAGATTTCCAATCTAGTAAAGTTCTATTCTGCCTATCCGCCATCTCTGATAATGAAGAGATTAGTGCAGAATGTTTGTTTCTTCCTGAATAGTAAATTGGGGTCAGCCTTAATCGCCGCCAATGGTCGTCTCTTTTTTCAGTACTTAAGATATATCTTTTTTCTGTCAATTCAGGAGGTAACGCTCGTGCCAGATACTTCATAACAACATCGTTATAGCTATAGCCAATGAATAAAACTGAAAATTTTTGAAATAAGGGTATCAAGAATCGCAATGCCCAACCATCTGTTAGATAAGCCTTACCGAAATCTCGATCGGTTAGAATCATGCTCTTAGTATTTGTTACACTACCATGGAGATGCACAAGACCTTCAAAATCATGCCCTAAAGGCAATACTGGAGAACAATATGTGTTTACTTTTTTTTCAGGTTTTGAAAGAAATGCTTGTTCGAAAAGATCATCAAAATTTGTCGTGACAATCCTTAGATTTTGTGACTTATCATAAAGGGAAATAATGGCTGAATGTAATGGGTTAAAGCTCATCGCTTTATTTAATTCTTTCTTTGCAAATTCTTTTACATCTATTCCCTGATCTTCAAGCCTTCCCAAAAACAAGTCTGCAGCTTCTTTCTTTTCATTAAATTCATGACCTACACTCTTACCTATATCCTGAGCCAATCCATTAAAATTCGGTAGATTTGAAGGAGGTCCCATTGAAACACCTGCACCAGCAAAAACGACGAGTTCATTATTCTCGAGGCTTTTTAATAACGTTTCTGGGAAATCGATTTTTCCAATTTGAACCATCGTACTCCTAAGTATGTCTTATTTGAGATTGTAAAGTGTCATAACGACAGAGTCTATATGTGTCTCGATAATTTCAATTTCGTTTTCTAACATCATTACTTGCCCTGGGGTTTGAGCATTGCGTTTTCCTAATTCAAGCCTTCTAATTACCAGTTGACGAAGTTGGTTTACCATCTCAACTTCAGCAATATTATCCCAATCTATGATATGAATCGGCATTTGGGAAACATAGATGGGTTTGTACTCGAAGAATCCTCCTCGTCTACCAGCTGCCACTTCACTAATAAATGTGTAAAACAATGAAGAATTCATTATTCCCAGAAGATAGTAATCTTCGACTGGAATAATAACCCCTGGAGCATTGATATAGTATCCATCTGTATCCATGGTAAATTTAGGTTTCTGTGCCAGATTACCCCAAATAATTTTTGGCTTTTCAAATTCTTCGTAATAGGCAATTGAATCTTGAATTTCAAACCATTGGTAGGGACCAGGTTTCCGCCCTTTCCAATCTTTGCCAGCCCATTTTTTTGGTCGTGGCATTAATTTATCCTTAAATTTGAGTAAGTAGTCGTGAATCGCAGGATAATCTTTAATATTGGTGCCGCGTCTGGTGAATATCATGTAAAGATTTTGGTAATCAATGCCGTAGCGTTTAATGTCTTTCCCCAACAAACACGACTTGATCAGTTCAGCGCTTTTAGGATCTTCAGCAATGAGATGATCTCGGGTGGACTGGTCAATGATGAAGACTTCATTTAGACCAGTAACTGCTCCCCGATAAATTTTGCCCTTAACATATTCACCCAGTGGGATGGAGTTTTGGCGGATCTTTTCCATCAGTCTTTGGGTCTCGATGCCTGCCAGCGACCAACCGCCATCCTCAAAGCGGGTTTGGTCGGCAACTGAGCCGTTTTGATCAACGTATTCCTGCAGTGAGGGGAAGTCAAGCGTTTTGACGGTGGTCACCCAGGGTCGGTTGTGCGGTTCGCGGTTGCTGACGCGCAGGATGCATGGGTAGGTGGTGGCGCTGGTGAAAACACGCAGGTCGCCAAAGTCAGTGATCTCATCGATACACTGCTTTTTGAGCCATTCACGCAGGGGACGACCGTAATTGGCGCGCATCCACTTGTTGGCGACGATGTAGCTAAAATTGCCGTTGGGTGCCAGCAGTTTGATGCCGCGCTCGATGAAATAGCTGTAGAGGTCGGCAGTGCCTGTGTAGACCTCGTAGAGGCTCTGGTAATAGCGTTTGTCGGCGCCGAGATCTTCCTGGCGGACGTAGGGCGGGTTGCCGATGACGGCGTCGAAGCCGCCCTGGGCGAAGACTTCGGGGAAGGAGCGCTGCCAGTCGAAGGGGTTGACGCGGATGATCTCTTCTTCGTCGGGCAAAAGCTGGCTGGCAAAATAGTCCCAGCCGATGAGGGAGTTGCCGCAGCGGATGTTGTTGCCGAGGTCGGGCAGGACGCGGTCGAAACCAAGGGTGAGCTGACCGGTTTCGCCCTCGAGCAGTTTGAGCAGGAGGGAGAGCTTGGTGACCTCGACCGCCTGGGCGTCGATATCGACGCCGTAGATGCTGGCGGTGAGGATGCGCTTCTTTTCTTCGGTGGTGAGGCGATATTCACCGCCTTCGGTGGCGACGATGGGTGGGTTTTTGCCGCGGATGTGGCTTTCGGGGTCGTGGGTGAGGTAGTAGTTGAGGTGCCAGTCGAGGAGGTATTGGTAGGCACCCAGGAGGAAGGAGCCGGAGCCGCAGGCGGGATCGACGACACGGAGTTTGAGGGCCTGGTCGGGGGTTAGGGATGTGGATGTCGGGTTGACAAGCGCAACCCGACCTACGGCTTCCGTCGCTTCGCTGGAGATGGTTTGTGTGGTCGGTTTGTTTTCAAGACCCACCCCCCTGCCCCCCTCCCTGGAGGGGGTTTGGCTGGACGATTCCGCAGGCTTCGACCTGGTCAAGGTTTGGTCGTTTGAGCCCATTGGTTCCTGTACTTTTTGTTGATCTGAAGAAGATTGGAAAGGCAGATCGCCACGACCCTGCGGGTCTCGCGATGACAGATCGAAAGACCCACTCTTCAGCGTAGTTTTCGAAGGATGTTTTTCAAGACCCAACCCCTTTAATTCCCTTTCCCTGGAAGGGGTAGAGTTTGGCGCTTCCACAGCTCTCGTCCTAGATGGTGGTTGGTTTTCGAAGCCCACTTTTTTACCATCTTGGGAAGGCTGGTTTGGATTAAGGAGAGGGCTGAGGGTGTTGTGGACGATGTAATCGACGATGTAGCTGGGGGTGTAGTAGACGCCGCCGGCTTTGCGGACTTCGGGCTTTTCTTCGACCTTGGCGATGCCTTTGGGCGTCAGGCGGATGACCTTGCCCAGGAATTGCTCGTATATTTGCCCAAGGATCTCGACCGGGATCTCTTTGAAGATATAGGAGCTGGGGCCATAAAGGCTTTCGATGATCTGACGCAGTACCTTATCGTCAATCTGCAAGGTGGGGGTAAAGGTATCGGGCGCGCTGGTCTGGCTTTTTTCTTCCGAAAAATGGAAGAGCCCGGAATTATATTTCTGATCGGCGTGCTTAAAGAGGGTGAGCAGGTTGGCGTAGACATCAGGCTGCTGCGCATTTTGAAGGAGCTGATCGGGCGGCTCAATTTCGCGGTCTTCGCAGATGCGCAAAAAGAGGATGCGGTCGATGGTCGCCTGTACGGCATAGTTGAGCTGGCGTTCGGCACGGGGTAGGTTGGCGAGCTCTTCGCTGGAACGGAAGTTGCGCAGGGCGATATTGCGCGCCAGCAGATCGCGCCAGGCTTCGATATCCTTGAGGAATTCAGCGTCCACCTCGGTGGTGGAGCGTTTGCCTTTGGTGCCGTCGGCGAAATCGTCTAATTTCCCTTTCCAGACCGCTTCCCGGGAGAAGATGCTGGCGATCTCGTCCCAATGGCTGAGGTATTCTTCAAAATTATAGAGCTTGACGCGCCCGACGGCGGCACTGTCTTTGGGGTCGGGACGAGTGCGGCAGTCGTAGACGGCGAAATGCTCGAAATCGGTCAGGATGGAGAGGGGAAGTTTGGTGTTCCAGGCGTAGCGGCGGAGTTGATAGGCGGCTTCGCCGTTGGTTTTGACGCGGGCAGAAGGCTTTTTTGCCTCGACGAAGAATTTTCGGGAGCTGCCGACGCAAAAGGCGTAGTCAGGCGCGCGGGTTTTGCCTTCGATCTCGAGGGAGTCTTCGTGGATGACGTCGCGGTATTGGAGGGCGACGTTGCGCTCGTTGTAGACATCCCAACCGAGGGCGATGAAGAAGGGGTTGAGAAATTCGTTGCGCAGTTGGGTTTCTTTGTAGTGGACAGAGGTGTATTGTTCGCGCAGGTCGCGAAAGCTGGTGACGAGGTTGTGAATGATTTCCGGCGCGGTCATGGTCCTCCTGACGGGGATTGCGTTGTGGGTAATTATACTCTTGGATGGGGGATGTTTTTATGAAAAATTGGGTGGGGTCAGGGGCAGAATGCCATGGTTGACAAGCGAGTGTAAGGTTGATCTTACATGGTTTCGTTTCCCTTCATCCTGGAAATCCAGGGCGCAAGAAACACCCCTCACCCTAGTAACATCGGGTAAACAGTCCGGCCTTCGGGCACCCTCTCTACAAAGAGGGCAGGCCTTCTCCCAGTCCCCTGGGAAAGCACCACGGGCAGGTGGGAAGGCTTTTAGTAGTACCCGGCCTTCGGGCAGGTTCTCGATTACCCCTCATCCGCCCTGCGGGCACCTTCTCCCCATGGGCGAAGGCTTAAAGACCGACCTGCCGAGCACCCTCTCTAAAAGAGGGCAGGCCTTCTCCCGCCCCCTGGGAAAGCACCACGGGCAGGTGGGAAGGCTTTAGGTAGTACCCGGCCTTCGGGCAGGTTCTCGATTACCCCTCATCCACCCTGCGGGCACCTTCTCCCCATGGGCGAAGGCTTAAAAACCGACCCTACCGGGCAGGTGAGAAGGCTTAAGATTTTGTCGGGTTGACCCTTGGCAAATAAGCCAAGGGCAGGCAGCGCAACCCGACCTTCCATACTGGGAAAGTACCACGGGCGGGTGAGAAGGGTTTATACCACGGCCGTCCTATCCAACTTACGCGCGAAGAGGGTGGTGGCGGTTGGTTTAGATACTGACGACCTGCCAGCCTTGCTCAACATAGGCGCGGATGCCGGCGTGACCGGTCATGTCGTTGAGCATGGGCAAGCCAAGGGCGATGTTGGCGTCGTAGACACCCATGGCATGGGAACAAGCCAGGCAGACCCCGGCGATGAGGCCGGTTTCGAGGGCTTTGAGGTAGTGTTTGTTGGATTCCTGAGCCAGGACGGGAGGGAGTTTGACTGAGGCGCCCTCAAAGATGATCTGGACTTCGGCGCCCGCAGCAGCAAGGTCGAGCGCGTTGAGGAGGATGTGTTGGAAACACATTTTTTCTCCGGTCATGGCGTAAAAGAGGATTTTGTTCATGATAGCTCCTTGGTTTTAGTGGTTTAAGTGTAACGCATTGTGATGGAAGGTATTTTTGAAGGTTTTGCGCATATGACCGCTCGGTCATACATGACGAGCAGGAGGTCTGTTTACAAACAAATGTTTTTATGTGTGTAAGGACATTCCTGTGTGACCGTCTGGTCATGTAGGATGCGGCTCGTCAAAGTCATGGGAACCCAGTCTTGATCAGTCCAATCTTATGGACCTGAGACAAATTAACAACGTGACCGATTGGTCATATATATAAAAAGGGGAAATGGGTGGTGGATATGAGGAAATGTTGGATGTTGAACTGAAAATCTCTCTTTCACGGGCGATATTCAATTGCGACTTATTACCAATCTGGCGGTTTGCCCACCCTGTGTGCAAAACCCAGCCCCATAATTTATTTAACCCAGTTCAAGCTTTTTGCGTAGGTTGAGATTGAAGGTGTGCGGTTTTTTCCGCACACCTTCAATCCGACATCCAGGTACAATGCATTACCGTTTTTTCTCCCTATGTCTATATAGATGAAACGAAGATCAATACTTAAATTAATCCTTTTTATGTTCACCGGTAAAAGTGAACGTCGGATTGAAAAATGCCCCTGAGGGCATTTTTCAATCTCGACCTACGCAAATTGTATTTATCTTTACCTAATCGGTAATGATATCTTTTGCCCAGCTGCGGTTAGATTGGTACCAATCCACAAGCCTGCGCACGCCTTCTTCCAGCCCGATCTGGGGTTGCCAGCCGAGCATTTGGCGGGCTTTGGTGACATCGGCAACGTTGGAATAGACATCAGCCGGATGAGCGGGCACGTATTGGCGCAGGGCGGGTTTGCCGAGCATTACTTCGAGCATGCTGACCAGATCGTTGATGCTGATGACCTCGTGCCCGCCCAGATTGAAGACCTCGTAGCCAACTTTTTTGAGCGCCAGGAGGGTTCCGCTGGCAATGTCATCGACATAAGTAAAGCCGCGAGACTGGGAGCCGTCGCCGGTGATGGTGACGGGTCTGCCCTCGCTGATCCACTGGCAAAAACGGAACATGGACATATCAGGGCGCCCGGCAGGGCCATAGACGGTGAAATAGCGCAGCACGCTGACGTCGATCTTGTAGAGATGGTGATAGGAATAGGCAAAAGCCTCGGCGCCTTTTTTGCTGGCCGCGTAAGGCGCGAGAGGATGATCGGTTGGCGCGAGTTCGCTGTGCGGCGGGGAGCCATCTTCGCCGTAGAGGCTGGATGTGGACGCAAGGATGAATTTGGGCACGTTCTGATGGCGCGCGTATTCGAGCATGTTGAGCGTGCCGAGGGTGTTGGTGTTTAGGTAAGACCAGGGGTCGGTGGTACTGGCGCGCACGCCCGCGATGGCAGCCAGGTTGATGACCGCTGCGGGCTTGAGGTTTTGGGCAAATAGCTGATCGATTGTGGCTTTTTCGGCGATATCTGCCTGCAAGAGTTTGAAACTTTCCCGGGAGGTCAGGGCTTCGAGGCGGTGCTGCTTCATGCGCACGTCGTAAGCATGCGAGAGGTTATCGACCCCCAAAACGGTATGGCCCTGATTTAGCAGTGCCAGCGCGACCTGCGAGCCGATAAAACCAGCCGCGCCAGTGACGATGTAGCTGGCCATTATAGTTTGATCACTTTCAGGCTGCTTTTTGGCACGTCTTTCATCGCGTTTCTGGCATCAAAAATCAGACTGGATTTCTCGCCGATCATGTTGTAGTCGTATTTCTGATGGTCGGTGATGATCGCCACCAGGTCAGCATCTTCCAGGCTGGCATGCAGGTCTTTTTCAGAGCTCATGTGGATGTTCTCGTGATCAATTTCGGGCACGTAGGGATCGTGATAAGTGACGATGGCGCCTTTTTCCTGCAGGAGGTGGATGATGTCCAGCGCGGGCGATTCGCGCATATCATTAATATTGGGTTTGTAAGCCACGCCGAGGATGAGGACTTTGCTGCCGTTGAGAGGCTTTTTGTAGCGATTGAGCGCGTCCTGAATGCGGGAGACAACGTAGCGGGGCATGCTGGTGTTGATCTCGGAGGCGAGCTCGATGAAGCGGGCGGTGTAATTGAGCGTTTTCATCTTCCAGGACAGGTAGAGCGGATCGATCGGGATACAGTGCCCGCCCAGGCCAGGGCCAGGGGTAAATTTCATGAAGCCAAAGGGTTTGGTGGCAGCCGCGTCGATAACTTCCCAAACGTCAACATTCAGGCGGTCGCACATCTGGGCAAGCTCATTGACCATGGAGATGTTGATCATGCGAAAGGTGTTTTCAAGCAGTTTTGCCATTTCTGCCACTTCGGCGGTGGAAACGGTGACGACTGTTTCCAGAGCCTGCTCGTACCAGGCGCGGGCAACTTCGGTGCAGTCAGGGGTGATGCCGCCCAGGACCTTGGGGGTGTTGTAGGTGGTGTAATCTTTTCTGCCTGGGTCAACGCGCTCGGGAGAGAAAGCGAGGAAGAAGTCTTCGCCGACCTGGAGATCGGTGTGAGCTGTCAGTTTCGGGAGCACAAATTCGCGCGTGGTGCCGGGGTAGGTGCTGGATTCGAGCACGATGACCATGCTGCGATGCAGGTAAGGGGCTATATCTTCACTGGCCATAGCGATAAAGGACATATCGGGATCGCCCGTTTTGCGCAGGGGCGTGGGAACGCAAATTGAGACTGCGTCAATATCATTGAGGACGGCATAGTCCGAGGTGGCACGCAGGCGGCCCGCGTCGATATGTTTTCGCAATTGGGCGTTGGTGATATCTGAAATATAAGATTCACTGCGGTTGATCATTTCAACTTTTTCTTCGTTGGGATCAATTCCGGTGACATTAAAACCAGCATTGGCAAAGGTGATCGCCAGGGGCAGCCCCACATAACCCAGGCCGATCACGGCAATATTGGCGTGTTTTCGTTGAATTTCTTGAATCAATTCATCTTTAACCATTGTAATTTCCTCAATTCGGGCTTAGAAAAGGCTAAGCTGTTCCGGGGGTTTTGGAGTTTCACGTTGAGCCGGTTCGGCTTTGACAAGTTCCACTGGGGGTGTTGCCTGCGGTTTGGGTTGAGGTTCAAGCTCGTTAATGGGCTTTGGACTGAGGTTCTGATCAGTCTTTGTGACTGGTTTTGGCGTCGGATCGGGTTTTTCAGCTTGCGCATCCGCGCTGATAAATTTTTTCAGGCGTGCGAAGTCTTCGATCAAGGTCTGGCGCAAGGCAGGTTGATGCAAAGCGGCAGCCGGATGATACATCGTAACGACCTTTTGGCCATTGACGTTGTGCGTTTTACCGTGAATGGAGCTGATGCGCCCCATTTCGATGAATTTTCCCATTGAGATGCGCCCGAGCGTGACAATCACTTTGGGCTGCAGAAGGGCGATCTGCTCGTCGAGATAAACCTGGCAAGCCTGAAGCTCTTCGGGCAAGGGGTCGCGGTTGTTGGGCGGGCGGCATTTGACGACATTGGTGATGAAGACCTGGCTGCGTTCAAGCCCGGCAGCTTTGAGGAGCTCATCCAGAAACTGGCCGGCCTGGCCAACAAAGGGCTTGCCTTGTCTGTTTTCGTGAAAGCCAGGCGCCTCGCCGATAAAAAGGATATCAACCCGCGCGGGGCCTTCTCCGGGGACGGATCTTTCCCTGCCTTTTGCCAGCGGACAGGCGTGACAAACTTCTATTTCTTTGCGAATTTCCTGTAATCTATTTTCAGCTGTCATAAAAACTCTCGGTTTTGATTTTACCGCATCATTATCCTATTAGACGTTATTTAAGGCTAAAAAGTTCCTCAATTCGTTTGGGTCAATTTGATCCAGGTCAAGAAGGAGGGCATCTTCATTGTTGTTTTGGTAATAATTTTTTCGGATGCCAACCTGAAGATAGCCAAAGCGATGATAAAGCGAAATTGCCGCGAGGTTGCTGACCCGCACTTCGAGCATTGAGGTCTGGGCTCCGCGTTGGTGCGCGGCGAGCAAGGCATGCGCGAGCAAACAAGCCCCGATGCCCTGCCCCTGCGCCTCGGGATGGACGGCGATGGTGGCAATATGGGCTTCATCGACGATCAGCCAGACAACGACGGCAGCCACGACCCCCACCTCAGGAGTGGCCGCGACCATGCAAATGCTGTAGTCGGTGGTCAATTCAAAGGCGAAAGAGTTTTTGGGCCAGGGCTCCTCGAAACAGGCAGCGTCGATCTGGCTGACCGCTGCGAGATCTTCGGTGGTCATGGGCCGAATGGTGAGGTTGGCCGACATAGTTTTGTTCTTTAATCGGGTACGTTGCTCAAGGTGTGCACGTAGATGGGGGAGAGGCTGGCGTTATCGTCGGCATGACCTTGCTGTAATTTGTCCCAGGCGAGCTCCGCCAGAACGGAAGGACGGCGCAGACAGAACGAAGCCGGCGCCAGTTGGGCGGTTTTCCACTTGCGCCCCATTATCTGGCGTTCCTCAGGGCCCATCTCACCCACAACATAAACCGGGGAGGTGATGGTTTTGGCGATGGTTTTGATATCGTCAACCTGGGTTTCGGTGATCTGACCCCAGCGTGGGTTTTTGTAGCGGAAGCGCGCCCAGGCGTAGCGACCGCGCCCAACCTGCAGCAGGGCGATCATCGGGCGGCGCAGACCGGGTTGAGAGGCGACCAAAATTTCAAGCGAAGGCACGCCGGCAATTGGAAGATTGCGCGCAAGGGCAAGCCCCTTGGCGGCGCTGAGACCGATGCGCAATCCGGTGAAAGAGCCGGGGCCCATGGCAACGCCGATGCCGGTCAGGGTTTTTGGGCTGACCTGGCATTTGGCAAGTATGTCGGCGATGGCGGGCACGAGTTCGACGGTATGATAATTCTTACTGCGCCAAACATGTTCAGCCAATATCCGGGAGCCATCATAAAGGGCGATGCCGACCCATTGCGTGGAAGTATCAATTGCAACTAACATATCAGGCTCCAAACAAGGCTTTCTGTAATTTTTTGAGAAGCTGCTCGTAGCGCCTGCCATTTGGCGTGAAAATGAAGTGGCGCTGTTCCGGGTTGATCCAGTCGAGTTCGATCCAGAGGTTTTCTTCGGGCAGGCTGGCTTTCATGCGTTCGGCCCATTCCATGACCAAAACGCCGTTCGAGAGGACAGTGTCCAGCTCGAGCATGGCGTCGTCAAGCGGTTCAACGGGCGAGAGGCGATAGGCGTCGCTGTGGTAGAGGATGCTGCCATTGGGGTGGCGGTATTGATTCACGATGACGTAGGTGGGGCTGCTGACGCGATCAGCCGAACCCCAGCCCTGGGTGATGCCCCGAACCAGGGTGGTTTTGCCCGAGCCGAGGTCGCCTTCGAGGCAAACGACATCGCCAGTCTGAAGCAAAGAGCCCAGGCGAACGCCTACGCGCAAGGTCTGCTCAGGACTGTGGCTGAAAAATTCAAAGGCATGCGGCTTTAAAATAGGCATCGTTTCGTGTATTATCCTCTTTTTTGATTATACCCCGTTGCGGGACATCTTTATTAATGAATTTTATATGTCCAGCAATTCTCAGTATGGAAAAATAAGTCCTGGGTTAGGAACCGATGCAGGGCAATTGCATCTAATAAAAGATAGTCCAAAGAGGACAATGGTAAAAAAAAACTAAAAACCGCTAATGAGAAGCCCAGGTATTTATTTAGCACAGGCAGCGGATGGGGAAAAGCCCCATCCGTACAATGGATTTAGCGGTAAAAAGCTTGTCCTAATTCAAATCGTTTGCATGCCAAACACAACATGGGATGGAGATCTGTGCCAGTCAGTATATTGTCCCCATCCGTGAGGATGCCTTTATAAGAACTTATGAAAGTCTAAGACTTTAACATCCACAGGCAGTAAATGAAGTTATTCCAAAAATAATGCGACCCCACCACTAAGCTTTATCTGCGTTAATGAAAAGGCCCTTTTATCACCAATTGCTCAGGCGATTTAGATGCAATTGCCCTAAGAGCCAATGTCGCTAAAGCTGGAAATTTAGAATCAATTATCTGGTCATTTAATGTACAGAAGTAGCGGACGGGGTCTATACCCTGCTGCGCGGGCACGGGTCCCCGTCCGTACAGGTCGATTTCCTATCAAAAATTAATTAATATTCGATTGGGGAAAGGTGTGAATCCGAGCTACACAAAGTTCATACTGATAATTGCCGGTTTTTTTTTGTTTACCCTGGTTCCTGAGAAATTTTTAATGATAATCAAAGCTGATCCGGGTGTTAGGGTTCCACCAATTGAATGACCCACCAGCCGTTAATGATCGCCGCCTCTTTGTATTGGGAGTAAATTTTGTTGATCTGTTCATTAATGCGCTCAGATTCAATGGGAAAACGCAGAAAGGGCATATCCGCCCGGGCGCTGTCGATGATCAGCTCGGGTTTGTTCCGCTCGATTTCGCTAAGGAAGTCGAGGATCATTTCTTCGGTTACGTAATTTTCCTGCACCAGAGGGTATTGATAGACATACCGGCTGGGGCTGCTTCGATCCGTGTAAAAGTTGATGGCGGTTTCCGCACCCCAGATCAACACCGTCTGATCCGGCTCGGTTTCCTGCAGGATAAATTCGACCAGCGCTTTGTTGAAGTTTTGATCCGGTTCCTTCAGGCTGTAATACCATTCCGTCAGCAAGGGAATGCTGGCAAAAAAGATCAAGAATGCCAAAAAGAGATTTTTAGCCTTGGGTGAAAAAGGTAGAGGTGCTTTTTTCAGTCCTGACAACAAAACGGAAAGGCTTAAGCCTGCAAAGATCGTGAGGGCAGGCAAAAGGGTCAAATAATAATGGGCATAGGTGAAGTCTGGCAATTGCGTCAGCAGGACTTCGAGTAAGAGGTCGATCAGAAGGAGCAGAAAGAAATCTTTTTGCTTATTATTTGCCTGATCGCTTTTCCGCAAAACAAACCCTGCCAATGCCAGGATCGCGCCGATCATGCCCATGTGGAAAACGGCGATCGGCTCAATTTCCCGCATCGTGAACAGGTTTACAAAGCGGGTGATCAAGCCAAGCTCGTTTTTGCCTACATAGACAAAATTGTAAAGAAAAGCCTGGTCCCAAAAGGCCGCGAAAGCGCCGTTGCGATAAAAATAAAGCGCGACCAGCCCAACCACGATGGCAATGCCAGACACGAACCAGAGCAATCTCAGGATCGAGAGGCGGTTTTTGCCTTTAATAAAGGATTGAACGAGCAAAACAAGGCCGATGGAGAGCCAAATGCCAATGCCGGATTGTTTGGTAAGGAAAGCCAGCCCACCCAATGCGCCAATCAACAGGTATTTCCAGGAGGCTTTCGCATCCTCATCCCAGAATTTCCAGACCAGGAATAAGGACAGGAACTGCAGTGGGAGGGTGTACTCGGTGGTCAGGTTGCCAAGCCCGAGCAAAACCGGGATACCGCCCATGGCGATCGCGGTGGAAACGAGCGCGATCTCGCTGTTGAAAAGCTTTGAGAGCAGTTTGAATCCGCAAAAAATCGCCACCGCCAGAAGGAGAACGGAAAGCAGCCAGATGCCCCATAAAGAATCGGGCGCGATTTTGAGACCGAGAGCGTTCAGGTAGAAGATGAGCGGCGGTTTATGATCCCAGACATCACGGTAGGGCAGATCGCCGTTGAGGATGCGCCGCCCAATATAGGCAAAAACGCCGGAATCACGGTCTGGAAAGGGATAGAAAAAAGGCGAGATCGGGATCTTTACAAGCAGGCTCAATAAGAGCGAAAGGAAAATGTGTTTCCGATCTTCATGGGCGGAGGTTGCAGTCATTTTTAAACAATTCCTGGCCTGATTTTACCCTTAAAACCTGATTTTCTCACTTTTGAAAAAACTGCGTTTTCATTAAGGAAAATAGATAAATTTAGACCACTAAAACAGAAAAAATCGAGCATCTGTCCCGGTCTGCTGTATATGTATTTCAAATACTTACATCTTTGTTACAAGGTTCTGATTGGCTTAATTACGGATGGGGACAAGCCCCATCCTTACATTTGGTACTTGACGATATTAAGTTGCCGTATAGACCAAGCTGTTTATAGGTAAGCTACCTGTACGGACGGGGACCTGTGCCCGCGAAGCAGGGTATTGACCCCGTCCGCTGTCTATGCATGTCAAAGCCTTCGATTTCATTGCAAGGTTCTGATGCTACAGTTGATACTTTCTGAGTTTTCTACGTTTTCCAAAAACGGGTTTTCCATCAAAGAAAAAAAGAGAAATCCTCTGCATTAAAACGGGCAGCGCAATAGGGCGCTAGTATAAGAAACTCAGGTAGGCGAGGGTTGCGGTCATTTTTTAGCTAATTCCTGGCCTGATTTTACCCTTAAACAAGCGCTGTTTCATCCTGGCTGAAGAAAAGCCCAGAAACAGTGAGCCTGGGAAACTCCAACGGCGTTTATTTAAAAATTAAAAGAATTGTCCGAACGATTTATGGCTTAGATCGTTGCGTCTTCGAGAGGCTGGACCATGCCTTCGAGGATCATTTCCATCCCCATGGTATGGGCGCAAATGCCTTTGGCCTGAAAGTAATTACAGGTGCACTGCCACTGACCATCCCGATAAGTTACCGTGTGAGTGTTGTTCTCCCCATCAAAACTGGCTTCAAAGCTGGTGAGCTGGATGCGGTCACGCTCTTCAGCATAGCGTTTGGCTTTTTCGATCTTACCGATGAATCCACTATCCATGTTTTTGGCTCCTTTTCCTGTTATTAAACAAAAACACGCGTCGAAAAATGGCAGCGTGTTTTGATCTGTAGTATTCCGAAAAGTTTCGGTTCATGCGTATCAGGCTAACTCCTGCATAGTGTCTATATTATAGACGCTGGTGGCCTGGAGGTCAACTTTTTCAGCGATCATAACTGTGATCATAACAGTCGTATCAGTCGTTGGTATCATTGCAGGTCGGATCGCAGAGCGTCCGATGACCCCCATATCTCCTTTGATTTTCATGAAACATCCTTGGAAGTAATCAGCGCGAATTGATCCATTCATTGACGTCGAATTGAACCCAAAAGAAGGGTTCAATACCTTTACGGGTACTTCGTTTCGACCTACTCCTTAGCTGGCAGCCCTGAGGTCAACTTTTGCGGCAAATTTAAGGATGTTCCAATTGAAGTGGGAATTGAAAACCTCAATTATTTCCTTATTGTTGCAATTAACTCCTCCTATTTTTTGCATATTAAGAAGAAAGTCATTTGACTAAAGGGTGTTTTTCTATTGTTTTATCATAAACATGTAAATTCTCTTATGCACATTTAATAATATAATTCACATATACAGAACGGCGTGAATTAGAGAGTTTAGAGGATAAATGAGTTTAAAATCTTGTGTAGTTAGAAACTTGATTACAGTCCTAATTATTATCTGGGTAACTGTGGCTTGTACGCCGATAAATTCCCAATCCGACCTCAGTGAGGTTGCAACCTTGACCGATCTCCCAACCCAGGAGTCAGTCACCTCAACTGTAGTTCAAGCCACCTCCACTGCCACTGAAACTCTGATTCCCACTACAGAATCTTTAATTCAAGGAGACATTTTCCAGGATCCCCAAACCAAAGAGGAATTTGACACTGTAGTCCTGGCTCCCTCTCCCATCGACGACCCGGAAATTTTTACCCTTTTTCAGGATGAATATTTAAAACAAGTTTACGAGAAGTTAAAAACTTATACCGGACCGACTATCAGTGATGAACATACAAGCATAAGTTATAACCTAGGAAGATTAATGTTTATATCTTCTGAGTGGCCGGTGATTAGTTCCTATAAATTTATATTCCAAAACGAAGAAATATTGACCAAGACTTTTGTCTATATGGATAAAAGAAACGGTGAGTTAGTCCCTTTATCTTTTACCTATCCACCGGAAGATTCGTATTTTTATACAAATTATGAGACACCAACCGACGAGAGAGTATTGAATGTTTCATTTTTATGGGGAGATGAAGTAAGGAAAGTGTTACCCAACGACTCGATGGATGCCTTATTATCGGATACTTTGGATGAATTTCATTATAATTCCCTGATTAGGTTTATACAAAATACAGCCACTCCGGAAGAGAAAGACACGGCCATAAGGACAATGTTTGTTGTTACCTTGTTTAACCCACGACCGTAATTAATAAGTGAAACCAAAAAATTATTGTACAATTTTAGTAATTAAACATGGTTGATTCTATTCCAGAGTGATTTTAATAGTTCTGGGACTGGTCGAAGTCTTCATCCGTAAACACCAGATCTCCACCCCAGAATAATTAATGAAGATCAGGTCGCTACCCAGAACATCATTCCCCAGTTTATACAGATCATAGAGCAAGAAGTATGCTTGAAAAAACAACAAATATTAATGTATCCGAAACTTATGAAATTTTTTCTAACATATCGCGTTTTTTCGATTATCCTGAAGCCTGGTACCTGACTTGCACGCTTTTAGTGATAATCCAACAATTCATCGAGTAAAAAGATGAAAAATTGGTGATTTCAGGGCACTAAATGGACGGGACAGATGGGTTGGAATCAAGGAAATGACCTACATTCGTAAAGTGAAAACAGCCAGCGGTGCTACTGCAGTACAAATCGTCACCAAACAGCAAGGCAAGATCATACGCCTGAAGCATATTGGCAGTGCACATAGCAAAACAGAACTGGAAATGCTTTTATCTGTTGCGCACAAACAAATCCAAGGTAAGCAATTAGCATTATTCACAGACGATCCCAGTCCCACACAAATGACTGTCAAACGGACTTTTTCAGCCCTGTTGTGGAACTTACTAAAAAAGCAGTATGACCGGTTGGGATTTTCAAGCATAGATGACGAGGTCTTTGAGTCATTATGTATTGCAAGAATTGTGGAACCGACCTCAAAGATAGACAGTTTGCGAATTTTGGAAGACTTAGGCGCAGAAAAATGGAATAGAGGGAAGCTGTACCGAACACTTGATCGGGCTTCAGGGCAAGACTATCGAAAAGTCATCACTCAAGCCTGTTTTGATCACATACACGGCGAGAGCTTGAGTTTGGTGTTATACGATGTCACCAGTCTGTACTTTGAAGTGCAGAAGGAAGATGAGTATCGCAAACCAGGATTGAGTAAAGAACGCCGATTGGAACCTCAAATCATAATTGGGCTTCTGGTGGATAAAAACGGCTTTCCTTTGGGCTTACAAAGCTTTGAAGGGAATAAACCATACTATCGGTTATTCAGGCATTTCAGGCGGAGCACAACTTGAAGAAAGTCACAGTGGTGGCAGATGCAGCTATGCTCAGTACCAGCAACTTTGATGAACTCACCAAAGCTGGCTACACCTACATTGTGGGCTCTCGTCTGAACAAAGTGCCCTATGAGATAGCTGAGTTTAGCAGGTCCAAAGCCCTGCAGGACCAGCAGATCGTGGTGTCAGAAGAGAAAAACTATCGCATCGTCTATCAATATCGCGAGAAACGGGCGGCACTGGACACGCGTAACATCGAGAAACAGATTGCTAAGGCAGAAATATCCATTGATGGTCAGATAAAAATATCTGAACCTGGAGCTAATTGAGAAGGCGAGAGCATTGGTGGGAATCAAAGGCTATGTGACTAATCTGGACATCCCGGATGAAGAGGTGATTGCTTGTTATCATCAGCTTTTTCAAGTGGAAACCAGCTTTCGGATGATGAAGTCAGACCTCAAAGCCCGACCCATTTATCATCAAAAAAGAAACGCGATTGAAGCCCACCTCACAATTGTGTTTGCTGCTTTGGCGATTAGCAGGAATATCGAGAGGCAGACTGGTGTGAGCATAAAACAATTCATCAAAACCATCCGCCCACTTAGGTCAGCAGAAGTGAAAATCAGGAATGAACTGGTGTTGATCGAACCAGAGATTCCTGAAAACGTTCAAAATATGCTCAAAAAGCTCTCTTCAGGGCACTAAAACGTGCAAGTCAGGTGCGGACAGACATAAGAATGAGGATGCCTCACCCACCGTGAAAAAATAAGGCATCTAAAACCTCATCTGGCAGTTTCTTAAAACCATATCTTCCCATTTTAATGCCCTGAAAAACAATCCAAGCATTTTCTAAATTAGCTCAGTCAACAATGACGAGATTTCCTTGTAAAACACATTATAAGAGCGATGGTTTTGCGCCTGGGATTATATTTAGGATTTATATTAATATAAGACAAGATCACGAAACGGTGCAGATGTAACAACTTGCCCGGCCGCCAAGCTCGATAACCTGAAGATTGCCAAAAAATCCTTTTAATTCATCTTGCACAATTCTGATGAAGTTGAAATAATCTCCGCCTTCAGCACATTCAACAATACTGGTCAACAAAGAGCGGTTTTGATTATATTCGTGCAAAATCACCAAATAACGGCTTAGTCGTTTCATTTCGGCATAAAGCTTGAGTCGCTGTTCGGGTTGGATTCCGTGGGCAACATAAGCTGCAAGGACAATGTCAAAGCTTTTAGAAGCGAAGGGAAGGCGGTTGTCATTTCCGACCTGAATAAAAGTTACAGCCTGGTTTTCTTTTTGCTTTTTGGCAACCCGAAGCATGCCCAGAGATTGGTCTACTCCGATCGTTTTCAAACCGAGTTCGGTGAATACAGCTGCCATTGCTCCATTACCACAACCAAAGTCAAGGATGGACGAGTATCGTGAAAGATCGCAGTGAGGAAGATTCGCGTAGATCTCGTGGTGATGCTTTCGCTGCCATCGATAGGCAAGTGCGTAAAATGGTGCGATATGATTAAAAAGTTTCAGGGATTTATTCGCGGACATATCAACGTGGTTTACTCTTCATGTTTGAAACGGGAAGGGAGCCTTCGATCGAACCGCTTTCGAAGATCTTCTGCAAGCTGCTTTGCTCCACTTTATTCCGAAGAACGAGATGTTTGACCATCAGGTTTTGGGCTCCGGTGTGCGTTAGCCCAAGTTTATTTGCCGCGTCTGCGATCAGGGGTTGGTAGGATCGGGTGCACAGATAGATGGGGAGGCGGTTAGGATTGGGAATTGCCGCGCAGAGCTGGCTCAGCAAGCCCGGGATATCTGCCTCGGCGCTGATATAAGGCTGTGTCCAAATTCCCTTGGGCCCCTGGTATAGTTCGGCAAAAGCCAATAGCTCCCCTTTTTCAGAAAAAGCGACCAGACCATTTTCGGCTCTGCGATCCACCGGAACCATGGGTTGTATGAATAACGGCACTAATTTCTTGTGAAATTGTCTAATTTTGATCATATCCTGGGCGGAAAAAGGCTGCCAGGAGGCGTTCTTACAGGCTGTTTTAGCGATATCGAACAGGTAGATCTGTTGGCGCGACCAGATGCTGAAGCCTGCCATTCGAAATCCCTCAAAAAGGGGCGAATCCTCAGGCAATTCCGCCAAAATACCAAAGGCGCTCCATTCCCCGGCAGTGACAGCCAGCTCTTCGAGAATGCCAGCGATGACCCTGCTTTCGGGTTGGTCAAACCCGCCAAGATAGCTCAGTTGAGCATAATCGGAATATTCGTTTTTCTCAATTTGGCCGAAAGTTGTTTCACGCTTAATTTCGTCCCAGATCACGGCGGCCAGATCAACGGTTGGGGAAACCCGCCGCATCAGGTTGCGAAAGTTGAAAGGTTCCCCACGGGTTAGAAGCCGACTGGTATCCAGACCTTGCACATAAAGGCTTTGACGACTGATCTTATAGAGGTCAAAAGGGCTTAGTCTGCGTATCCTGATTGGGCTAACTCCATAAAATACTGGTGAAAACGAAGGTCTTCGGTCAATTCGGGGTGAAAAGAGGTTGCCAGCAGTTTGCCTTGTTGGGCAGCGATGATGCGCCCATCCGGAAGGCTGAGCAGCGGTCGCGCGTTTCCATGAACCTCGGTGATGATCGGCCCGCGAATGAAGGTGAGTTGATAATCCGGTTGCGGTGGGGTCAAAAATGGAACGGGAAGATCAATTTCAAACGAGTCGATCTGCCTGCCAAAGGCGTTGCGTTGGATGGTGATGTCCATCAGACCAAGCAGAGGCTGATCTTTTCCCACGTTCTTTGCCAGCAAAATCGCGCCAGCGCAGGTGCCCCAGATGGCGTGGGTTTTGCCAAATTGGCGGATCGGCTCGAGCAGCTTGTAGGCAACCATTAATTTTCCGATGGCGGTCGATTCGCCACCAGGGATGATCAGGCCAGACAACCCATCAAGATGTGCTGGCAGCCGCACTTCTGTAACATCAGCCCCGAGTTTCTCGAGGCTGATGCGATGTTCACGAAAGTCGCCCTGCAGGGCCAAAACGCCAAATTTCATTATGGTCTTTTTAAGGTTTACCAACCGCGGTCGGACATTTTTTCGTTTTCGGGCAATTGGGTTGCCGAACGACCGACCATTGCCTCGCCCAGATTGCGGCTGACTTCAGCCAAAATGCCGGGTTCGTTGTAGTGTGTTGTGGCTTTGACGATGGCTTCAGCCCGTTTGACTGGGTCGCCGGATTTGAAAATGCCAGAGCCAACAAAAATACCATCCACGCCAAGCTGCATCATCAGCGCGGCATCGGCTGGGGTGGCAATGCCGCCAGCAGCAAAATTGACCACCGGCAGATTCCCAAGCTCGCGCACCTGCAAACAAAGCTCGTAGGGAGCCTGATTGTCTTTGGCGAAAGTCATAACTTCTTCCAACGGCAGGCTTTGCAGGTGACGGATCTGGCTGTAGACCGTGCGCGCGTGACGAACGGCTTCGACCACATCTCCGGTGCCGGGTTCGCCTTTGGTGCGCATCATGGCAGCGCCTTCGCCAATACGGCGCAGGGCTTCGCCAAGGTTCTTGCAGCCGCAAACAAAGGGGACTTTAAAGGCGTGTTTGTTAATGTGATAAGCTTCATCGGCAGGGGTCAGCACTTCGGATTCGTCAATGTAGTCCACACCAAGTGACTCAAGAATCTGAGCTTCAACAAAATGACCAATACGGCATTTCGCCATGACGGGAATACTTACCGCTTCCATAATTTTCAAAACAAGTTCAGGGTCGCTCATGCGCGCGATGCCGCCCATAGCGCGGATGTCAGCGGGAACGCGTTCAAGCGCCATAACAGCCACGGCACCCGCATCTTCGGCAATTTTTGCCTGATCCGCGGTGACAACGTCCATGATCACGCCGCCTTTAAGCATCTCTGCGAGACCCTTTTTTACTCCAAAACCATTTTTTTCCTGTGTCATTCAACCTCCTGCAACGATCATTGCTAATTTATTATTCTAATGAGATTGTACCACCATCAGGCCTGGCTGGCTGCTTTTAGTGCCTTGACCAGCTCGCGATTGAAGGCGGGGATGTCAGCAACCACGCGACCCCAGACCTGGTTGCCATCGGCGAAGGCGGCTTCGTCAACCCACTCAGCGCCCGCGTTGAGCAAGTCGTCCTTGATGCCAAGTGAACCGACCGTCTTTTTGCCTTTGACGATCTTTGCGGAGATCGCCAGCAGACCGCCGTGGCAGATGATGCCGATCGTTTTGCCTTGCTTGTCCATTTCGGCTGTCAGATCGGTGACTTCTTTGTAGCGGCGCAATTTGTCTGGCGCCCAGCCGCCGGGCAAGACCAAACCGAACAAGTCATCAGCTTTCAGATCTTCTATCAAAGTGTCGGGCTTAATGACAAGGCCGTTTTTTCCTCTGATCGGATCAAGGTTCATGGCTGCGGTCAAAACTTCAATGCCTTCTTCTTCAAGGCGCATCGCAACGGCATAAAACTCGAGATCTTCAACGCCTTCAGCAACAAGGAAGGCTACTTTTTTACCTTTGAGAGACATCTTAACTCCTTTATTAATATGATTAATGGCATGATACCACGCCAGGTCTCAAAATTCTTATTATGGTAAAGGCTTATTGCCTCTACAGATCGATAAAACGGCTTTCCTCCAGCTCATCTTTTTTGTCAGAGCTGTCGGTTTTGGGCATTGGCTCGGGTTGGCTGGCCCGATATGCCTGCGCGATCTCCGATTGGGAGGCAGGCACGGTAACCTGCCACTTGCCGCAGTGGGGGCAGCGTTCGTATTTGCCGACGACGATGTTCATGCCAAAAAGCGAGCGCGGAAAAGTTTGCCCGCATTCTTTGCAAACCGCCAGGCCAAACATGCCGCCGGATTTTCTGTTTTTGCCCTGACCGCGCGACGCGATGAGGAAGCTCAGCGCCGTGATCAGCAGCGTAACGCCGATAATCCCACCGACCAACAATGCTGTGTTTTTGTTGGCCTCTTTGGAGCTTAGAAAATTGTAGCTGAGCGGCAGAGTGGTATGCAGCTTGCCGTCCCGGGTGAGTACGTCGGCACGCATTGTGTTGATCCCGACAGGAAATTGATCGGTGTTGAACGAATACTTAAAGGGTGCTTCAGTTTGCTCAGAAACCTGGACATCATTAAAATAATAAGTTACCCGGTCAACCTGGCCAAGGTTTCCCTGCAGCGAGAGCGTCAATTGTCCCTGAATATCACTGCCCATGCCATAACCCCAGTCGCGGCTCAAGCGCAGTTGCCATTGGGCTTCCTCTGCCTGAGCGAAAACCGCACTACTGAAGAAACCAAAAAAGAAGAAGAAAATCAGGAAAACAAAAAAAGTTTTATTGCGCATGTTTACTTCCATTTTGTGAGGATGTTCTCACGGTCAAAGACGATCGTTCCAAGGTGCAGAAGCGCGTAGGCAACAAGGGCACAAACGAGAATTGAGATTAGCATAAACCAGAGATTGATCACCAGCAACCCTGCCAGCACGATTCCCAGCACCAACATCAGGGGCAGGATGACCAGACCAGAGAGTTGTTCGGCGACGCGTGGGTCGCTGACCCGTGAGGAAATGAAGATCGCGAACATGGTTCCAATGACGGCCAGCAAGGGACCCAGCAAAAGAATGCCTAAAAACCAGACCGGGCTGAGCAGGTAAGCTCGCACAGCCGCGCTGATCTTCAGGAAATGTGTGCCGATCAGGAAAACGGCGTAAGCTCCATAGGTGATCAAAACCCCTGGGATGAAAGCCGCCAGACTCTTGCCTGCCAGCAATTCAAGCGTCGTGATCGGGGTGGCAAGCAGCGGTTCCAGGCTGCGGGTTGTTTTTTCACCGACAATGCTATAGGCAGCGATCGTGGTCGGGATCATCAGCGGCATCATCATGAACATTAGCATGGACTGATTGAGCAAATAAACCTGCATGCACTCGTTGGCGTTCATGTCCTCGCAGGCGGCCAGGAAGCCAGCGGGTAGGCCGCTGCTTTGGGCAGGCAGGTCGACACTCTGGCTGCCATTCCCCGTGAAAGCCAGCATCAGCAGCGGTATGGCGGTAAAAAGCAGGGGCAGCAACGCCATGGTCATGATCACCATGCGGTTTTTGAAGACCTCAGCCCATTCTTTGTCTATGATCGTGCGGATGTGTCTCATAAGCTGCCTCCCTGACTGGTCTTGACCATTTCGAGGTAGATCTGCTCGAGAGAATGGCGCAGTTCGCCAACAAAAAGGATCTGGGCGCCAACACCAACCAGATATTGGATGATGATCGGGTTGCTCTGCTCGGGATCCTGCATCGAGACGACCAGTTTGTTTTCAACGATCTCGACATGGCTGATCCCGTCCAACTTGCTCACTTCCTCTACCCAGATGGGGTTGACCTCCCGTAAGTGGAAGACGACTTTGCGACCAAAAAGCTGTTTTCGCAGGTTGGCGGGAGTGTCGAGCGTGAGCAATTGTTGCCTGAAGATGCCAACGCGGTCGCAGAGCCTTTCCGCTTCGTCGAGATTGTGCGTGGTCATGAAGATTGTGCGCCCCTGCGTTTTGAGTTCTTCGATAAAATTGCGTACCGTTTTGGCGGCTTCGGGGTCAAGCCCGGTGGTCGGTTCGTCGAGGAAGAGGATCTGCGGCTCGTGGATGAGCGCCCGCGCGACTGCCAGTTTTTGGCGCATGCCCTTCGAAAAGCTGCCGACCGCGTCGTAACGCCGCTCCCATAGCCCGAGCATGCTGAGATATTTGTTGACCGCCTGAGCGACATCCGGGACGTCGTAAAGGTTGGCAAAGATGGTCAGGTTCTTTTCGGCGGACAAGCGTTCGTACATGCCGGGCGATTCGGTCAGGATGCCAACATTGCGGCGGATCTCGGTGTCTTGTTTGCCTAATTCGTAGCCGGCAATTTGTGCTTGCCCTGTGCTGGGTCGGATCAGGGCGGTCAGCATGCGCACCGTTGTCGTCTTGCCGGCGCCGTTGGGGCCAAGAAAGCCAAAAACCTCGCCTTTGTCAACTTCGAGAGTCAGGTTCTGAACCGCCTGCAGCTCCGTCTGCCCTTTCTTCCCGATCCTGAAGGTTTTGCTGATTTTTTGTGTCTTGATCATTCTCTTCCTTTCAGGTTAATTATACCTTTCATGAACTTTTCACAAAGACAGGTTAAAGACTAACGTTAGGAGTAGGGGGACGTCCAACTTGACATCTATTATACCAATTGGTATACTGACTCGCATGAATAACCGTGCCGTGATCCTTGAAAACGCGCTGCTGCATTTTGCCTCCTATGGCTATGAGGCGGCGGTGATCCAGGATATTTGTGACGCTTCCGGGATCACCAAGCCGACGCTCTACCATTATTTCAGAAGCAAGCGCGGGTTGATGGAGGCACTATTAAAAGAGAACTTCACGACCTTTATCGCGAGGCTCAACGACGCCTGTGACTATCGGCGTGACCTGACGCTTAATCTCGAGCAGGTGATACGGGCGTATTTCCGTTTCGCGGAGAGTAATCCGCTCTTTTACAAATTGCAATACGCGATGCGCAACGCGCCGACCCGCTCCGAGACTTTTGAGATCATCCGACCCTGGGTGAAGGCACAATACGGGCCTGTCCACAGCCTGTTCAGCAAGGCTGAGGCGGACCACGGCAACCTGCGCGGGCATGCCAACGCGAACACGATCACCCTGCACGGCATGATCCATGCCTATATCCATCAGGCATTTGAAGACAACAGCTATCTCGAAGACGAGATACTATACCGCGCGCGGCAGCAATTTATGTACGGGATCTTCTCGTAATTTTTTTTGCTTATCAGACTATACCTGCGGGTATAGAGGAGGATTGAATGATGAAGATTAATCAAAACGACATTTTTTACCACATTTACCCTTTGGGCGCCTGCGACGCGCCCAAGATGAATGATTTTTACAGCGAGCCTCAGGCGCGCATCTTGCGCATTGAGAACTGGCTGGATCATATTCAAAACCTGGGGGCAACCGCGATTTACCTTGGGCCTGTTTTTGAGTCAGGCTCACACGGCTATGACACCGCTGACTATTATCACCTTGACCGCCGTCTGGGAAGGCGGCAGGATCTGGCGAAATTGAGTCAGAGCCTGCACGCCCGCGGGATGAAGCTGGTTTTGGATGGCGTCTTCAACCATGTCGGCAGGCATTTCTGGGCTTTTCGGGACCTGCAGCAAAATTTGCATCAATCGCCTTATAAAGATTGGTTCGCCGGGGTCAATTTTGAGCAAGACAGCCCCTTTGGTGATCCTTTTTCCTACCTGGCCTGGAACGGACATTTTGACCTGGTCAAGCTCAACCTTGCCAATCCTGATGTGCGCGGGCATCTTTTTGGCGCGATCAGCATGTGGGTGGAAGAATTTGGGATCGACGGCATCCGGTTGGACGCGGCCGACGCGCTTAGCCCGGAGTTTATGATTCACTTACGGGACTTTGTTGACCAAAACCACCCGGGTCTTTGGCTGATGGGTGAGGTGATCCACGGCGACCATCGCGCCTGGGCGAATGACAAAATGCTGCACGCCACCACAAATTACGAGCTTTACAAAAGCAGCTATTCCTCTTTGAATGACAACAACTTTTTTGAGCTTGCTCACAGCCTCAACCGGCAGTTTGCTCAGGGCGGCATGTACGCGCATTTGCCAACGATGTATAACTTTGTTGATAATCACGATGTGACGCGCATCGCCAGCCAGCTGCGGGACAAGCAGCACCTCTACCCGCTCTATGCGCTCATGTTTAGTTTTCCGGGCTTGCCTTCGGTCTATTATGGCAGTGAGTTCGGCTTTGAGGCATATAAGCAGTCGGATGACTGGAATCTGCGCCCGGCTTTCGATTTGCCAGCCTTGCAAGATCAGGAACATGGCTTTGACCTGAGGGGCTGGATCGGGAAGCTGGCAGCCATTCGCCGGAATAGCCCCGCATTGCTGTATGGGGACTATCGAACGCTGCATGTTGCTCCAAGTCAGCTTGCGTTTTTGCGAATTTGCGCTGAAAATCGCGCAGTGGTCATCGCAAACAGCAGCAAGGAAGCGGTCGAGCTAAAGATGAATCTGCCAGAAATGGATGGTTGGCACCTTTGCGATGCCCTGGCGGATAATGAGCTTTTTGTGGTTGAAGATGGTGTTTTGACGGTGCGATTAAACGGCAATCAGGTGAGGATTTTGCTTAATTAAGATGTAGGCCGGACATTGTCTGGATATTGCGTGGTTCAATCCGGCGAAGGTTTGAAGCGCTCAATATGCCGGGTTTTGATCCAGCATTGTTTGATCGGCTTTCTTATGCCGGATTCAAACGAGGAATCCGGCCTACTTTTTTGCGGTCTTCTCAATTACCCAAAAATGGGAGAGACCGAGGCGCTGCAGGGGCGTTTTTTCGAGGAATTGTAAAAACGCGCGCAGGGCTTTGCCGAAAGCAGGACGGCGCTCGATGATGTTGTCATAGGCTCCAAAGATCGTGCGCTGTTCGATGAAGCGCACCGGTAAGCCCTCAAATAACTTCGCCAGGTCTTTGCGAGTATAGACCTCAACATGCGGGGCGAGCTTGTCGCGCCATTTTCGGGGCAGCCAGTTGATCAGCGGCGTGTTGCCGAAGTGATACTTCCCTTTCCAGTAATGCCCGTGGGTCTCAAAGGGATAACCGCGGTTTGGGCAAAAGAGCACGATGCGCCCGCCAGGTTTGAGCACGCGCACCATCTCCTGAATCGCCAGGTGGTCGTCCTGAACGTGCTCAAGCACTTCGTGACTGAAGACCAGATCAAAAGTATTCTCGGGATGGGGGATATGTTCGCCAGCCGCGCAGTAAGTGTTTGGGCTGAAAACGCGGCAATCCCGCACGCGGGGCAGTTCAATATCAAAGCCAACAACCTTTCCGGAAACGGGGACAAGGCGGGAGAGATAAGTGCCCACCCCGCTGCCGTCCACCAGCACCAGCCCATTAAGGCGCTCCCCGGCGGCATTTTTGAGCATGGCAAAGCGGCGCTCCTGCCCGGCACGCCAGACGTGCGAAGGCTCCCCGCGCTGGGCGGCTTTGTCAAGGTCTTCAGGAATCAGATTCGGCATTGCCCAATTGTAACCATTTTTTGATTTGTGGCAAAATGATTCGCGAGGACCTTTTGATGATCATCGATAGATTCCAGAGTTTACTTTCCCCAATCAACCCTTGCCTTCGATTTTCCCCTGAGCCATTTTTCGGCGGCGATGGCTGCAATGGCGCCGTCGCCGGCAGCGATGACGGCTTGTTTAACGTGAACACAGATCACGTCGCCGATGGCGTAAACGCCGGGGATATTGGTCTGGTTTTCACGGTCAACCTGCAAACAACCAAGTTCTGAGACCTCGAGCTGCCCCTGCAGGAAATCAGTGATCGGTTTTCCGCCCTGCAGATAAACAAAGGCGCCTTCGATCGCAACGCTTTCTTCGACTGAACCGCTTTCGCGCCTGATAAAGCGCAAGCCCTCGACCTTGTTTTCTCCGTAGATCTCCCTGACCATGCTGCCCAGGTGCATGACGACATTAGGCTTGCGGCTCAGCTCTGCCAATTCGGATTCGCTTACGTTAATTTCCGTCCCTGGCGCAAAGAAATGAACGGTTTTGGCAAAGCGCGTCAGGTAGGAAGCCTCTTCGACCGCCTCATCGCTCTTCCCGATCACAGCGACATCCTTTCCTTTAAAGAAGGCGGCATCACAAACGGCGCAGTAGGAAACACCTCGTCCGAGCAATTCTGCTTCACCCTTGATCAGGTTGCTGCGACCCATGGAGCCAGTCGCGATGATGATCGAACGGGCGTTGTAGACATTAAAGTTGCCAAAAACGGAACGGGGTTCGCTGATCAGATCGGTGCCGATGGCTTTATCGTTGATGAATTCCGCGCCGAAGGCTTGCGCCTGTTTGCGCATGATCTGCAGGAGTTCTGCCCCTGCGATCTCACCTTCGATGCCGGGGTAGTTGGCGATCTTGCTGGTCGTGCCCAGTGCGCCGGTCGTAAGACCCTTGTCAAGAATGCCCACCTTCAGGCCTGCCCGCGCGGCGTAAATGGCGGCGGTTGCTCCAGCGGGACCTCCGCCAATGATCAAAACGTCATAAATGTTTTCAGAAAATTCTGTCATGGTTACCTCTTTTTTGCTGTTGGAAGTATAAGGAAAGTGAGTAATATGTTCAATACAAAGGCTTTTACATCGGGAATTTTCTTATAAAACGCTAATCTGATAGTTTTTTAGAGCCTTGGATTGCTATAAATATCGTCGGATGAAAATGGATTTGACCATGAATAAAAAGTTTTATCAACAAAGCATTCCCGAACGGCTGGAGACGCTGAAGGAACGGACTGGTCTAAAACCCGAAGATCTGAAGGGATTTAATCCCAATGGCGGCTTGAGCCTGGAGAGCGCCAACGGCATGATCGAAAACGTGGTCGGGCTGTACAGCCTGCCGCTGGGCATTGCCCAGAACTTCTTCATCAACGGGCGGGAGGTTCTGGTGCCGATGGCGATCGAAGAGCCTTCCGTTGTCGCCAGCGCTTCCTTTATGGCAAAACTCGCAAAAGCAAGCGGCGGTTTTGAGGCTGGTATGCGCTCGCAAGAGATGATCGGGCAGCTGCAGGTGCTGGATCTGGCTGATCCGCACCAGGCCGCCGCGCAGGTTTTGGAAGAAAAAGAGGCGCTCCTGGCGAAAGCTGCGGCTTTTCACCCCAATCTGGCAAAATACGGGGGCGGTCCGCGCAATCTTGAAGTCCGCGTGATCGAGGATTCGCCTATCGGCGCGTTTTTGGTCGTGCACCTGATCGTGGACGTGCAGGACGCGATGGGCGCGAACCTGATCAACAGCATGCTCGAGCATCTGGCAAGCCCGATCGAGGAAATAACGGGCGGTCGCGTGCATTTGCGCATCCTCTCCAACCTGAGCGACCGACGGCTGGCATGGGCAAGGGCTCGTTTTGCCCTGGCGGAGCTGGCTTTTGGCGATTATTCTGGCGAAGAAGTGCGCGACGGCATCATCGAAGCCTGGGCTTTCGCGGACTGCGACCCCTATCGTGCCGCGACCCACAACAAGGGCGTGATGAACGGCATTGACGCGGTCGTGCTGGCTTGCGCCAATGACTGGCGCGCGGTCGAAGCCGGGGCGCACGCCTACGCGGCGCGCTCTGGGCGATACCGCAGCCTTACGCAATGGTCAAAGGCTGAGAATGGCGATCTTTTGGGCTTCATCGAACTGCCGATGGCGCTGGGCATTGTGGGTGGGGCAACCAAACTGCACCCGACCGCTCAGGCAAGCCTCAAATTGATGGGCGTAAAGACCGTTGCCGAATTGGGCGGGATCGCCGCGGCGGTCGGTTTGGCACAAAACCTGGGAGCACTGCGCGCGTTGGCGACCGAAGGCATCCAGCGCGGGCATATGAGCCTGCACGCCCGTCAGATCGCGCTGACAGCCGGAGCGAAGCCCGAGCAGGTTGATCGCCTGGCCAAAATGTTAGTGGAAGAAAAGAACATAAAATTAACACGCGCGCAGGAGATTCTGGCGCAGTGGAACGGAAAATAAGATGAAAAAAGAAGTGCTTTCTCAAGCTGAAAAAAGCAAATTGTTGGTGCCCAAGGTCAAAGTCGGCATCATCGGCTACGGCGCCTATGTGCCGCGTTACCGCTTGCCCGCCAAAGAGATCGCCCGCATCTGGGGCAGCGAAGGCGGCTTCCCGGTCAAGGAAAAAGCGGTGGCGGGTTTGGACGAAGATGTGATCACGATGTCTATCGAAGCCGCGCGCAACGCCTTGAAGCGGGCGGAAATTTCAGCCCAGGAGCTGCGGGCGGTTTGGATTGGTTCGGAATCACACCCCTACGCGGTCAAGCCAAGCGGTACCGTGGTGGCGGAAGCAATTGGCGCGTCGAATGACATTCAGTCGGGCGACTGGGAGTTTGCCTGCAAGGCCGGCACCGAGGCGATGGTGGCAGCCATCGCGATGGTCGGGTCGGGCATGGGCGACTATGCTCTGGCGATCGGCATGGATACCGCGCAAGGCAAGCCCGGCGACGCGCTGGAATTCACCGCTGCGAGTGGCGGCGCAGCTTATATTATTGGCCCGCAGCGCTCCGCGCTGGTCAATATTGAAGCGAGTTACAGCTTTGTTTCCGATACGCCCGATTTCTGGCGTCGGGAATACCAGGTTTACCCCGAACATGGGCAGCGTTTCACGGGTGAACCGGCCTATTTTGAACATGTTGGCAATTCTGCCAGCACGATCATGGCTGAAACCGGGCTGAAAGCCAGTGATTTTGCCTATGCCGTCTTCCATCAGCCCAATGCCAAGTTCCCGCAGCGGATCGCCAAATCCCTCGGCTTCACGAACGAGCAGATCGCGCCCGGTTTGCTGGCGCCTGTGATCGGCAACACCTATTCAGGCGCCGCGCTGATCGGGCTGACCGCTGTTCTGGATATCGCGAAGGAAGGCGACCTGATCCTGATGACTTCCTACGGTTCCGGGTCTGGTTCCGATTCCTTCATTCTAAAAGTGCGAAAAGCGCTGAAAAAACGCCGAGGCAACGCGCTTTCGACGCAGGATTACATCAATCGACGCACCGAGATTGATTACGCCACCTATCTACGCTATCGCGGTGAGATTCGGATGCGCTGATGAAACGAACCAACGACGTTTTTATCATTGGCATTGCGCAAACCGAACTTGGTGAGCTTTGGGATCTTTCGCTGCGTCAATTAGGTTCGAGCGCGTTGCGGGATGCCATGGCTGATGCCAATGGACTTGAACCCGAAGCTGTTTTTGTTGGCAATATGTTGGCAGCCAATGCCTCAAGGCAGGCAAACCTGGCATCCTTGATCAATGAATATGCCGGGCTGGCTGGCAAGGCGGAAGGTTTTACGGTAGAGACGGCTGAAGCCTCCGGTGGCGCGGCGCTTTATGCTGCCTGGAACGCGATTCGCTCAGGAATGATTGACGTGGCGGCGGTCGTAGGGGTGGAAAAGACCACCGATGTCGTCGGCGCCGGGATCGAGAGCCGTTTGCTCTCAACCGGCATCGATTCTGACTTTGAAGCCTCGGAAGGGCTAACGCTGACCGGGCAGGCATCGCTTTTGCTGCAGCGATATCTTTTTGAAAACCAGGTACCGCGGGAAGCTTTGGCGGGTTTCCCGATGATCGCGCATGCAAACGGGGTGAATAATCCGAGAGCCATGTTCCGCAAGGCGATCGATGAGAAGACCTATATGAAAGGGATCGGCGATCCGGGAGGATTCTCGACCTTTGATCTGGCGCCCAATGCCGATGGAGCCGCCGCGCTGATTCTTGTGCGGGGAGATCAGATACCCAAAGACCTGCGCCATAACGCTGTTCGTCTGGTGAGCTCTTCCTATATTACCGACCGTCTGGCGATCCATGACCGCCGCGATCCACTGTTCTTTGAAGCAGCGGCTGTTTCGACCCAAAAGGCTTTGCTAAAGGCTGGGATCGAGCTGGCGATGGTGGATTTCTTTGAGTATTCTGACAATACGACCTTGCATGCTGTCCTTTCGCTGGAAGCGGCTGGCTTCGCGCCCCGAGGGGAAGGCTGGAAGCTGGCTGGTGAAGGCGCGTTGACTCTGCAGGGCACGCTGCCGGTGGCGACCATGGGCGGGCACAAGGCACGCGGTTTCCCACTGGGCGCTTCGGGCGTTTTTCAGGTGGTGGAAGCTTGTTTACAGCTGCGCGGCGAGGCAGGCGCGAACCAGATCCCCAACGCCAGGATCGCCATGACGCAAAGTCTGGCAGCCACCGCCTCGGCAGTTGCCACCCAGATTCTCAGCATTTAATAAAAATTCCGTAAGAAACTATTCAAAGGGGCGAAAAAACTGCTGGAATAAGTTAGAATGATTGCAGACAAATTAACTTTGCGCGTTTAATGGCGCATGCATTAAAAGAACGAAAGAATGACACAAACAAAATACATTACCGATGATCTGGCTGCCATGCTGAACGTTTTTCCGGAGGAAATCGCGGAAGCGGTCAGGAACGCCGATCATTTTGACGATTTACTGGAAGTGATTCTGGACCTGGGCCGTGTGCCGACGGCTCGGTTTGTCGAAGGCGAAGTTGCCTTGCTTGAACGCGTGGTGGAGCCAAAGGATATCGACCATGTGGTGGGGCGCATCAGCGACTTTGACGCTGACAATCGCGCCGGTATGGAACGCACGCTGCACCGTATCTCAGCCATTCGCAACCGCCGCGGTGAGGTGGTTGGTCTGACCTGCCGCGTTGGTAGGGCGGTTTATGGCACCATCAGCATTATCGAAGACCTGATCGATTCCGGTCAGAGCATTTTGATCCTGGGCAAGCCCGGCGTGGGGAAAACGACCATGCTGCGCGAGGCGGCCCGCATCTTATCAGAGAAAAAACGGGTCGTGATCGTGGACACCTCCAACGAAATTGGCGGCGACGGCGATGTGCCTCATCCGGCGGTAGGTCGGGCGCGGCGCATGCAGGTGCCGAAACCCTCGCTGCAGCATGAGGTCATGATCGAGGCGGTCGAAAATCACAACCCCGAAGTGATCGTGATCGACGAGATCGGGCGCGAGCTGGAAGCTTTGGCAGCCCGCACGATCGCCGAGCGCGGCGTGCAATTGATCGGCACGGCACACGGCAACGCGCTGGACAACCTGCTGGTCAACCCGACCCTTTCGGATCTGGTGGGCGGGATCTCCTCCGTTACGCTTTCTGATGACGAAGCACGCCGACGCGGCACTCAAAAAACAGTTTTGGAGCGCAAAGCCCCACCAACTTTCACCGTCCTGGTCGAAATTCAGGATCGTGCGCGGGTCAATGTGCACCCCGATGTGGGGGCATCGGTCGATTCGATCTTGCGCGGATATCCGATCTTGCCAGAGGAGCGTTTTCGGGACGAGCACGGCAAGGTTCATATTTTGAAACAAACCCGACCGAACATGCCGACGGTTTCGCAAGCCATGCGCCGAGGGAACGGCATGGATAAAATTCCTTTTCAACGAAACAACGGGACTGCTGACCAAAATCAGCAAAACCAACCCTATCCGGGCAGAACCCAGCGCCACGCGGAACGGTACGAAGATTTTCTGGCTCCGCAGGATGAGCCGGAAGAGCAGCCAGAGCGGCAGGAAGGCGAAAAGAAGATATTTGCCTTTGGCGTTGCCCGAAATCGCTTGCTGCAGGCCATAAAAAGCATGGGCGTTGCCGCTTATGTGGTCAAAGATTTGGCAGAAGCAGATATTTTGCTGACCCAACGCCGTTATTATCGCGATCGACTGCAGCCGATCGTTGAAGCAGAAGAGCGCGGCCTTCCGATCTTTGTGGTCAAAAGCAATTCGAGCGGCCAGATCGAACAATTTTTGGCCGACTCTTTTGCGCAAAGGCAAAGCCCGGCCCGCCTTAGTCTGACCGAAGAGGCTTTGGCGTCCGCCGCGCAAGCCATTCGGATGGTGCAGGCAGGAGAAAAGTTTATTAATTTGGCTCCCATGCCCTCTCCGATCCGTCGGGAGCAGCATGAGATGGCAAAGGAAGCCCATTTGGTCTCCCGCTCGTTCGGGAAAGATCCAAACCGTTACGTAAGGATATACCGGGATTAATGATGTTTATTACGCTTGAAGGACCTGAAGGAAGTGGAAAAAGCAGCCAATTGCCCTTATTGGCGGAGTTTTTGCGTGCGCGAGGTCACGATGTGATATGCACTCGTGAACCGGGGGGCACGAAGATCGGCGACCAGATCCGCGAGGTTTTGGTGCGCATGGATAATGTGGAATTGCACCCCCGTACCGAGATATTGCTCTTCCTGTCTGCCCGCGCCCAATTGGTGGAAGAACTGGTCTTGCCCAGTCTGGCTGATGGGAAGATCGTTATTTGCGACCGTTATGGCGACTCCACCCTGGCGTATCAGGGCTACGGGCATGGGCTCGACCTGGAAAAGCTCAGGATGATGCTTCAATTCGCGACCAACGGGCTAAAACCCGACCTTACGATCCTGCTGGATGTGGACGTTCTGGTGGGCTTGAAGCGCAAAAAAGCCAAGGACGAGTGGAATCGACTGGACGCCTATGAGATCAGCTTCCACGAACGGGTGCGCGAGGGTTATCATCAACTCGCCGCGCAGGATCCGAAGCGCTGGCGCATCGTGGATGCCTCCCAAAGCGCGGAGCTTGTGCAGGAAAATATCCGTCAAATCGTAATCGACGCGATGGGTTAAAATTGTAGTTAACAACGGGACGGAAAGCCCTGTTGATCGAAAGGATAGAATAATGAAAAAAGCAAAATTTCTACTGATCGCCTTGGTTCTGATGCTGATGGTCAGTGCCTGTCAGATCGAAGAGACAACACCGCCACCAGTTGAACCGACCGATAGTGAAGTGGGAACGCTTGTTCCTGATACCGGAGAGACTACCACACCACCCGAAGATCTGCCTTTGCTGGGCGAAGACGGGCGTATGGCCTGCACGATCGTCGAGTCCCTCTTCCCGGAATTGACTGAAGAGCAAAAACAACAACTGTCGGTCTTCCCTGAGGTCAGCGATGAAGATTACACCAAAGGGCCCGAAGACGCCATGCTCACCTTGATCGAGTATACCGATTTCTTCTGCCCCTATTGCGGAATGGCTTTTCAGGCCTTTGAGGATGTGATGGAAAAGTACCCGGACGATGTCCGCCTGGTCTATCGTGCATTGCCTCTGGAATCTTTGCACCCGACCGCGCCTCTGGCCGCGCAGGCAGCTGAAGCAGCTGGCATGCAGGGCAAGTTCTGGGAAATGTACGAAGCCATCTTCTCGAACCAGGAAACTCTGGCCCCCATGACCGCTGAGGAACTGAAAGCGGAACTGACCAAACACGCAGAAGAGATGGGACTGGATGTCGATCAGTTTGTAAAGGATATGGAAAGTCAGGCTGTGATCGACAAGATATCCCAGGGTGCCCAGACCATGTTCGACGCTGGCGTCAGCTCCACCCCGACCGTGCTGGCAAACGGCCGTCCGCTGGGCGACTGGCGTGGGAATTACCTCTCCAACATCATCGAAGTCATGAAAGCTGAAGAGCAAATGACCGGCGAATGCCCCGAGTGGGTCATTGATCAGAGCAAAACCTACACTGCCACCATTAAAACCAAAGATGGCGAAATGGTTCTCGAGCTGTATCCCGAAGCCGCGCCTCTGGCAGTCAACTCCTTTGTCTACCTGGCACGCAAGGGCTTTTATGACGGTGTTACCTTCCACCGCGTCTATCACACCTTCATGGCTCAGACTGGCGACCCCACCGGAACCGGTTGGTCTGGCGCTGGCTACCAATACCGTGAAGAGATCAGCCCTGATCTGACCTTCGATGAAGCTTATATGGTTGGTGTTGCCAAAAGCAGCATGCCCGGGACGAGCGGCAGCCAGTTCTTCATCACTTATGTGCCTTATCCTTCCCTGAATGGCGGTTACACCATTTTTGGCAAGCTGATTGATGGTATTGATGTTTTTGAGAAGATCACCGAACGGGACGCCGACAACAACCCTGACGCGCCGCGTGGTGATGAAATCATCAGCATCGTGATTAACGAAAAATAGTGATTGACAATAATCTTGAACAAAACTTTGCAGCCCGAACCAGCCCGGATTGGTTGCATTACCTCAATCTGATCTGGAACGGGCTAACGTTCCTGACTTTGGCCGCTCTGTCTGTGGGAACGCTGGTTGGCCTTCCGAACGCAGAGTTCAGGGCAGCCCTGGGGGGCACGTCAGACCGGGCCGTCTACCTTTGGGCCTATACCTTTATCTTTTTTGCCCTGATGGCATTGCTCACCTTTATCGACAGTGCCAAAAAAGTAAGTCGCAAATCCAGGCCAGCGCGTGCCAACTCAGCGCGCTGGCTGTATTTTGTCATTCTCTTGTTCCCGTTATTGCTTATTGCCATCAAAAAATGGGAATATTCCGCTGCCATGCCAGACTGGCTCTTTGCCTTGCTGGCGTTTTTGGCGATTGCCATTCCGATCATCGCCATGCTGCGCGCGGCAAGCGGCGAACTCTGGGGAAAGCACGGCGGTCGCGATGCCGCCATGATCAGCTGGACAGTTGGCATGTCTACGCCTTTCATCATGATCGTACAGGTCTTGTTGGTTCTGATTTTGATCGTCATGGTCGTCCTGACCAGTATTGATCTGACCACCCTGACGGATATGAGCCAAATAGAAGCATTGGTTAAAGAGCCGTCGGTCATTTTTGCTCTTTTTCTGATCCTTGCGATCGTCGCGCCCTTAACGGAAGAATTGTTTAAAACGCTGGCGATCTGGCCCTTGTTGGGTCTGGAGGTTAGTTCCCGCGAGGGTTTTGTTGCCGGTTTGATGAGCGGGGCGGCTTTTGCCCTTTTTGAAGGAGCTATGTACGCTTCGCAGGCTGTCATGATCCCTGATAACGAATGGGTCTTCTTCATTTTTGGTCGGCTTGGGGCGAGCCTGTTGCACACCTTCAACGGCGGCCTGATCGGCTGGGCGGTTGCAAAAACCTGGCGTGACAAAAAGTTTTATCGCGCGTTGATCGCTTATTTGATCGCGATATTCCTGCACGGCCTATGGAATTTTAACGTCTTCGCGACGCAGATTTTACCGGCGGTTCAGGGAAATGAGCCAAACAACATCCTGTCGATTGGGATAATGGTTGCATTGAGCCTGACCATCGCGCTTGGCTTTGTTTCGCTGATAGTCTACATTTCCAAAGAGGAAAAACCAGTTCAAAGCGTGGTCTATGGCAGCTGACATTCTGGTCTCCCGCGAGCGCGTCATGAACTTTTTGCGCTGGGTGGTCGATCGCCTGGTAAATCTTGAAGTCGAAGGGAAGTACAACGTGCCCAGAGAAGGCGGTTTTGTTCTGGCGACCAGCCACATCAGCCGTCTCGATACCCCTTTTTTAATGCTGGCAACCCATCGGAAGGACGTGGTCGGCATGGTGGCGCGCGAGTATGAACGAGCGCCATTCTTCGGCTGGTTCCTGAACAAACTTGGCGTGATTTGGATCAGCCGTGAGGGTTATGACTTCAAGGCGTTTCGTCAGGCATCGGCTTTTTTGAAAAAAGGCGGGATCGTTGGCCTTGCCCCTGAGGGCACGCGTTCAAAAGACGGAAAACTGATGCAAGGCAAGCCCGGGACAACCCTGCTGGCATTGAAAACCAAGGCGCAGGTTATCCCGGCTGCCGTTCTGGGCTCAGCGGATATGGCGAAACGCTTTTTGAAGCTCAGGAAAATGCAGGTGAAGGTGATCTTTGGCAAACCCTTCGATCTGCCTCAGCCAACGGAAGGTCAGAGCGAAAAAGACATCCTCGAATTGGCGACCACCGAGATCATGCTGCGGATCGCGGCACTTTTGCCCGAAGAACGCCGCGGTTTCTATGCCGATCATCCAAAATTAAGGGTATTATTGGATTCACAGTAATAATCTTATCGCCTGGAAATGGAGTGAAACATGATTCCCATTCGTGACGAGATCAAAACTCACCGAACCCCGATTGTAAACTACCTGCTGATCGCAATTAATGTGCTGGTTTTTTTGTGGATGTTCCTTAACGCTGGCAGAATTGAACAGATTTTTTATCAATATGCCCTTATTCCGGCCAAATTATGGGATGGCATCAGCCCTGGGGATATTTCCAGCTTTTTGACCAGCATGTTCATGCACGGCGGCTGGATGCACCTTTTGGGCAATATGCTCTATCTGTGGATCTTTGGCGACAACATCGAAGATCGCCTCGGGCATATCGGCTATTTACTTTTTTACCTCGCCGGTGGCCTTGCAGCGGCAATTTTGCAAATCCTGATCAATCCCAGCTCAACCATTCCGATGGTTGGCGCCAGCGGCGCGATCGCGGCTGTGTTAGGCGCGTATCTGGTCATGTATCCGCACAGCCGGGTCTACACCTTCATCCCGATCGGGTATTTCGCTCAGCTGCGGCTTATGCCGGCGATCGTGGTACTGGGCATGTGGTTCCTCCTGCAGTTATTTAGCGGTCTTGGTTCGCTCGGCGCGCCCGACCAGGGCGGTACCGCCTACTTTGCCCACATTGGCGGATTTGTCTTTGGCCTGGCAATGGGCTTTTTGTTTAAGAAACGCGCCCGCCAACCCCAACCCGCCCCTCCGAGCTGGAATTAGACCAAATATCTTTTGGTTAAATACTAATGGTTTAGTGGTTAGGGGAGATTTTTCCTCTTTTTCGGATAAATATTAAGCGAAAGAAAATATCAAAGAAACATTGTTGTTTCTTTAACAACAATTCTCAGTATGAATTTTTTGCAATCTGGATTCTCCTTTTCTCAAGCGAATGTTATTTAGTTTTTGATCAGAAATGGCCTATAAGGACATTTTGTGGTAGGGGCGGGCCGCTGCGCCCGCCCGTCGTCTGGAATAAATAAAATATTACTGGAGTATCAAGGAATTGTGAAATTTAATTTTCCACACCATCGGGCGGACATGGCAGTCCGCCCCTACATCTGTAGTCCTTAACTCCGATTATTAAACACATACCCTAAATGTTCTACTCTGTGTAGTAACACGGTTTGTGGTTGTGTACTGCCATTGAGGAGACTATACCAAGTGCTTGATTATTCCATACTGAGAATTGCTGTTTCTTCAAGCGCATGATGGAAGAGTGCGGTTTATAATGGTGTTTGGATTTCTAATATTTAGGTGGAAGAATGAAAAATAATTTCTGTAATCATATTAAAATCAACCTTGCAACAATCCTTTTGCTTTGTTTTTCGCTTACAGCATGTAGTAAAACTCTCTCAGAAAAAGATAGTGGTTTTTATGAACTGGCAAAACTATCTGAAAAAGATGATGTGAATGAAAGTATAAAAATCTCTTTAATGCAGGGTGACAATACTCTTTTTAAGAAAAATTACCTGGTTGATGTAATAGTAGAGATTCCGAACGATAAAACTCCTTTATACATAGACGGGGAATACATCTACTTTTTTTATTTTGATGAAACTAATCAGGGTTGGAGAGAGTTAAAGAACCTCGTGACTTCAACCATTTCTGATAGAACAATTGAAGCAAATGAGTTTGGCGATTCTGTGATGTTGGTTCCGGCTGGCGTTCCCGACCTGGAAGAAATCCAATTGCCAGCTGAAGTCCGAGTTTTGTTTAAAACCCAGGTCATGGAAAACAATGGTAATGTTGGCAGACAGGTGGCAGCTTATATTGATGTTATTGTGGAACCGTAACAATTTTTTTACGATTGAAGTCATTCGTTCTTTATAATTAATGAAGCCGCCTTGCTTAAACCAGAACGGTTTTATCTCGAATATAATCAACTCAACAAGCGAAGGAGAGAACATGAATACTGAAAAATACCTGGTAAGACCAGACAAACCCATCCGCATTTCCGATCTTGACCCCAACGACTCGAGTGAGTTTGAGGGCAAAAAGAAAGCGGGGCAAGCCGCCCTGAAGGAGCTCAACAAAGAGATCGAAGAATTGCAGGAATTGCTCTACGCCGAAGGGAAAAAGCGCCTTTTGGTCGTCCTGCAGGCTATGGACACTGGCGGCAAAGACGGCACGATCCGCGCTGTCTTCGAGGGCGTCAACCCCCAGGGTGTGCGCGTGGCTTCCTTCAAAGTGCCCACCTGGCTGGAGCTCGCGCACGACTATCTCTGGCGTATTCACAGCCAAACCCCGCGTAAAGGCGAGATCGTCATTTTCAACCGCTCCCATTACGAAGACGTGCTGGCGGTGCGCGTCCTCAACCTGATGCCCGAAGAAGTTTGGTCAAAACGTTACCAACACATCCGGGAATTTGAGCGGCTTTTGGTCGATGAGGGCACGGTCGTTCTCAAGTTTTACCTTAACATCGACCTTGAGGAACAAGCCAGGCGCTTTTTGGCGCGCCTTGAAGAACCCAGCAAAAACTGGAAGTTCAACCCCGGCGACCTTGATGACCGCGCTCTCTGGGGCGATTACATGCTGGCATATGAAGACCTGCTCAACAAGACCAGCACGGAGTGGGCGCCCTGGTACGTCATTCCCAGCAACAAAAAATGGTATCGCAATCTGCTGATCGCTACCATCGTTCGCGACACCCTGGTGGGCATGAAGATGCAATATCCCGCTCCACCTGCTGATCTGGAGCAATATTATCAGCGCGTCCTGGAAATGGTTCAATCTTATGAAGAGAAGGAACCGGAAGAAGAGTAATTGAGCGAACTGTTGAAACCCGTTCCCGACGTCGTGATGCTTGGCCGTCTGCGTCGGGAATTTATCCTCCCTGCCAATGCCCCCGCCAGCATCGATCAACCCGGCGGCAACCTGAGCTACGCCGGTTTTGCTGCTTTGCAGTGGGGAGCCTCGACGGGAATGGTTGCGCGGGTGGATCAGGAATATCCCGAAGAATGGTTGGATCATTTTCGATCGCTTGGGATCGATACCGCGGGCATCTACCGCAGCAGCGAAGCCATTGACGATCGCTTTTTTATCAGCTATACCGAAGCCCAAAAAGCACTGTTTGAAAACCCGATCTCACATTTCGCGGAAAGGCAATTGCCCTTCCCGCCGGAATTGCTGAATTACAAACCCACCTACCCCATCTATTGCAGCAAAACTGACTATCGGGCGGACAGCATCCGCGTGACCGACCTGCCGCCCCATTTTCTGGAGGCTTCCGCGGCGCATATCTGCCCGATCGATTTCCTTTCCCACAAGATACTGCCCTCGCTGCTCAAGGGGGGGCTGATCATGACCCTCTCGATGCGCGCAACCAGCTGCTATATGGACCCGATCTTTTGGGAGGAAATGCGCGCGCTCATTGCCGATGTGACCGCCTTCATGTGCACTGAGGCACAGGCTTTTCGCCTTTTCCAGGGGCACAGCGCCGATCTGTGGGAGATCGCCCGAATTTTGGCGGGTCATGGGCCGGAATATATCCTCATCCACGCCAAAGACGGCAGCGTTTTGGTCTATTCCCGCATCAGACAAAAGCGCTGGATCGTACCTGCCTATGCCAGCCGCGTCAGCGACCCAACCGGCATGCTGGATGCCTTTGACGGCGGTTTTATCGCCAACTATCGCAAGGAATATGATGTCGTCCAGGCGGCGATCGCGGGCGCGGTCAGCGCGTCTTTTTGCGTTGAGGGCAGTGGACCCTCTTATCTGTTGGAAGGCCTGCCGGGACTGAAGGAAGCCCGTTTCAGGGTCCTTGAAACTCAGGTATTGGAACTCTAAGGCTTGTCGGCGTTAGCGTAAGCGTCGGGATGATCGGTTCCGGGATCGGGCGCAAGCTGATCTCGTAAAGCCAGGGCCAGTGCTTGCCGGTTACGAATAGTCGGTCGTTCTCCTCATCGTAGGCGATGCCATTCAGCACCTCACCATGTAATTTCAGATTTTCATCCGGGCATAAACCGCTCAGATCAAGCATTGTCAGCACCTGACCAGTCGCCGGGTCAATGCGCGCGATGCGATCGGTCAGATAGATGTTGGCGTAAAGCTCGCCATGGATGAGCTCCAGCTCGTTCAGGTATTGAATCGGCTGTCCCTGCCAGGTGATGTGGTCTTCGCGAACCACAAAGCCAGTACCGGGGTCGAGCCAAAAGAGCTTGTTGCTTCCGTCGGTCATCAGCAAGGCTTCGCCGTCGGTGGTCAAGCCCCAGCCTTCGGTGTTGTATTGGAATTTGCGGACCAGCTCAAAAGTCTCCAGATCGTAGACAAAAGCCTGCCCCTCCTGCCAGGTCAATTGATAGAGCAAACCGTCCAGGAGCGCCAGACCCTCGGCAAAGTACTGATCTTCCAGCTCGATCTGCCGCAAGACCTTTCCACTTTCGAGGTCAACCTTGCGCAGATCGCTCTCTCCGTAAAGGCCGCAGCTTTCATAAAGAAAGCCCTCGTGATACAGCAAGCCCTGGGTGTAACAGGTGGGGTCGTGGGGGTAACGGTTCAGGATGGTGTAGCCCGCGTAGTCGCCCAATTCCACTTTCGTGGGTGTTGGAAGAACGCGTTCCTGGTTTACGCTGCTGCATCGGAAAAACGCAAACACAATCGCGAGCGCCAGGGCTAAAAGGATGAATATCAGCCTCGCCTGACCAGTTTTCTTTACCATAAGCTAATTTTAGCGCAAAAAGTGGAACTTCAGAAATGGAATGATAAAATGGAAGCAGAATCTCAGGAGGAACCATGACCGACGTACTTGAACGCTTTTTACGTTATGTAAAAATTGACACACAATCCGCTTATAACTCTGAAACCTATCCCAGCACGCTGAAACAGCTTGATCTGGCGCGCCTGCTCGAGCAGGAACTGCGCGAATTGGGTCTGGAAGAGGTGAAACTGGACCAATACGGCTATGTCACAGCCATCTTGCCCGCTAATATTGATAAGCCCGTTGCAACCATCGGTTTCATCGCTCACATGGACACCAGCCCGGCTGCCTCGGGCAAGGACGTCAAGCCCTGTTTGGTTGAAAACTATGACGGCGAAGATATTTTGCTGAACGAGGAAAAGGGTATTCATCTCTCCCCCAGCGAGTTCCCTGACCTGAAAAATCACATCGGTCAGACGCTGGTGGTGACCGACGGCACCACGCTGCTCGGAGCGGACGACAAGGCTGGCATTGCTGCCATCATGAGCGCTGTGGCAACGCTGCTGGCGAACCCCGACATTCCCCACGGCAAGATCCGCGTCGGTTTCACCCCGGACGAAGAAGTTGGCGCTGGCGTTGACCATTTTGACGTCGCCGGTTTCGGGGCCGATTTTGCTTATACCGTTGATGGCGGCGACGTGGGCGAATTTTCCTATGAAAACTTCAACGCGGCTGGCGCCAAAATCAAGATCCAGGGCAAGAGCGTTCACCCGGGCGCTGCCAAGAACAAACTGATCAATGCCCTTCAGGTCGGGATCGATTTCCACAACCTTCTGCCCACTTTCGACCGCCCCGAACATACCGAAAAACGCGAGGGCTTCATTCACCTGACCCAAATGGCCGGGGAAGCGGACGAGGCGCATATGGAATATATCATCCGCGATCACGACCGAGAGCAGTTTGAGAAGAAAAAGGAGCAGATGAGGCTCGCGGCTGATTTCATCAATCACCGTTACGGCGCCCAGACCCTGGCTTTGGAGATCCGCGACCAGTATTTCAACATGCTCGAAAAGATCCAGCCCCACCCTGAAATTGTGGAGCTGGCACATGCCGCTTATCGCGCGGTGGGCGTGGAACCCGTGGATGTGCCCGTGCGCGGCGGCACCGACGGCAGTCGGCTTTCCTTCATGGGCTTGCCTACACCGAACCTTTTCACTGGCGGTTACAACTACCACGGCCGCTTTGAATATCTTTCGTTGGACGAGCTGAAACTGGCAACGAAGGTGGTTGTTGAGATCTGCCGTTTAAATACGGAAAAGTAAATCTCTTATAAAAACGAAAAAGCCCTCCTTTTGAAAACAAAGGGAGGGCTTTTTGATTGTCAATGTCTTAGCAACATCCGTCGCAGCAGCTGTCACCGCAGCCATCGCCGCAATCGGAGTCAGAGGAACAGCCCGAGCAGCCGCCCTGATAATGCAGGTGACCGTGAGCGATCTCTTCTTCCGTGGCGGGACGGATCGAAAGGATGGTGACGTCAAATTCGAGGTTTTTCCCGGCCATGGGATGGTTCAGATCGAGATCGACCGAGTCTTCATCCAGCGCGACCGCGATGGCCTGGAACATGTGTCCGGACTGGTCACGCAAATTCATCGGCTCGCCCAACTGGATCTCGAAATCCTCAGGAAAAGAGGCACGATCGACTTTCACCACCATATTGGGGTCAAACTCGCCGTAAGCATCGGCAGCCGCGACCAAGACCTTTTTCTGCTCGCCCTCCTGCATATCCATCAGCTCGTGTTCAAGCCCGGGGATGATGTTGCCATGCCCGTGCAGATATTCCAGCAAATTAGATTCAACTTCCTCACCGTCAACGGTCAGGTTATAAGCAAATTGTACAACGGTATTGTATTGAACAGTATTCATTTTTCTTCATCCTTCTGCCTGTAGTTTAACAAGCCATGAGATTATAACAAAGCCTGCCCATATTTCAACGTTTTTTAGCAGGTATGTTGGGAGATTGCCAACAAGTCCCCGGTGATAAAAAATGTAGGGCGATATTGAACATTATTTTTGCAAAAATCAGGTCTATTTCGCCGTTATCTTTGCTGTGTTTTTTTGTATTGGTATGAATTTGTACGTCTATCCAAGCAAAACCCCTCATCCACCACTTCGTGGTTCCCCTTCTCCCCGTGGAGAAGGCTTTAGAACCACAAGGCAATATTTGGCCTTCATCCTGTACTCAGAGTAATCAGTTTGCCCTGCGGGCAACCCCCTCACTCTGGTATCCAGAGCGCAAGCAGTCCGCCCTTCGGGCACCTTCTCCCAATGGGCGAAGGCTTAATATGATACGATTAATATATGGAACAAGAGCACAAACTCACCTGGTTCAAAAACGCCAAATATGGCTTGTTCATTCATTTCGGGCTTTATTCGCTCCTGGCTGGCAAGTGGCGAGGGCAGGAGACCCCGGGATTGGCGGAATGGATCCAAAACGATCTGGAAATACCACCCGACGATTATGCCCAATTAGCCAGCCAATTTAATCCCACGTTTTTTGATGCAAAAGAGATCGTTCGTAAAGCCAAAGCATGGGGAATGCGCTACCTCTGCTTCACCGCCAAACATCACGACGGCTTCGCGCTCTTTGATTCCAAGGTCAGCGACTTCAACAACGTCAGCGCCAGCCCCTGTGGGCGTAATTTTGTGGCCGAACTGGCCCAGGCCTGCCAGCAGGAGGGGCTAACCTTTTGCCTGTACTACTCCCAGGCGCAGGACTGGCACCACTCGGGCGGTTACCGCGCCTATCACCCGAACGATCCGGCAGCATTTGAGGCTTATTTCAAGCAAATCTGCCTGCCGCAGGTTCGGGAACTGCTCAGCAATTATGGCACCATCGGCATGCTCTGGTTTGACACGCCAATGGAAATGAGCCGCGCCCAAAGCCTGCGCCTGGTCAACCTGGTACGGGAGCTGCAGCTGAATTGCCTCATCAACGGACGCATCGGGCACGGCCTGGGCGATTATCTGACCATGGCGGACAACCGCATCCCACGTCAGGCCTTGCTTTCCCCCTGGGAAGTTCCGGTCACGCTCAACGCGAGCTGGGGCTACAAGGCATCGGATCAGAACTGGACTTCGCCCGCCCTGGTTTTGGAGAAACTGATGAAAACGGTAAGTCGGGGCGGCAACCTTCTGCTTAATATCGGGCCGCGAGGGGATGGGAGCATTCCAGAAGCAAGTGCAGGAATCCTTGACCGGCTTGGCGAGCATCTGAAGGCGAACGGGGTTTCACTTTTTGATACCAGCCCCGCTCAGGAATACGTTTTTGAGTTTGACGGCCTCTATTTTACGGAAAAACCCGGCAAGCTCTATATCCACCTTTTAAACCCTGAGCGCTGGGTCGGTAAAACGCTTTCGCTCTATCATATGCGCACGCCTGCCCTTGCCGCGCGCTTGCTGGCGAGCGGAGAAGAACTGCCTTTACGGGTTGGCAAAGACCTGGAGGGCTTTGGGCATTGGGCGATCAGTCTCCCCCAAACTCTCTGCTCCGATAACGATCTCGCATGGGTGATCGAAGTTGATCTTGAAGGCTCGCCTTTTGAGGTGGAGGCTTTGTTGTAACAAACCAACGGCGGATCGAACATGGTTTCAAAATCTGAAACCATGTTCAATACCCTGGCGGGCACTTTGTCTCGCCCTACATTGAACCATCAAGAGAAGAAACCCTTTGATTTAATTTCTTCCTACATCCAACACCGCTTCTACATCCCCTTTTCAAATCGTCACTTCCCATGTATACTCGCTTATTGATAAACTTTTTCAATAAGGAAACAATGAGCTGGCAGGAAATTCTTTCAATAAATGGATATCGCGTTACGCAGCCGCGCGTGCGCATCATGGAATTGCTCTCAGGCGCGGGGCTGCCCCTGACCCCGCAGCAGATCCACGCCCAATTGCTGGCGCAGGGCTGCGATCTGGGGCTGGTCAGCGTCTACCGAACGCTCGACCTGCTCGCTCAGCTTGAACTTGTTGCCATTGTTTATGATCCCGAGCGCAACCCGGGCTATGTCATCAGCTCCGCAGGGCATCATCATCACATCGTCTGTCAGCAGTGCCATCAGGCGCTTGAATTTTCCGGTTCTGACGATATTGACGAACTGATTCAGCGCGTTGAAGCTGAAACTGCTTTTCAGGTACGTGATCATTTGCTCCAGCTTTACGGCATTTGTCCTGGTTGCCAATCCAAATAAAGAGTGTCGAAATGAAGAAAGTATTTTTAATCCTGTTCGTGCTTATTTTTATGCTGAGCGCCTGCGTAACAAAACCGCAAAACGAAACCGCGGATCCCAATGAAGATCAGGGTCTGAAAGTCATCGTCAGCATTCCTCCGCTGCAGTGGCTGGTGGAACAAATTGGCGGCAACCTGGTTCAGGTGCAAAGCCTGACCGTCAGCGGCGACGACCCACACAGCTACGAGCCCAGCCCGGCGCAAATGACAGCGGTCAGCCAGGCTGATCTTTATCTTTCCATTCAGGTTGAGTTTGAAGAGGTCTGGATCCCACGTTTTCAATCCAACAACAAAAACCTGCTGGTTAAGGACGTTTCTGAGGGCATCGAGCGCATCAATGTGCCTGAAAGCCTGACCGAAGACGAAGAGCATGAAGATCATGCTCACGAAGAGCACCACCATGATGGGCTTGACCCACACGTCTGGCTTAGCCCCAGCGGCATGAAGCAATTTGCCATCCAGGCAGCCGAGGCGCTCAAACTTGCGGATGCCGACAATGCCGCCGTCTATGCGAGCAATCTCAAAGCCTGTTTGCAGAAGATCAGCAGCATCGAGGAGCAATTGAGCACTATGCTGGCCCAGCCAGCCCGGCAGCAATTCCTGATCGTCCATCCCTCGCTCGGTTATCTTGCCGATGAGTACAACTTGATCATGCTGCCTGTGGAAGTTGACGGTCAGGAACCGACCCCAGCCCAAATGGCGGCCCTGTTGAACGCCTCGCAGGAATATGGCATCCATACGCTCTTTGCCCAGCAGGGCAGCAACATCGCCAGCGCAAACGCGCTGGCCGACCAGGCTGGCATCGAAACGGTCGTCGAGTTTGATCCCCTGGCCTACGACTGGGAAGCAAACCTGCTCGGGATCGGTCAGGCGCTCCAAAAGGCGTTGAATTAGGATCATATGTTCAGGCAAGCAGTCATCTCAATTTCTGATCTGTGGGCTGGCTATGAAGCCGATACCGTCCTGGAGGATGTCAACTTTGACATGTATCAGGACGATTATGTTGGCCTGATCGGGCCTAACGGCGGCGGCAAGACCACCCTGATCCGCGTAATTCTCGGCTTGCTGCAGCCCGACCGCGGCAAGATCACCGTCATGGGCGCCAGCCCCAAAGAAGGCCGCCGCCATGTCGGCTACGTGCCCCAGTTCCAGGTGGAGGATAAGCACTTCCCGATCAGTGTCTGGGACGTGGTCGCGATGGGACGTCTGAAGCCAGGCTTGTTTTCGAACACCTTTTTAAGCCCGCACGATAAAGAAGCGATCGAAAAAGCGCTCGAACAAACCAACATGCTCGATTTGCGCAAACGGACGATGAATGAACTATCCGGTGGGCAGCGTCAGCGTGTCTATATCTCACGCGCGCTGGCGACCGAACCGAAGATCCTTTTGCTGGATGAGCCAACCTCATCGGTTGACAGCCAGTCCAGCACCCAGCTTTACGAACTTCTGGCTGAGCTGAATGAGCGTATCGCGATCCTGTTGATCTCACACGACCTGACCGCCATTTCCACCTATGTCAAAACCATCGGCTGCGTCAACCGGCAGCTGTTTTATCATCACAGCAAGGAGATCACCGAGGACATGCTGCATTCAGCCTACGAATGCCCGATCGATCTGATCGCGCACGGCCTGCCGCATCGGGTCTTGCCCAGCCACCAGCATGGAGAAGAGCATGATCGAACAAATTAGAACCATCTTTTCTTACGGTTTCATGCAGAACGCGCTTTTGGCCAGCCTGTGGATCAGCCTGGCGATCGGCATCATTGGCACCCTGGTCGTCCTCAACCGCATCGTTTCGCTTAGCGGCGGGATCGCCCACGCGGCTTACGGCGGGGTTGGTCTGGCTTACTATTTTGGGCAAGACCCGATGCTCGGCGCTTTGCTCTTCAGCTCGCTCTCGGCTCTGGTGATGGGCGTTGCTCATCGCAAGTCCAAAACCGGTGCGGACACCTTAATTGGGGTGATGTGGTCGATCGGCATGGCAGTTGGCATCATTTTCATTGCCATGACGCCGGGCTACAAGGCTAATCTGATGAGCTATCTTTTTGGCAGCATCTTAGCCGTCTCCGCCAGTGATCTTAAGCTGATGGCAGTCGTTTCGCTGCTTGTTCTGGCATTTGTTGTGCTCAGTTACCGCAATTTGCTGGCAATTTCTTACGATGAAACTTTCAGCACCGTTCGCAACGCTCATGTCAATCTGATCTATCTGACCATGCTGGTGCTGATCGGCCTGACGGTTGTGGTTTCAATGCGCATGGTCGGGCTCATCCTCGTCATCGCGCTACTCACGATCCCAGCCGCCATCGCCCGCATCTTCCTCAAGGATATGCGCGGCATCATGGCGCTTTCGACCTTTTTAAGCGCTTTGTTTTGTTTTCTTGGCCTGGTCATTTCTTACCAGACCAACCTGCAAACTGGCCCGGTCATTATTCTTTTGGCTTCTGGCGTTTATCTGCTATCCGCTTTGGTGAAAAAAGTACAGGCTGTCAGAAACAAGTGACAATTGTCATTACAAATGGAGAAAAGCAAACCCTTTTATTGTTAATGTGTTATTAAATTCATAGAGTAAAATTTAATAACCATGGCACTCAAAGAATTTCTTCAGGACTCCGCGGCAATCAGCGCAGGTATGTGGGGAGGGAGAACGTTTTCGCTTCCCACGCTGCGAAAGATGGCAGGTTTTGGCGGAAAGGTACTTGCTTCCAGACAAAAAAGCAACCAGATAAAAAATATCAAAGCCAATCAATGGGTTGTTACTGGTGAGAGTCTGAACCAGGAACAACTGCAGGAACAAACGCTCAAGGTCACGACTTCCATGGTGACCTCGCTTTTTGAATATTTTTATTACTATCAACACCCTGAAGAGGGGAAGAGATCGATCCATCTCACGCCTGAAGCTCAAAACGCAGTCAGGGATATGCGTGACCGGAAGGTGCCCACCTTTGTTCTGGGGCCGCATATCGGCAATTTTGACTTGTTTGGCATGACGCTATGCTGGCTGAATGTGCCTGTTTATGTTTTGGCTTACCCCAACCCCAACAATGCCTATAAAGCCCAGAACAAGCTGCGGGCAGCCGTTGGAATGGACATTCACCCGCTTTCCTTCAGCGCCTTTCGGGGCGCCAAACAAGCGCTCAAAGAAGGCAAGGCGCTGGTTACCGGCATGGATCGGCCGCTTGAAAACCAGGAAGACGCCAAGTATAAACATGAATTCTTTGGCCGCCCAGCTGCTTTGCCCAGTTTTTACGCCCGTCTTTGTCTGGAAACCGGAGCGGTCGCCAGGGTAGCCTGTGGAGTCAGACAAGAAAATGGTGATTTTCTGATCGATTCTTCCAAACCAATTGAGATGGAGGCCCGTCCTGATCTGGTTGAAGAGAATTTAATTAATGTCGGCAAGGTTCTGCGCGAGGCCGAGGTCATGATTCGCGAGCACGCCCAGAACTGGGCTATGTTTTATCCGGTTTGGCCCGAGGTCAAACCCATCATTGAGCATTTACTATAATAAACGAGGTTTTATGGACAACACAATTAACGATACTTCAAAAGACAAACGCACCAACGATATTTTACTGGGCCCGCTCGAAAGGCCTGCCCTGCAATTCTTTGCCCGCAATATGCCTGCCTGGGTGAATTCCGATATGCTCACCGTTTTGGGGCTGCTCGGGTCCATCCTGGCTGGTTTTGCTTATGTGATGGTTGGCAGAGGTGAGATCAAAGGCAACCCCTGGCTTTTTGTTGCCAGCCTTGGCTTTATCATTAATTGGTTTGGCGACAGCCTTGATGGCACGCTTGCCCGCTACCGCCATCATGAACGTCCAAATTACGGCTATTACACCGACCACGCGATCGACGGCATCACCTCACTGCTTCTGTTCGGCGGCATTGGGCTTTCTGGCATTGCCCGCTTTGATATCTGTATGATCGCTCTTGCCTGCTGGCTCCTGCTGATGATCCAGGTGTACCTCAAAACCCATGTAACCGGCACATTTGAGATGACCAGCATTGGCATCGGCCCAACGGAAGTGCGCCTGATGGCGATCATTCTGAACACAACAATGTTTTTCACCGGCATTGGCGGATCGATCTGGCAGCCGACCATTGAGGGTCAGGTTATTGATATGACCATCGGCAGCATCATCATTGCCATCCTGGCGGTGCTGTTCCTGCTTTACTATATCTATCAGGTCACCAGCACTGCCATCATCCTGGCAGCTCATGATGAAGAACGTCTGATCCGCCGCCGTGAAAAAGAAGCCCGCAAAGCCGAAAAAGCAAGGCTGAAAGCAGAAAAGAAAGCTGCCCGCGTCCTGGAAAAACAACACCTCGACAAAGACCCGGAAGCTTAGATCAGCAAAATAATACAAAAAAGGCTCGCATTTTTGCGAGCTTTTTTGTTCCACTTTCCACAAGCTTTTTAGCTGAAAAAGCTTTGTGCTATACTCTATCGGGAAAAAGTTCTCTCAGGAGATCATTTCCATTGTTTTTGAATATTGCCTGGAATTAAATCCGGGTTTACTTTATAAATTAGGAATAATAATGAAAGATAAAAAACTAAAAATAATCCCTCTGGGCGGTCTCGGTGAAGTCGGGAAAAACATGACCGTCTATGAATATCAAAACCAAATTCTAATCGTCGATGCGGGCATGATGTTCCCGGATAACGACATGATTGGCATCGATTACATCATCCCCGATTTTGATTACGTGGTTCAACGGGCAGATCAGGTGGTTGGCATCATCATCACGCATGGTCACGAAGACCATACCGGCGCCATTGGTCATCTAATGGAGCATGTAAACGCGCCAATTTACGCGACCCCGCTTACCAACGGGTTGATCAAGAACAAACTCAGTCGGCGCAATTTCCCGAAAGAAGCCAAACTGATCAATGTTCACGCCGGTGAAACTGTTCAGATAGGGCCTTTCAAGGTCGATTTTTTCCATGTCTGTCATTCCGTGCCGGATGGCGTCGGGCTTGGGATCGAAACCCCGGCTGGTCTGGTCGTGCACACCGGGGATTACAAATTTGATCACACACCGGTCGACGGCCAGCCAACCGATTACGGTAAACTGGCAGAGTTGGCCAGCCGTGGTGTCCTGGCGCTTTTGGCTGATTCCACCAACGCTGAGCGCAAAGGCTGGACGCCTTCTGAACGGGTTATTGATGCTGCGTTTGATCATGTGTTCCAACAAGCCAAAGGCCGGATCATTATTGCCACCTTTGCCAGCCTGATCTCGCGCATGCAGCAGGTGCTCGATACTGCCATCCGCTATAACCGCAAGGTTTGTTTCACTGGTCTAAGCATGGTGGAAAACGCGCGTATTGCCAGAGAGCTTGGCTACCTGCAATATGACGAGAGTCAGGTGGTTTCGCTGGATGTCGCCCTTTCCATGCCGGCGAGTAAAGTTGTATTGCTGGTAACAGGTTCACAGGGCGAGCCTACTTCGATCCTGGGACGGCTTGCCAATGGCACCAACCGTCTTTTCTCAATTCAGGAGGGTGATACGGTCGTGCTTTCTTCACATCCCATCCCGGGAAACGAAGAAGCGGTCTACCGCGCGATCAATCGCCTGATGGAAAAAGGGGCCGAAGTGGTCTATACCGATATCGAAGCCGTTCACGTCTCCGGTCATGCCAGCCAGGAAGAGATCAAGCTCCTGCTGCATCTGGTACGTCCGCGTTATCTCATCCCCATTCACGGCGAAACGCGCATGCTGCGCCAGCATAAACGTCTGGCGATGGAAATTGGCATGGACGAACGCCAGATCGCCCTGGTGGAGAATGGCCGTGTCATCGAGCTCAAACACGGTGAGCTGAAATTAGGTGAGCGCATCCCGGGCGGCTACGTTTTTGTTGACGGCACAGGGGTTGGTGATGTGGATCGCTCAACCATGCGCGACCGCGAACTGCTCAGTCAGGATGGCGTTGTTTTGATCAATCTGATGCTGGATAAGAATAACGGGGCCTATAAAGACCTCGAAATTATCAGCCGCGGCTTTATCTCACAGGACGAATCGGTCGATTTCTTTGATGATCTGCGCCACCGCATTCACAACCTGACCCAATCGCCGTCCAAGAATATGCAGAAAGAAATACAGGCTTTGGCAACCTCCTTTATCAATGAGGAAACCAAACGGCGACCGTTCATATTCGTATCAATTTCAAAAGTTTAATGGATTAAATCACAGGGGATGGAGGAGCCCTCCATCCCCTGTGTTCTCAGAACCTACTTGCTTTCGACCGGGTACCGGTTGTCACCCCACTTGCGCAAAAATGGTACGGCGCCCCAGACGCCCACTCTTTTCTGCTGGAGCGTTCTGTTCTGGAAGAACAATTGCCCCGAGAAATCCTCTCCGCACTCGTGGAAGCGATAGTCAAAACTCAGTTTCGGAAATTTCCTTGCCATGACCTGGATCACCGGAACAACCGGGCTCCAGGCAGACTCAAAATAATATTGCAGGGTTTTATCCTCAATTTCGCCGCCCATGATGGCGCAGGCATTCCACTTACTGCCCCAGACAGCGATGCGATCGGCCCGCCAGTCGTCGGTGTGTTTCCTGATGGGAGCGACCTTTTGGTAATCGAGGAGTCTATCCTCTTCCGGGTTGGCGAGAAGCTCTCTGAAACGCTTCAGTTCCTCTTCGTCCCCAACGATTGTCAGTTCATTTGAAACTACGTTTGCCATGTTTTTCACCTCTTCTGTTGTTAAGTTTCGTTGACTGGCTTAATGTATTTATGGCTTAAATACAAAAAGCACAATCTGTCAACTTTCAACAACATCGAGATTAAAACATTTATCCCCGTCCGGAGACCTATATTATAGGTGGTTTCGGGTGCGTGTCAAGAATCTTTGGGATTTTTCCAGTGAGCTAATTTTTCAGATCTGGCTATTCTTACCGCATAAACAAAAGCGTTCACTCGTGAACAATGTGACAAAAAAGCATAAAGCGCATTGAAGGAACTCGCAAAATTTCTCGTCCCGCTTCCTTTAGCTGGCAACTTCAGCGACGCTGCGCAGGTCAAAGACAAGATGAAAGCCTTTGAATTGATCAGGCTGATCCAGCGCTCCCTAGCATCGAACTTGAGGTCAAATATCAGGTACGGGAAATGTTTTAGTCTTGCAATTGACCTGCAACATAAAGACTGTCTGAATTAAAAGAGAATGCCCGCAAAAAAGCGGGCATTCAGGGAATAATCTTCTCTCTATTTCGCCATCACTGGTCTGAACTTATAACCGTAGACGATCATGCCTCTTTCGTCGCCGTCGTTGCGGATCTTACGCGTGACCATCTCGACCGGCATGCCGATGCTGACCGGCTCTTCGCCCAGGTCGGTCAACTGCGCGGTGACCATGGGGCCTTCGTCCAACTTGACCATCGCCACCGTGTAAGGAGCCTGCTCTTCAAAGCCAGCCGGGGCGTTGGAAATCAGCGTATAGGAATAGACCTCGCCTCTGCCGCTAAAGCTGAAGGGGGTTTTGGCTTCGCCGCCGCATTCCGGGCAGACGTCGCGAGGTGGGAAAATTTTTACATCACAATGCGGGCAGACTTCTCCCTGTAATGCGTATCTTTGTTTTTTAAGTCTCCAATGTCGTGGAACTTCCATTTTTATCTCCTGATTGGTTCTAACAGGATTTATTTTAGGCAATCAAAACTATCAGGAACTATCAGGTTCAGCCAATTATTTTCGTCTTTTCCTCGTCAATCGAGGAGAAATCCAGCCTGGAACGAATTAATCCAATTAAATACAATTGCTGGCTGAGAATTGATAGATTATTCCAAGACGTGATATTATCTTTTTATGGAAAACAAGTCCGATCCCATCCATGGCGATCCTTTCCTGGATTCAGGAGAGGAAAGCGAGGCATTATTACCGGGGCAGGTTCTGGCGAGCAAATTCTGGGAGCGATTCAAGCAGCTTGGGCTCTATAACAGCCTCCTGCGCGCGGCGACGCTGATTGCAACCGTATTAGTGATGCTGCTGGTGGTATGGATCTTTAAGCGCTACTACATCAGCGCCGACGGCAGCATGGTTACCCAACTGCAGATCCCCAACCCTGAGAAGCCCAATCCGGTCAATCAGGTTTTTGCGCCGCCGTTTTTTACCAATCTGCCCGCATCTTCCAGTCCGGCTCTGAGCAAACGCTCCTCGATCGACACCGTTTTGCCGCTGCGCGACCGAACCGGCCTGACAGAATACACGGTCGAACCCGGTGACACGCTCTTTTCCATCGCGGCCCGCTTCAACCTTTTACCTGAGACCGTCCTTTGGAGCAACCGCTATAACATCGGCGACGACCCGCACATGATCTTCCCGGGTCAAAAACTGATCATCATGCCCGTTGATGGCACCATGCACATCTGGACGGCTGGCGAGGGGCTCAATGGCGTGGCGGAGTTTTATCAGGTCAGCCCGGAAGCGATCGTCAATTATCCCGGCAATAATCTGACGATGGAAAAGGTCGGCGATTTTGCCAACCCAAACATCGAGCCGGGAACTCAACTGATCATTCCGGGTGGAAAAGGGCAATATTCCGACTGGCGCGTTCCCCACATCACGCGTGAAGACCCCGCGGTCGCGCTTAACGTTGGTCCAGGAGCTTGCCCGGACAGCTACGACGGTGTCCTCGGCACGCTCAATTTCCGCTGGCCCGTGCGGGAACACACGCTCTCAGGCTATGATTACGCGCCCGCGGCTAATCACTTTGGCATTGATATTAAAGGAAACATTGGCGACCCGGTCACAACGGTGGATCACGGCGTGGTCGTTTATGCCGGCTGGAACGACTGGGGCTACGGCAATATGGTCGTGGTTGACCACGGCGAAGGCTGGCAGTCGCTCTATGCCCACCTGGCAACCGTCGATGTGAGCTGTGGGCAGGAGGTCTATCAGGGCGATGTGATCGGCACCATTGGCGACAGCGGCATGGCAAACGGCGCGCATTTGCACTTCGAACTGCGCAACGACGAGTATGGGCGCGTCAACCCCTGGGACTTTTTACAATAGCTCGCTTTCCGCGCCAGCTTACAAACGCTCCCTGCTCTTTGATATCCTGGCAACTGACAGCGCGAAGAAGATCAGGCTGCAAATCAGCAGGTAGACCACACTCTGCCAGGTCTGGACGTTCACTCCGGCCGCTGAAAAATTGATCCCCAAAGCCAGCTTGACGTCTTTTACAACAGGAAGGTACTGATCTCCGCTCAGTCTGCCAAAACTGCTGAAAGTATAGGCTTTTCGAAGCAGGGAAGCGGCGTGGAAAAAAGGTGAAAAACCAAAAACCTTTTGTACTGTTTCAGAAAGATCGCCTATCGGGATATAGATGGCCGCCAAAAAACCGGAAATTGAGTGAAAAACCAGCCCAAGCGAGCCATAACTGCGGGCTGTTTTTGTAAAAGTTGCCAGAAAGAAGGCAAAGGCGGTATGAAAAACGGAACTGACCGCAATGGCGAGCAAAACCAGAGCGATATCACTCAAAGCCGGGAGGTTACCCGCACGAAGGAAAACGTTAATAAGCGTCAGGACAAAAATGATCGAACTCATGGCAAACGTGGTCAGCGTGCTGCCCAGAATGTAGCTGGCGACCACTGTGCCGCGTTTGATCGGTGTGACCATCAGGTCACTGCTGATCTTTAGGGCCTGATCGTTGGGGTATTGCCCCATCGCATTCAAAGCGGATGAAAAAGTGGTCGTATACAAAGTTCCGGCCATCAGCCATTGTTGAAAGATGACCGAAAAGCCGGGCAAGAGTTTCTCAAGCTCAGGGTTGCTGTAGGCCTTGTTGAGGAAGACCAGAAAAACGATCAATAAGATCGCGGAACTGAGGAGTGAAAAGAGAATGGAAGATTTATCTCTAAAGAAGAGTGTAAAATTTCGCTTGCTGAGTTTCCATAATGCGTTCATTCTCTGATCTTCCTTCCGGTTATGGCGATAAAGACGTCATCCATGCTGCCGTTGATAAGCTCAAAAGTGGAGATGTGGGGTCTGAAGCGGTTCGCGATCGCGGCTGCCTCAAAAGCATCTTCCATGGGTACCATGAGGGAATCTCTGATCGCCTGTCCGGCGATGCCTTGTTCTTTCAGCATGGTTTGCAGAAGCTCAAGATTCGCAGAATAGAGTTTGAGCATCATGGGCGCGTGGCGGGATTTAAGCTCCATTGGGCTGCCGCTGGCAACGATCTCCCCGCCGTCGATGATCACGACTGAGTCGGCATCTTCTGTTTCTTCCATGTAATGGGTTGTCAAAAAGACGGTCATGCCCAGGTCTTGTCTGATCTGATTGATGATCTCCCAGACCATCCGGCGGGTTTGCGGGTCAAGCCCGGTGGTTGGTTCGTCCAGAAAAAGAATTTCGGGCTGGTTCATCAGGGCGCGGGCGATATCCGCCCGACGGCGCTGGCCACCTGAGAGCTGGCCGTACCGTTGGTTGATGAAACTTTCCATCTCCAGCTGTTTTTCAACGAGGTCAGCTTGCTGCTCAACCTCTTTGGGGGTTTTATCATAGAGCGAGCCCCTGATGAGCAGGTTTTCGCGCACGGTCAGATCGTCATCCAAAACATGATCCTGGAAAACAACGCCGATCCGTTGGCGGATCTGGTCATCATCCTTGCCCAATTGCAGGTTGTCATAAAAAACTTCGCCAGAGTCTGGCCGCAGGAGCGTCGAAATAATATTGATGGTGGTCGACTTTCCGGCACCATTTGGACCGACAAAGACGAATTTCTCACCCTTTTTTACCGAAAACGAAACGCCTTTCACGGCCTTGATTTCGCCAAAAGACTTTTCCAATCCTTTTACTTCCAGGATCATTTTATCCATGCATTCCCTCAGTCATTTTATTAGCCTGCTTTTGGCCTAAACCCATGTACATTCTTCCAGCCAGGATCGCGACTTTCCGGCCAAGTCGTGATATCATCCTCAACGGAATTATATAGGAAAAGTCGTTAAATATTGGCAATAAATTTGTAATGAAGAAATTAAGAAACATCGCTCTTGCCCTCTCCATGTTGCTTGCCCTAAGCGCCTGTTCAGGTTTTAACCCTGAACCCACGCCAACTTTCACAACTGAGGCGACCAAAACAGCAACCGCAACTGCCACCAGAACGTCCCGACCCACGGCGACCAATACCGCGACGCCTCTGCCCCCAACGCCAACCGCGACCATGACAGCGCGCCAGCAAGCAGAAGAAAAGCTTTGGCAGGCCAGCCTCGATTTCCTCGCCTTTACCGCTGAGGATGCCGATCAGGTCGCCCGGCGGATCGATTTCGCTTCCGGGCCGCATGAGTCGGCTGACAATGCCTGCGGGCCCCTGACTGTTGCCATCCTTAAAGCTGGCGGCTACCTGCCCGAAGATGCTTCGGAACACGATATGTGGCTGCTTTGCCCGCGTGAAGAAAACCCGGAGTGTCACGGCCTGGAAACCTTAGAGCGGGAATTCTTCCCGAGCGATACGTACGAATACACGCGGGTGAAAGAAAGCATCGGCACTTATGACTGGAAGAAGAACCCCCTGCAGCCCGGTGACTGGCTCTACCTTTTTGTGCTCAAGGGAATTTCAAACTATAACGGTTTCGATCACATGATCGTTGTCACCCGCGTTGACGAAAACGGAGCGGCTTATTCAGTCACCAACATCAATTATGGTGAAGGTTTCGTCATTACCGAAGCTTTGCTCTACGATCCGAAGCATCCGGGTGAGGGTCTTTTCTATGATCTTACCAATGATCGTTTGCGCAAAGAGCTGGGAATGACCGGAACAGATGGATTTTTACTAATTCGTTCCAAAAATCCTTGATTTTATGATATATAATATCATCCTTACAGAATGACATTAATAATTGCGTGTTATCTATGTTTGTAATATAATAAAGGTATTAATCACGTTAATTAATCTTAAATGGTAATAAAAAAATATTCAAAGAATATTTTGGAGGAATATGAGAAAAGAAGATTTTATTTGGGAAATGTGGCACCTGACCAGAGAGTTACAACGCAGCCGCATGGATCTTTGCATGGATTTTTGCAAAAAATTCAACCTTACCCAGCAACAGGTTCGCATCCTGCTGCAAATCAGGAACCTGGAAAAGACCACTCTTACAGAGCTGGCAGGCGATCTGGGCATCAACCCCGGCAACCTCAGCAAGACCTGTAAAGAGATCGAAGAAAATGGCTTCATCAAGCGCTTCCGCAATGGCGATGACAAACGTGTCTGGACCATTGAACTGGATGAGCGAGGTGTTCAGGTTACCGATCTTGTTGTTGATCACGTTCAGGAAGTTTTTTCCTCATTCTCTTCCAAACACGATTCGGAAGCTTTGGAAAGTTTCCTGGGATTTCTGCGTGAATATGTTCAGTTCTACAGGGACATTCTGAAGAGAAAGTAAACAACAAAGCAATAATTCTGAAGAGAATGAATCGTTTCGCTCGTGATCAGAAGATCACGAGCGAACTTTCCATTTCGGTTCGTGTCTGGAATAAGAATTGCCAGAAAAACAAACACTGACTCCTGCTACGTGCTAAAATAGAGGCATGAATACAAATGCGATGTCAGATCTCAGGCCCTCGCCGATCGCGGGGTTCTGGTATTCTGCTGACCCGGCTCAGCTAACGCGGGAGATTGAAGGCTACTTGCAGGAAGCCCAACTGCCTGCCTTTGAGGGGCAGGTTATGGCGTTGGTCTTGCCCCATGCCGGCCATTTCTATTCAGGCCTGACAGCCGCGCATGCCCTCAAAGCCGTTGTCGGCAAGGAGTATCAACGCGTCATCATCGTCTCGCCTTCTCATCAGCCTTACCGTGGGCATGTGCTCACCAGTCAGCACGAAGCCTATCAAACCCCGCTGGGCCTTGTGCCGGTCGATCATGCTTCGCTCGCCAAACTCACTTCTCTGTTGGAAAAAGAAGGCCTTCAGGTTAACGCGATCCGGCGCGACCGTGAACACGCCGTTGAGATCGAGCTGCCCTTCCTCCAGCATCTGCTGCCGAAGGGCTTCCAATTGATCCCAATCATGTTGATGGATCAATCGCTCAGCCTGGCAGAAATGCTCTCTGACACGCTCGTTAAGCTGATCTCCGGCTGCCCGCCTGAGGAAAAGACGCTTCTGATCGCCAGCAGTGACCTATCGCATTTTTATCATCAGGGTCAGGCCAATCGTCTGGACAGAAACCTCATTGAAGGTTTGCAAAACTTTGAACCCAAAAAGTTCTATCAATTAAAATCCTCCCACAAGGCCGAAGCCTGCGGACACGGGGCGCTGGCAAGCGTTTTGTTAACCGCGAACAAACTGGGCGCCCGGCAGGTCACGATTGCCGACTATCGCACATCCGGCGATGTCAGTGGCGATCATGGTTCGGTGGTCGGTTATGTTTCAGCCATTATTTCAACAGGAAGTCCCGATTGATCATGAATACCAGTAAACTGCTTCGCCTCTTTTCAGCCCTGATCCTTCTCATAACGACACTATCCTGCAACGCGCAGCCGCAGGGCCGCCCGACTGCCTTCCCTACTGAAGCCCCGACATTAACTGTAGCGCCAACTGCGACCGACACGCCAACGCCGGTCCCGACCTCGACGATGACGCCTACGCCGACGATGACGCCCACGCCCACCCTGGTGCCAACCGCCACACCGACCTATACCGCCACGCCCATCCCAACCCGCCTGGCGCAATTACCCGCGCTCAACACCAATAACGGTTTGGTTGACTGGAGTTACTTCTACCTTACTCAAAAAGAAAATCTTGAAGATGGCAGTCTGGTCGCACTTTCAGCCATGGTGGCATTTCAATTAATGGATCGCGGTATTCACACGGAAACTGTGAAGATCCTTGGCGAAGACGTTACCATTTTTTACCTTCGGGTTCGTCATGATTTTGACAAAAACATCGGCGAAGTCAAACTCATTCTGACCGGATTTTTCGGCGCCGGTCTGGAGGTCAACACAGTCCCTGCCGATGGTTCCACCTATATCAACGTGCACAAACGCCGCGCCAGCGACGCTTTTGAGCCCTGGAAGCTGCACCAGGAATGGTCTTTGCCGCCAGCCCAACGCGAACCGCTCTTCCAAAGCATGCGGCTTGACGAACTCGAAAAATACCTGGGCGAATTGCCCGACCAGGTCGTTTTGCTGGCCGATCATCCGGTCATCATGAAGCGCGACAGCTGGAATCAGCGCTATCTCGATATGGATCGCATCAGCGCCTCGGCAGCCCGACTTTCTCCATTTTTTGCTTTCAATGAATTTGACCAAATGGTTGGGCAGACCACCATGGCCTATGTCTGGCAAAATTATCTGGCTTTTTCCAGTGACATCCCGGCCGACCTGATCAACAAAATGTCTTTTTCAGCAGAATACCTTGTTTTCGTCACCCCATAGGCGGCGAAATGAGCGATTTTGCCAACATCAGCGTCAATATCGGGCAGGTTGAAAAGACCTATCATTATTCGATTCCTCCCAATTTAAAAGCCAGGATCCAGCCAGGCAATCTGGTAATTGTCCCATTCGGAAAACAGATCGTGCAGGGGGTTGTGCTTGAGCTGCTGGATAAGCCCGAAGTGGAAAAGACCCAGCCGATCGCCGACCTGATCTCTGAAGAAACCTTGCTTTCCCCGCAGCAGCTTGAGCTGGCAAAGTGGTTGAGCGAGCACTATTACGCGCCTCCTGGCGCCTGCATCCAACTGATGATCCCGGTTGGCTTAAGCCGTCGGGCAGATATTCTTGTTTCCCTGAATGATGAATTGCCTGAAGGCCTGAGCGATTTTGGAGCAACCCAACAACGCCTGCTGAATCTTTTGAAAAAAAGAGGTCCCTTGCGCGGGGCGCAAATTGATTACGCTTTACCAAAAGCAGACTGGCGTAAAACGCTCGAGCCGCTGCGCGCCCGCAAGCTGATCAGCACCCAAAAGGTCTTACCTCCACCGCGGGTTTCCATCAAAACGCTGCGAACAGCGGCTCTCTCCATCAACGTTGAGGGCATCGCCCAACTCCCCGCAAGCGCTTACGGCAAAACCAGTCAAACTCAGGAACGACGCAAAAAGGTGATCGACCTGCTCGCCAGGCAGGCCTTCCCGCTTGATTTTTCCTGGATCTATGCCGAAACCGGCGCCAACTATGCCGACCTCAGCTACCTCGAAGAGGCAGGTCTGCTGCACTTCAATGAGACCGAGGTCTGGCGCGACCCCTTGGCTGAACTGGAGGTGACCGAAGACAGCGCTCCGGCTTTGACCCCTGCCCAGAACCAGGCCTGGGCTTCCATTCAGCAGGAATGGACCTGCCCGAAACCCCGTCCCGTGCTTTTGCACGGTGTCACCGGTTCAGGTAAGACCGAAATTTATATGCGGGCTGTCAAGCAGGTGATCGAAAACGGCGGGCAGTGCCTGATCCTCGTGCCGGAAATTTCGATGACTCCTCAAACAGTGCGGCGTTTCATGGCTCGTTTCCCCAACAAAGTCGGTATTTATCATTCCAAGCTCTCTGATGGCGAACGTTATGATACCTGGCGAAGAGCCGGACAGGCAGACCTTCAGATTATCATCGGCTCACGCAGCGCGCTCTTTTTACCCTTGCCGGAGCTGAAACTGATCGTGATCGACGAATGTGACAACGATTCTTACGACGAAACGGAACGCTTGCCTTTTTATCATGCCGTCGCGACCGCCCTTGCTCTGACCGAAATCACTCAAGCCAGGCTCCTGATGGGCAGTGCCACCCCTTCGATCGTCCAGAGCTATACCGCCAGACGCGGTGATTGGTTGAAGATCGACCTTCCGGATCGCGTGATGGCGCATCGCCACGTTTTGCAGCAGCAAGCAAATTCGCTCAATTTCACTTTGCCGGAAGATGGCCAGGGAGAACAGACCCTTAGCTTCTCACTGCCGCCGGTCGAGGTTGTCGATATGCGCAAGGAGCTTGTTCAGGGGAATACCAGCGTTCTCTCGAGGTCTTTGGAAAGAGCGCTTGAGCGCGTTCTGAAGAAAAATCAACAAGCCATTCTCTTCCTGAACCGCCGTGGACAGGCAACCTATGTTTTTTGTCGCAATTGCGGCGTCAGTCTGAAATGCCCAAACGACGATCAGCCCCTGGTCTGGCACGGCGCGAACACCGGTTTGCTCTGCCATCTCTGCGGTTACACCCGCAAAATGCCCAAAACCTGCCCAAATTGCGGCAGCCAGCAAATTCGTCAGCTTGGCCTGGGGACGGCGCGACTCGAAGAAATGGTCAAATCCACCTTCCCTGAAGCGCGCATCCTGCGCTGGGACGCCGATACCACCCGCGGGAAGAACGATCACGAAATGATCCTTTCTCATTTCAGCGCGCATCGGGCTGACGTTTTGGTTGGCACCCAGATGCTCGCCAAAGGGCTTGACCTGCCTTTGGTGACGCTGGTTGGCATTATTCTGGCAGAGGTGGGGCTTAATTTGCCCGATTACCGCGCCTATGAACGCACTTTTCAGGTGCTCACCCAGGTCAGCGGGCGGGCGGGCCGCAGCCCTTTGGGCGGCAATGTGGTTTTACAAAGTTACCAACCCGATCATTATGTCATTCAGGCTGCCGCCAGACACGATTATGAGGATTTTTACCAAAAAGAACTCGCCCAGCGGAGCGCGCTCGGCTACCCGCCATTCTCCCAGTTGATCCGATTGGAATACCGTTCCCTGAAAGCGGAAAAAGCGCAGCAGGAAGCTGAAAAACTGGCTCAGATCATTCGCGAAACGATCATCAGCCGTGATCTGCAGCAAAGCAGTTTCATCGGGCCGCTGCCGGCCTACTACCCCCGACTGTATGGCTACTTGCGCTGGCAGATCGTCCTGCGCGGGCCTGACCCCCGCGCGCTGCTCCCCCTCCTTCCGCTCAAGGGCTGGCAGATCGAAGTGAACCCTTCCAGTTTGCTTTGAAACTCTTGTTGGATACAAACGCCCACAGCTACTGGTATCTAGGGTGAAGAGATGGTGCTATCAAAAGCCTTCTCCACCCGGGAGAAGGTGCCCGAAGGGCGGATGAGGGGCATAGCAAAGTACGGACTACTTGCGTCCCAAGCTCTGCCTGCCCTGTGTGCATTACACAGGGTTCTTGGGATGAGGGGTTAATTCGCAAACAAACCTTTCCGACTTCGTTCAATCGCGTAACCAGCCTCATATTTATGGTTTAATAAATTGGAGGACAAGCCCATGAACAACGAAACGACCCAAAAACCGCTCCGATGGTATGACGCCATCACCATGAATATCTACTACCTGGCCATCACGCTGCGTTCGCAAACCCTCACGCCCCTGATCGTGCCTCTGCTCGTCCAGCAATTTGTCGGCGAGGAGACCAAAGGCAGCAGCTACGGAACCGTTCGCCTGGTCTCCCTGATGGTCGCCCTGCTGGTTCAGGCCATCGCTGGCAGTTTTTCTGACCGCAGCACCTCCCGTTTTGGGAAACGACGTCCCTTTATTGCCGTCAGCGCCATCCTTGAGATCCTGGTTTTCATCGTGATCGGGGTTATTGCCGGAACGATGGAAGGCATGATGGGTTATTACGCCCTCTTTGCCATTGTCGTTTTCTCGATGGTCTCAGCCAACATTGGTCACGGCGCCATGCAGGGCCTGATTCCCGATCTGGTTCCAGCCGAAAAGCGCGGGCGCTACTCGGCGATCAAAGCTTTCTTTGAATTGCCTTTACCTCTGATCGTGGTCTCCTTCACTGTCAGCCGGATGATCAGCGCGGGGAAACTTTGGGCAGCCATCATCACCGTTTGTGCGGTCATTTTTGTCTGCGCCGTTCTCAGCCTGTTCATCCGCGAAACGCCCCAAAAAGGGCCTGTTGAAAAGGTTGACTGGGAGTCGATCGGTCGCTTGCTGGTCATGACCCTGGCCTTTACCACCATCATCCTGGCACTTGGTTGGGGTGTACGGCTCCTTTTGCCCTATTTCCAGACGCTCAATTCGACAATGGCAGTGATTCTGACTGGTATCGTCGGCATACTCGGCATGCTGCTTGCCATCGCCTTCGGCGTTTTCCTCTCGGTGCGCATTAGCCTGGGCAAACAGGCCAAAGAACGCCCGGCTTTCACCTGGTGGGTCATCAACCGCCTCGCTTTCCTGGTTGGCGCCAACAATTTGAGCAGCTTTGTGCTCTATTTCATTCAGGAGCGCTTCCCGCAATATGCCGGAGCCAGCGCCGCTGCACCAACGGCTCAACTCATGTTGATCGTGGGCGTTTCGATCCTTCTGATCTCGATCCCGGCGGGTTGGTTGACCGATAAATTTGGTAAAAAGCCGCTCATCTTCCTGAGCGGGATATTGGCTGGCGTGGGCACTTTGCTGGTCATTATTTCCACAAACATGCTTCTTATCTATGCTGGCGGCGTACTGATCGGCCTGGCCACCGGCATTTTCTTTGCGGCGAACTGGGCGCTGGGCACGGAACTTGTTCCAGCCAACGAAAGCGGCAAATGGCTTGGCATCTCCAACCTGGCTGGCGCCGGCGCGGGCGCTGTTGGCGCTTATATCGGCGGCCCCATTGGCGATGGCGCTGGTTACGTCGTCCTCATGGCGCTTTACGGCATTTTATTCTTCTTCTCGACCCTTGTTTTGCACAAGATAAAAAAGACGGAATAAAGGAAAATATTTCTATTTCGATCAACACCCGTAGTCGGGTTCCTCAGTTGAACCCGACATAAAAATTCAAGGGTCAAATCATGTAGGTCGAAACAAAGTGCCCGTAAGGGTATTGAAAATGCCCACAAAAAGCGGGCATTTTCAATTCGACGATTGCAATTTCCAGCCGATAAATGTACGGATGGGGCTCGTCCCCATCCGATAATAAGTCTATACAAGCGTTAATGAGAAACTCAGGACCGTAAGATATTTAAACAGCGGACGGGGTCATACCCAGAGGGTACTTAGCCCCGTCCCTGATTGATTATTTGCGCTTATTTATCGCCAAAGGCGTAAACCACATCCGCGTTGGCGGTGATGACGATCTGACCTGCGGATACAGGCACAGACGCGGCCTGGTCCATCATTCCGCCGCCCATTCCATAAGCAGACATTGGCTGGACATAGCTGTTGTTGATCACGTTGATATTCATGATCTGGCCAAGCTTCACTTCGGCAGTATTGGCAATGGATTGCGCCTTTGCCTCTGCATCCTTGATCGCCAGGTCTCGTGCCTGCGCCATTGCCTCGGCGCGGTTGGCGATATCGAAACTGATCCCATGGATCTGATTAGCGCCAGCGCCCAGAGCGGCGTCCAGGATCTCACTCAATCCGGGCAGGTCACGCACGATGATATAGAGGGTATTATCAACCGCGTAATTGGTGCCGGCCAAATTTCCCATATCATCATAGCGGTTCATTGAGTAAACGTTGAAGTTGGAGGTTTGAATATCTTTTTCTTCAACGCCCATGGCAACGATCGCGTCTTTGATCGCCCTGGCCTGGTTATTATTGTTGTTGACCGCCGAGGTGACATCTTCCGCTTCTGTATGGATCCCGACATTGATGTAAGCCATGTCCGGCACGAGGACAACTTCGCCAGTTCCTGTCACCGCGATGGTGCGCGCCGCGATGGTGGTGTTGCCAGCCTGACTATTGACTTGTGGGAGCGATTGACAGGCTCCCAATACGAGAATTCCCACCAAAAGTAAAGGAATAATGACTCTAAAACTGCTCTTTTTCATTTTTAACTCCTTAAAGCATTTTCTTCTATCCTGAAGACGATAAAGTTCCCAATTTGTTCCATTTTTACAGGCTCCAACTGGTTATAATTGAAGTACTGATCCACCTGGAGTTGAAATGCCCCTGAATTATGCCGCGGTTGAGAAAAACGCCAACAAATACATCGAACAAAGCCTCGAATGGCTGGCTGAGGCGCGCAGGCTTGCGCGGGAGCTCAACGCTCTTTACGAACAAGCCGCCCAGGACCCGCAGACCTTGCACCAGGCGATCGAGCAGGCGGAACTGACCCAGGCGGCGCTCTATACCGCCAAACCAAGCCACGAGCCGCCGCTGGCGAGCTTCCCCCTGCCAGCGCGTCCAATCAATTTTACGCTTCTGGCGGCTGACGGCTCGCAGATCATCCCCAACCGCCATCGCGCCCTTCAGTTTGGCCTGATCAACATCGGCCTCTTCAAGGTGCATTTTGGTTCCGGCGAACCGCCGCTGATCGACCTGATCTCCGAACTGCTCGATTTTGATCAGCTTTTTGTTGACGGGTCTTTGATCAGCGAAGATGAGGTTGGTTTGCAGCGCGACTTGCGCGAGCGGGTCTTGATCCGCGAAAGCATCACTTCCGAAGACCCGCGCCCCTTCCTGACCCTGACAGACGGTCCCCTCGATCTTTTCTATCGCAGTAGCATCAAGGGCGAAGCTGCTCAGGATGCCCAGCGCACCGTCTGGGAACTCGATCAAAACTTTGAGCGTGAGGGCATTCTAAGCGCGGGCTATATCGATAAACCTGGCTCGACCATGCTCGCCAACATGCTTGACCTCTATCAAAAACACAACCAAAATACTCCTACGAACGAACAAAAGAAGCCAAAACTGATCAGCGACAGCGCCTTGCTGAAAGACCGTCTCGAGCCTGGGCATCGCTCTGCGCTTTTTGAGATCATTACCAAGCGCACCCCCGCCAACCCGCATCGCCTGCGCTGTGCCTTCTTTTTCCTGAACGTTGCCAACCCGCATGGCAAGGAATGCCTCGCGCGGGTGGAAGTGCCCTGATGGCTGGCTCAAAAACGGGAGTTGGTCGATCTGGTACACGCGATCCTCTACCACGACGCCCAGACCCTCGATTCCCATCCCTACCCCTACGCCTTGCACCGCGCGCACGAGCTGGCGCTGGTGAGGCTGACAGAAACTGAAGAACTGGAGCGGCTCCTGTTGAGCAAAATGCCGCCAGCTACCCCGGAAACCAACTATCGATCCAACAAAGACCACTGGAAAGGCCAGAAATGAGTGCTTCACCGAAAATAATCCCCATTGGAAAATTGCTGCGGGCAGAAAACAGCCGATTTGTCGCCGGCTGCCGTGTCAAGGAGCTGGAAACCCCGGCGCTTGGCTCGCTTGTCAAAGTGAAACTGGAAGACCAAAGCGAAATTTACGGGCTCATCACCCATATCCTGATCAACGACGACAACCTGGTCAGGCAGCTCGTTTCGGGCGTCAGCATCCCCAGCGAATATACTGCCGACAACCGTTACAACCGCAACCTGCCTGTCGAGATCCACGTTCTGACCGTCGGCTACGCCCAAAACGGTCAGAACGCGCACCGCCTGCCGCCGCGCCCGCCCCTGAGCCTGGATCAACTCTTTTTGTGTGATGACGCTGACGTGCGTCAATTCACCAGCCAGCACGGCTACCTGCGCCATATCCTGCGCCTGCAGGATCAGCCTATTGAAGAGCTGCTGGCGGCGCACTTCGCGCAGGTCAAGCCCCTACAAACAGCTGAATGGTACAAAACAGCCTGCGAAAAGGTCATCACCCTCCTGCAGGACGATTATGATCAACTTACCAGGGTATTGGACGTGCTTAGTGAACTGGAGACTGAATGATGGAAACCAACAAAACTCTCAACTCCCAGATCGGCTTTGTTACCGGCGGTGGGCTGGAAGCCAACCTGCAGGTGCGCCTGAGCGTGCCGCCCCAAAGCGTGCAGGAAGGCGCCTTTGTCGTCATCGACAGCAACAACTGGCGTTTTTATGGGCTGGTGACCGACCTGCGCCTGACCGCCATTGACGAAAACTACGCCAACCAGATCAACGCCCAACGCTTTACCCCCCAACTCGCGGAATTGTTGAACCAGCAAACGCTCTATACCAACCTGGCGGTCATGCCCGTTCTGATGATGGAAACCGGGCCCGATATCGACTCGCCCGAATACGCCGCCTGGCGCGATGAGCACCCCAACGATAACGCTCCAATTACAGTGAAGACCATTCCCAGCCATCATGCACCGGTCAAACTGGCTGACCGCGCTGATATCGCCACCATTTTTGGCGAAGAAAATAACCAGAACATCTTCCGCGTTGGCAATACCCGCGAACAAGGGCACCCGGTCTGTCTTGATCTGGACAAATTCGTCCAGCGCTCATCGGGCATCTTTGGCACCACTGGCTCGGGCAAATCCTTCCTGGCGCGCATGATCCTGGCGGGTCTGATCAATTACGACCGCGCTTCCACGCTCATTTTTGACATGCACAACGAATACGGCATCGACACATCCTCTTCCGATACCGGACAAGGCGTGGCGGGTCTGAAGAACAAATTCCAGTCCAAAGTTCAGTTGGTCGGGCTGGGAGCGGACACCAATATCGGACAGCAGCGCCCCGATTTCACGCTCGAGATCAGCCATAAAGACATCACCACCGAAGACGTCCTCCAGCTGACCGAAGCGCTGAACCTCAAGGAAACGACGCCAACCACGCTGGATGCCCTCGAAAACGAATTTGGCGACAATTGGTTTACGCAATTCATGAACATGCGCGTGGGCGCGATGGTCGAGAACGAGGAAGGCAAGCTTGAACCCGCACCCGACAGCGTTGAATTTTGGGCGCGGCGGGCAGGCGTGCACAAAGCCGCGGCGGAAGGTCTGCGCAGTAAGCTCACTCGCCTTTTCAATCGCCCTTATCTTAAAAACGCGCCTGCTTCCAACGGCTTGAGCGATATTACCAATGCCCTTGAGAGCGGGCGGCACGTCGTCCTCTCTTTTGGTAACTACCAAAGCGACCTGGATTACCTGTTGGTCACCAACCTGATCACCCGTAAGATCCGCGACACCTGGGAGAAAGCCACCAACGACTTCCACAGCAAAAAACGCGCCGAACCGCGTCCGCTTGTGGTTGTGGTTGAGGAAGCCCACAAATTGCTCAACCGCGAGATGGCTTCGCAGACGATCTTCAGCACCATCGCGCGGGAATTGCGCAAGTATTACGTCACCCTGCTGATCATCGACCAACGCCCGTCGCAAATTTACGACGAGGTCATGTCCCAGCTTGGCACGCGCATCTCCGGCGCTTTGGGCGATGAGGACGACATCAACGCGGTTCTCTCCGGTCTGCCCGGTCGGGGCGGTTTGCGGGGTATGCTGGCGAAACTTCAGCCCAAGGAAGAAGTGCTAATGCTTGGCTGGGGTGTGCCCATGCCCATCCCGATCCGCTCGCGCCGTTATGATTCGCAGTTTTACAAGGACCTTCTGGGGGATGAAGCTGAAGCGCCCGACATGAAGAGATCCAGCCGAATGTTGGGGTTCTAACCATGATCCCTGTCAAATTACGCCTGAGCGGCTTCACTTCCTATCGCGACCCTGTGGAGATCGACTTCACCGGCCTGGACCTGGCTTGTATCTCGGGGCCGAACGGCGCCGGCAAGTCTTCCATATTAGACGCGATCACCTTTGCCCTTTATGGCAAAGCGCGCGTGCAATCTGAAGCTATTATCAACACCACCTGCGAAACCGCGGAGGTAACCTTTGACTTTGAATACGAAGGACAGGTCTACCGCGTCATCCGCAGCAACACCCGCAAGAAACCATCCCAGGTCGATTTTTTTATCCAGAACCCGGCGCCGGATGAAGACTCCTTCCCCTGGGTGAGCCTGAGTGAGCACGGTGTTCGCGGCACGGACGAGAAGATCCGCAACACCCTCCGGCTCGATTATGAAAGCTTTGTCAACGCCTCCTTCTTTTTGCAGGGGAAAGCTGACTCCTTCGCCACAAAAAAGCCGTCCGAGCGCAAGGAAATTCTGACCAGCATTCTTGGGTTGGATCAGTGGGAGATTTACCGCAAAGCCGCTAACGAAAAAGCTCGTCAGGCGCGCAATGAGGTCAAAATTTTCGAGCGCGATATCGCCGTCATGCAGGAAGAAATTGAAAATGAGGAGAAATGGAAGGCTGACCGCCACTTGCTCGAACGGGAGCTGGCTTTAGCGCGCGAGAAGATCAACGCCCAACAGGCACAGCTTGATCTGATCAAAGCCCAGGCGCAGTTGCTCGCCAACCGCGACCAGCAGTTGCAGGCGCTGAAAAGCCAGCTTGAACGTGCCAGGCAGTCCCTGACCCGCAAACAGCAGCAAACCCAGCAGCAGGAAGCCACTCAGGCGCAGTATCAGCAAAAGATCAGCCAAAGCCAGCGGATCGAAAGCGCTTATAAACAACTGGGTTCATTAAAGGATCACCTGGCCAGGCAGGATCAACTGGCGGAACGATTCTGGCCCCTCGAACGCCAGCGCACGCAGTTGGAAAACCAGCTGCTGACCCAAAAGAGCCTGCTGGAAAACGAATTGCGCCAGCTGACCCGTGAAAAACAGGAGCTCGACCAGGCTCTCGCCAAGGCTGAAAGCCAAAAACAGCGTCTTCGCCAGCTTGAAGGGGAAATTGCCAAGATTGATGAGCGTCTAAAGTCCAAACCAGATTTTGAGGCGCTTCTCCAGGCTGCCCGCGAGCAAGCCCAGGCTTTGGAGGGCGAAAACGGCGCGCTCAAGAACCAGATGGACGAGATCGTCCAGCGCCGCCAAAAGCTGGAGGATGCCCAAGGCGCCAGCTGCCCAATGTGCGGGCAGGACCTCTCACCCAGGCACCGTCAGGAGCTGCTGGATGAGTTCAACAGCAATGGCAAGGTTTTGGGCGATCAGTATCGGCTAAACAGGAGCGAGCTTGCCAGGATCCGCCAGGAGATCGAAAGCCTCCAAAACGAACAGCGCCAATCGCAGGAACTGGAAAAACAGTTTCTCACCCTGCAGCGAGACCAGGCATTGCTGAAACAGGAGTTGAGCCAGCTTAGCCAACGCGAAGAAGACTGGAAAAGCGTTAAAGTCAACCGCTTTACCCAGGTGCAAAGCGAACTGACTGAAGAGAAATATCTTCCAGAAGTGCGCGGGCAACTGGGAAATCTAAACGAGCAACTTGGCAAACTGCAGTACGACCAGGACAAGCACAGTCATATCCGCCGTGAGGTTCAGGAAAATGCGGCTGCCGAACAAGCCTGGCAGGAACTGCAGATCGCCCGTTCGAACTTCGAACTGCTCGCAAAAGAGCTTGAAACCAGCCGGCAGGAATTGGAGCGTGAGCTCAAACTTGTACGGGAACTGGAAGAGAAATATAAAGCAGATGCTGCAACGCTGGTTCAGGAACAGGCGCAAATCCAGGATGGTCGTCAGGTGGAGCGGGAATTAGCCACTTTGCGTGAGGAGCAGGATGTCTTCAACCGTCGTTTGGGCGAGATCGACCAGTCGCTCGCCATGATCCAGACCCAACGCGAGCGTCAGATACTTCTGCGCAAGCAGATGGAACAGCTCAACGAAGAGATCCGGCAGTACAACAAGCTTGAAATTGCCTTTGGCAAAGACGGCGTCCCTGCGATACTGATCGAGCAGGCTTTTCCTGAGATCGAAGAGCAGGCCAATCAACTTCTGCTGCGCCTTTCGGACTACAACATGAGCGTGCGCTTCAATACCCAACGCGCGTATAAGGACAGCAAACGAAAAGACCTGATGGAAACGCTCGATATCATCATCTCGGATGGCTCCGGAACGCGCGATTATGAGACCTACTCCGGAGGCGAAGCCTTCCGCATCAACTTTGCCATCCGGGTGGCGCTCAGCCGCGTTCTGGCGCGTCGGGCTGGGGCGCGTTTGCAGACCCTGGTGATCGATGAGGGTTTTGGCAATCAGGACGCGCAGGGTCGCCAACGCCTGATGGAAGCGATCAACATTGTCAAACCCGATTTTGAGAAGATCCTGATCATCACGCACATTGAGGAGCTAAAAGATTACTTTTCCAACCGCATCGAGGTCACCAAAACTCCGACAGGCTCAAAGGCCGAGGTGATTTTAGGATAAATTCATAACCATTTATTCCCGCATGGTCTCCTGACCATACTGATAACATCGATGATTATATTTCGTCGAGGCTGGCTTAAGCCTTATCCTCTGCCCGTGGTGTTTTCCCAGTGGTTGGAGAATACTCTTGCAGGGTGGGTGCTGCCAAAAGCCTTCTCCACGGGGAGAAGGTGCCCGAAGGGCGGATGAGGGGTAGTTGGCGAAGCCGAGGCGGTTGGCGGAGCCGATGCTGTTCGCGACCCATGTTCTTTTCCTGGCGTGCGGTTCTGTCCTCATCCACCACTGCGTGGTCCCCCTTCTCCACACAACCTCTGGCGTTTTTCCAGAGGTTGTGTGGAGAAGGCTTAAGTAATCTGCCTGCTGGCAGAAGGCAGACGAAGCTGGGATGAGGACAAAAATGAATCCAGTCTATATCTATCCTCTAATTCATACAATTAGCCTTATAGAATGTAAATACATTATGCCTTCCACCATTGGCGTGATAAAATTGGGTTATCCTACATCAAATCCATAAGGAGTCGTCATGAGCTTACATCCTCTTGCTGGAAAACCTGCCCCTTACGATGTTCTGACCAACATCCCTCGTCTGATCGCTGCATACTACAGCTTTCATCCAGACCCATCTGACCCGGCCCAAAAGGTCTCCTTTGGCACTTCCGGGCATCGCGGCTCGTCGCTGAATGCCAGCTTTAATGACGACCACGTGGCAGCCATCAGCCAGGCTATTTATGAATATCGCAAAGGTCAGGGCATCAACGGTCCGCTCTTTATGGGCATGGACACGCACGCCCTTTCAGAGCCTGCGCTCTTCACTGCCATCGAAGTTTTCGCCGGCAACCAAATGGAAATCCGCATCCATCAGGATCATCGCTATACTCCCACGCCGGTAATCTCACACGCGATCCTGACCTTCAATGCCGAACATGCCAATATCCAGGCAGACGGTGTTGTCATTTCCCCCTCGCACAACCCACCTGAGGACGGCGGTTTCAAGTACAACCCCCCTGACGGCGGTCCCGCTGATACCGACACGACCAAGTGGATCCAAAACCGCGCCAACGAGATCATCGCTGGCGGCATGCGCGAGGTCAGGCGAATCCCGCTGCAAAGAGCACTCAAAGCCGATACCACGAAGATGATCGACCTGATCACACCCTACTTGCGCGACCTCAAAAATGTGATCGACATGCAGGCGATCGCCGAAGCTGGCGTCCACATCGGCGCCGACCCCCTGGGTGGTTCTGGTATCGCCTACTGGGAACCAATGGCGGAGATGTATGGTCTCAACCTCGAAGTCGTCAACAAGCGCGTTGACCCGACCTTCTCCTTTATGACCCTCGACAAGGACGGAAAGATCCGCATGGATTGTTCCTCCCCCTACGCGATGGCGAGCCTGGTCGCGATGAAGGATGATTACGATATCGCCTTTGGAAACGACGTCGATTTTGACCGTCACGGCATCGTCACCCCCTCGGTGGGACTGATGAACCCCAACCATTATCTGGCGGTTGCCATCTGGTATCTCTTCCAGCACCGACCTGGTTGGTCAAAAGAAGCCGCGGTCGGCAAGACCCTGGTCTCAAGCTCGATCATTGATAAGGTGGTCAAAAAGATCGGTCGCCATTTATGCGAAGTGCCGGTCGGCTTCAAGTGGTTCGTGCCTGGATTGCTCAGCGGTGAAATCGGCTTTGGCGGCGAAGAAAGCGCCGGGGCTTCCTTCCTGCGCAAGAACGGCCAGACCTGGACGACCGATAAGGATGGCATCATCCTCAACCTGCTGGCAGCCGAGATCATCGCCGTGACCGGCAAAGACCCCGGTCAGCATTACCAGGCGCTCGAAGCGGAACTCGGCGGCAGTTGGTATGCCCGCATGGACGCTCCCGCTACTGCGGCACAAAAAGCCATTTTGTCCAACCTTTCACCCGACCTGGTCAAGGCAGAAAGCATGGCTGGCGACCCGATCTTGGACAAACTCACTTCCGCGACCTGCAACAGCGCCCCGATCGGCGGTCTGAAGGTCGTTACTGAAAACGGCTGGTTTGCTGCCCGCCCATCAGGCACGGAAGATATCTATAAGATCTATGCCGAAAGCCTCAAGAGTGCCGGGCACCTCGAGCAGATCCGCAGTGAAGCCGTCCAGATCGTGAACGCGGCATTGTCAGCATAAACTAACCATCCTCTTGTGAGTTCGCTCGTGGTCCCCCGACCACGAGTTTTTTTATCCTACCGATCATCGTCGCAATCGAACTTCCCTCCGTCAAACTCAGCTCCGCCATCGATTTCGGATTGCGATAAAATGGAGGAGGAGGCGAGTCCACTTCCATTGCTGGCGTAGGACTTGCAACAATAAGCGCATGGAAGAAAGTCTTCTCATCGATAAAGCCATTCGCGGCGACCTGGATGCGTTCAATCAGCTCGTCCTGACCTACCAGGACATGGCGTTTAACATTGCCTATCGCATTATGAGCGATGACGCTGCGGCTGCCGACGCGACGCAGGACGCGGTCATTTCCATGTATCGAAAACTGGACAGCTACCGCGGCGGCTCCTTCAAAGCCTGGTTCCTGCGCATCGTCACCAATGCCTGTTACGACGAATTGCGCAAACGCAAACGCAGACCAACCATCGCGCTCGAACCGGAAACCGACGATGGGGACATCATGGAATCGCCGGAATGGTTAGCCGATACGAGCCCGTCGCTTGAAGAAAAATTCATGAACGCCCAGTTGGAGAAGGCAATACAGAATTGTCTTAACAATTTAGATGAAAAATTCAAGGCTGTCATCGTGATGGTCGACATCTCTGGTCAGGACTACGAAACAGTCGCTGATGCCATTCAGACCCCGGTCGGAACTGTGAAAAGCCGTCTTTCTCGGGCGAGATTAAAAATGCAGGAATGTTTACGCCGTTCCGGGGAACTTTTACCGGCTAAATATCGTCTAAACGCTGAGGACGATGATGCTTAGACCCGAACAAGTGACTTTGAGAGACCTGGAATTGCTCAGCTGCTCACTCGATAATGCTCTTTCAGTGGAAGAGCAGCAAGAGTTTGCAAAGCGGCTGGCTCAGTCTCCGCATTTAAGGGAGAAGCTCGAGGAGCAAAAACAGCTCAAGCGCGCTTTGTCAGCTTTGCCCGCGCGCAAACTGCCGCATAACTTCACCCTCACCCGGGCCGAAGCCCAAAAGGCCAAAAAGCGCGGTTTCTTACAGCCCCTTTTCGGATGGTCAAGCGCGGTGATGGCGCTGACAGTGATGGTGGTCTTTGGCAGAGAGGTGCTATTCAACAATTTTGCGGCCAAAAACGCAGCCCCTCAGGCTGATCAGGTTGCTTCCTATTCCCTCGATTCAGCAGGGATGGAAGAAGACGCGCAGGTGATGGCTGATGCTGAGCTTGCCAGCGGGAACGAAGCCGTTTTATTGATCAACTGGGCCGGCGGCGGCCTGGGCGGTGGCGCACCGTATGGCCTGGGCGGCGGCGGTGGGACTTACCAGCCGGGCAGTGCCGGCGTTACCCTCAATATCAATGTCGCAAAAATCCAGAACGACGAAGTGAGAGCGAGCGAATCCGACCAAACGACCGAAGGTGAGGATTTTGTGGTAGAGGATCCGGAATATTCAGCACCGGTAGGTGTCGGCGGTGGATTCGTGATCGGCTCTGCTGGTTCCTCTTCACAAACGCCGGAGGAAAATCAACCTGAAGAATCCATGGCAGAGGCCGAACGCGAAGCCCCGGCGATTTATGGCATTGACCATGCGAACCTGGGCCAGGTCATCGCGGAAGTCCCTTTGGAAGCTGAACCAGGCGAGGTTTCGGAAACTTTCATTAATGAAGAAGCAAAAAATCAGGAAGAAGTTGAGATTCCTGAAATTGCTCTACGCGAAGGCTCGTCTGGCTGGGTCAAGTGGGCGCTGCTGACAGCCGCTTTATTGCTGGGCCTGGTCTGGCTTGTCCTGAAGATCAAATCTTAGTTCATTTCCTGAAAAGGCAAGTTATGTAGATACCGTCTTAAATGTCAAGAGTAGCACCCTGTGTTTCTCACAGATTGTTGGGTTGGCCCACCCTGATTGCCACCTCCCTTACAATTCTTTTACCAATTCAAGATTTGATCATGTCAATTCTGTCATTTTGAGAATTGTTGTTTTTCTTAACATCATCTTGACACCCTAATTAGTATAGTTAAGATACAAAAAACGAATAGATTGCTGGAGGGAAGATGAATACACTCACGATCGAAAACCTAAGTTACAGCTACACAGGCAGCGACCGCAAAGCCCTGGATAATATCAATGTCTCATTCCATGGCGGAAAAGTTTACGCGGTAACCGGCCCATCGGGTTCTGGCAAAACGACCTTGCTCTCGATCCTGGCGGGGCTCGACGTGCCAACCGAAGGCGAAGTCAGCATCAACGGCACAAAACTTTCCACCCTCGACCTCGATCAATACCGCCGTGAGCAGGTCAGCATGATCTTCCAGGCCTTTCATTTATTCCCCATGCTGAACGTGATCGAAAACGTCAGCTTCCCGATGGAGCTCAACGGGATTGAGCGCGAGGAAGCCAGAACCCGTTCAAAGGTCTTTCTCAATTCAGTTGGCATCACGGATGATAAGCACAGGCGCTTCCCCTCAAACCTGTCTGGCGGTGAGCAGCAGCGCGTGGCGATCGCGCGCACGATGGCCAGCGGAGCGCGCGTCATTCTGGCAGATGAACCGACCGGTAATCTCGATAAGGAAAACGGGCAAAACATCGTTGATATTCTGAAAGTTCTGGCTCACGAAAACGGCTATTGCGTGATCATTGTCACCCACGACCCTCAGATTGCCGCTCAGGCGGATCAGGTTTGGAAAATGGATGATGGAAAAATGATCCCGGCCTGAAACACAAGCCTGACCAGAGGAAATGAAATGACAAAAAAGCCCGAAAACATCATCCTAAAATCACTTTTGCGCAAACCGATCATCGCGATCCTGCTGACCCTCCTGATTGGCCTGGTTGCGTATGGCTTCGTGGGAAAAGCGGTAGAAACGATCATTGTCTGGCGAGAAACGAACCGTCTGGAAGGTTATTACCGTTCCATTGGCTATATAAAAAGGGATTGGGAAATTGAGCAAAGCCATTCTTTTTCCGAAGCAGCAGAATTGATCGGGAATTCCCCCTATACCAACTATGGTGATCTGCAGCGCGAAACTTCCGCAGTGATGGTTCGTTACCAAAACATCGATTTTTACACCGGCAGCCATGACGCGCCAGGAGCCATGGAGGAAGGCGAGGGTGTCTTTAATCTGGACTATTGGTTCTATGGCAAGTTGTTGATCCTGGACAAGGTGAATGCGGAAAAAGATGGCATTGAATACTTCGCGGGATATCGGATGATCTGGGAGGTTGAAGAGGTTCTGGCAGCCTACCGTGATCGCATATGGGAAGGGAAAAATTATGTAATGTGGATACCAGCCCGCTTCACGCCCAATTTCGATCAAATGGATTCCCACCTGAACGAGCTGGAAGAGGGGCACCACTACCTGATTCGGGCCTGGCATAATCCGATCGGGAATTATGCTTCCGTTGGCAACGAGATCGATGTCGAAAACGAATTCGATGCTTTAAACATCAAAGCGCTTGATGATGCCGACCTGTGGTACCTGGAGGTTCAGGAGGGAGAGAGAATTGATCTCTCCCAACCAGAGTTTGGAAAGCTCCGAAATGAGGTTGACCGTCTGAATCAAAATCTGAGCTCGATTTTGCTTATTGGAACCAGCGATATGAGCGCCATGCCGGCGAATCAGACAGACGCGAACAACAATTATTTGTTTTTTGGTCGTTGGTTGAATCATGACGATGAAGTGAATCAGAGAAATGTAATTGTAATCTCAAAGGCTTTTGGGGTGACGCGCAAGGTGCGGGTAGGAAGCAAATTAACCGTAACAATGAGAAGCCTGCGAAATCCACTTTACTCCTATATCCGTGGAGATGAAGATATCGAGAACTGGAAGGATTATCCCGCTCAAACCATTACCTACGAAGTCGTTGGGATTTATTCAAACCCTGCCATGGACGTAAATGAAAAGACCAATGTGATCTCATCCATTGCTTTTGTGCCAAATTCGACTTTTTCAGATGAATACGCCTTGGCGGTGACAGATGCCGGAATCAGTGAAAAAGGCTTCGCGTACAATTTTGTCCTCAATAATCCACGTGATCAGGACCAGTTTATCGAGGAGTTTCGACCAAAATTAAAGGAAATGGGTTTTAAACTCGGGTTTTTGGACAATAACGGGCGAAACTTTATGGCAGGTGCAGACCCACTCAGAAAGTCAACAGGAATTGCTTTATCCCTGCTCACCGTGGCGCTATCGCTCGCAACTGGCTTGTCAGTTTTCTTATATTTGCGGCAACAAGGCAGGAACTACGCTATTTTAAGAGCTTTGGGTGTCCCCGCGAAGAGCGGCAACAGACAGTTGATCCTGCCCTTACTGATACTTGGGTTGGTTGGCTCTTCGATCGGATCGATCCTTTCCTGGGTGAACGGGCACGCGCGCGCGGCGGAATCTCTTTCAAGACTGCCCCTGCCGTCGGGGGCTTTACCCGAGCCAGGGCTAAAAGCCGGATGGGGAATCGCATTTTGGGTCTTTTCCATACTCGTACTGTTGGTCCTAATGTATATCGGAACGCGCAAGGTGACGGATACGCCTGTTCTTGAACTTTTACAAAACAGTGAAGGGATTCAAAGGTTGAAGGTAATGGATCCCATCAATGTGGAGGTGTTCAAGACCAGTCTTTCGGAAGTATTGCCCAAATTATCTGACATTACAGTCCTGAGAGGAAGAGTTGACCCCAAAATAGCGATCAAGGAGTTTGCTGAAAAACACCTGATCCGCTCAAAAGCGAAAAGCTTGCTTACCACGCTGGTGGCAGCGTTTTTGCTGCTCTCTCTCGGCTGGATCCAAAGCTTGATCTCCAGCAATGAAAATGAGATCGCAAGGCTATATGCAAGCAATCCGATCAGAATTGATTATTCCGCAGGAAGTCAGGAGGGTTTCGTCAGTTTAAGAAACAATATTAAGCGGAACGTTGTGGACTGGACGAATGACACTGGGTTTAGCGAAAAAGGCAACCTGACCAGTATCTACAAGTACCAAACCAATTGGTATAGTGAAAAAAACGATCAAACCTATGCGATTCAATATTCCATCTTCGCGATCAATAACTTTGAAGACGGCTTGCTTTTTGGCGGCAATCGGATCGGTTATGGGTTTGAATTCCTGCCTGGGTTTGGGGAACAAAACCTGATAGAGAACTGGACCGCAGAAGATCTGAAAACCAAAAAAGTACCTCTGGTTGTTCATCAGAAGGATCTGGAGATGGAAGGCTGGCATGTTGGAGACGAAGTCAGCCTGAGCCTCGCCAGGGCGGAGAAGCCGATCACTTTCCTGATCATTGGCTCTACAGCCGGATCTGACTGGGGAAACGCCCTGGCGGTTTCGGTGGATGAGACCATCCGTACATCCTATCCCATGATAACCAATTTATCGGCCCTGGAGCAGCATTTCACGGTTCCGTTTGATTATGCCAAAGCGGTCTTCTATACAAAACCTGAAGTGAATTATCGTCTGGAGGAATTTAAGACACTAATTGAAAAGAAACAGACTGCTTCTTCAGGTTTTCCAAAAAGTGTTGTCATCTGGGATGAAGAAATCAAAGCTGTGGTTGAGCCGATGGAGCAAAACCTATCACTGATGGAAAAGCTATATCCATTCTCCATGCTTATTGCGGGTCTGATAGGCGGAGCGTTGTCTTTATCGTTGGTTTTAAATCAGTCGAAAGTGACCGCGATGCTGCGCATGCTCGGCGTGGAGAAGCGAAAGGTTAGAATCATGCAGGTCTGTCAGACCCTGTTGTTAACGGTTATAGGGCTTGGGTCGGGCATGCTGCTTCTGGTTGCCATGAAAGGTCTGGCCGTTGTCCGATTGTCGGTTCTATCGGCTGGTCTGGTCTATCTTGGTGGTACCTTGCTGGGGTCAATTTTGGGGAGCGTTTTGGTCTCCAACAAAAAGCCCATGGAGTTACTGCAGGTGAAAGAATGAACAAAATCACCAATAAAGGTTCAGACTGATCAAAGGGCGGTGTCAACGCAATTGTGACTCACAGTGCTAATGATAAAATAGTATCAGTGATCATTCAGCAGGTACACAATGCGGATTTTATTGATCGAGGATGAAGAGTTTTTTGCCAACATGCTTGCCAATGTTTTGCGGCAGGAGGCTTACTTTGTCGATATCGCGGCGGATGGCGAAGAGGGGCTCTACCGCGCCATTGGGAGCAATATCGACTACGATATGATCCTGCTCGATCTGGGCTTGCCGGGGATTGACGGCATGACGGTCTGCAAACAAATCCGCGAAGCCAAACCCAATTCGCGCATCTTCATCCTCTCAGCCAGGGGGCAAACCTTTGACCGTGTGAAAGGGCTTGACATCGGCGCGGACGACTATCTGACCAAACCTTTTCCGCTAGAGGAGCTGCTTGCCCGGATGCGGGCGCTTTTGCGGCGCATGCCGCAGTCATCCAAACCAATGCTTGGCCTGGGGCAGCTTTCCCTTGACCCATCTTTGAAGAAAGCGTATGTTAACGGCAAAGAGATTAACCTGACGATTACGGAATATATGCTTTTGGAAAACCTCTTGCGTAAGCCTGGAATAACGATCTCACAGGAAGAGCTGATCAGCAAAAGCTGGGATGATTTTGGCAGTACCTTGTTTTCGACGACCTTGCGCACGCATATCTATAACCTGAGGAGAAAGCTGCGTCATGCCAATCTAAATGACGTTTCCATCCGAACGGTTGTGAATCAGGGTTACCAGATCACGCTGGATAAGTAAAAGCCGTTGAAATGAAAAAAACAAACCGGAACTCAGGCAAAGATTCAAAGAAGGTCATTCTGATCATTCTCAGTTTTGTCGCTTTCTTGCTCGTGGCTTTGGCAAATTATCTCTTTTTTAGATCAGCAATTCAGAAAAACATCGCCCCGCTTTCCACCCTATTGATAATTGGAAGTTTGATTTATGTCCTCCTTGGGGCTCTTTTGGCACTGTCAATAAGAAAATTGACCATCCTGCCCAATCCAAAATCCAAAAAGATGACAGGCAATGTCTATTCCGCGATGAAAAGAACCCTGAGCCCGGGCAAAGCGGATGCTTTGGACCTGGCTGAACTGGATTCAATGTTCAGAACTGGTCTGGAGCAGTTTGACGCAAAATTTGAAAGCCAAAAACAATTCGTCGCCAACGCCATCCATGAACTGAACACCCCAGCCGCGCTGCTACGCCTCTCAATCGACAGCTACCGCAAACGGATGGAGGACGCCAAGATCTTTGATTACGTTTTTATGGATACGATCGACCACGCCACCAAAAGGATCGAAAATCTGGTCGGGCAAATTGAAAAGCTGGATGCCAAAGCGGAACAGGAAGCCTACGGGCTGATCAATGTGCCTGAAATGATCCAGCACGTAAACGACCTGGCATCAAAGATCGCCTCGCACAAACAAATAACCATCGAAGAAGCGTTAGAGGGCAGGGAAGAGCTCTTTTCAAATCAGGTCTTCATTCAATCCATTCTGCTTAATCTGCTCGAAAACGCCATCAAGTACAGCCCAGCCGAAACGACCATCACCGTTAGCGCGGTTTGCCGGGAGAACGGCTGCGACTTTGTGGTGGAAGATCAGGGAATCGGCATTCCTGCCAAAGACCTGCCCCATGTGCTGGAACGTTTTTATCGCGCCAGCCAATCCCGCGCGAGAAAGACCGGCGGCTCCGGGCTTGGGCTGGCAATCACGGACGAGATGGTGCGCAAGCTGGGCGGCAGATTGAATATTGAGAGTGAAGTTGGCAAAGGAACAAGGGTTACAGTTTTCATCCCCAACCTCACCAACGAAGCAACCGATGTGAATTAGGCTGACTTTTTTCCGTTGTGACTGGTACGATTGAATAGAAAAAGGCCCTCACAGTGTGGTAAGAGCCTTTTTTGCTACAAGATGAGATCGGTTTATGCCAGTGCCTGGCGCAGGGCGTCGACTTTGTCGGTCTTTTCCCAGGTCAGATCAAGGTCGTCGCGACCGAAGTGACCGTAGCTCGCCAGTTGGCGATAGATCGGGCGCAGCAGGTCCAGATCGCGGATGATGGCGCGCGGGCGCAGGTCAAAGACCTTGCCGATCGCTTCGGCGATCTTCTCATCGTCCACCGTGCCGGTGCCGAAGGTCTCGACATTGATACTGAGCGGTTCGGGCACGCCAATGGCGTAAGAGAGCTGGACTTCGCAGCGATGAGCAAGCCCAGCGGCGACCACGTTCTTGGCAACCCAGCGAGCCGCGTAGGCAGCCGAACGGTCAACCTTTGTCGGATCCTTGCCGCTGAAAGCACCGCCGCCGTGGCGACCCATGCCGCCGTAGGTGTCTACAATGATCTTGCGTCCGGTCAGGCCGGCATCACCCATCGGGCCGCCGATTACGAAACGCCCGGTCGGGTTGACGTAGATCTTGGTCTCGTCGTCGATCAGGTCAGCAGGGATGGTGGGTTTGATCACGTGTTCGATCACGTCAGCGCGAATGCGCTCATTGGTCAGCGTAACGTCTTCGAATTTGTCAGCGTGCTGGCTTGAAATAACGATGGTGTGGATGCGAACCGGCTTGCCGTAGTGGTATTCCACGGTAACCTGGCTCTTGCCGTCCGGGTACATCCAGCCGATGGTGCCGTTCTTGCGCACTTCTGCCATACGGCGGGTCAGTTTGTGGGCGTAGTAGATGGGCATGGGCATGAGGGTTTCTGTCTCGTCACAGGCATAGCCAAACATGATGCCCTGGTCACCGGCACCGCCAGCGGCGATATATTCTTCAGTATAAGTGAAATCCGGGCGGCCCTTCTGGTCAACACCCTGAGCGATATCGGGGGATTGATTGGCGAGCGCGGTAATTACACCGCAGGTTGTGCCGTCAAAGCCTTTTTTGCCGCGGTCATAACCGATGCTGTTGACCACTTCGCGCACGAGAGCGTCGATATCGACATAAGTTTTGGTCGTAATCTCACCATAGGTGAGAACGAAGCCGGTCTTGATGGCGGTTTCGCAGGCCACACGGCTGGCCTGATCGCCGCGGATCATTTCGTCCAAAATGGCGTCGCTGATCTGATCGCACATTTTGTCGGGGTGACCTTCGGTCACGGATTCTGAGGTAAAAAGATACCTTGCAGATTTCATAAAAGTAGTTGTCATAGTTAAACCTCCTCAGGTTATAAAAATGCCCCTGCAAGTGAGGGG
>DBPR01000029.1:757-21599 GCA_002305635.1 Anaerolineaceae bacterium UBA1415 | reverse complement strand
CTGGATAAGAGTGCCGCAAGGGCTTATTGGCTCATTTTATACCACAAGGGGTTTGGATTGGCAAGAGATTGTTGGAGATTAAATGAATAATGAAAATAAATTATTATTAATTATGAAAAGGATAGGTTGCGTCTTTGCTGTCAAACATAGGTGTCCTGCCAGGCATCTGCCAAGCATTTATTCTGTCAATACCCTTACGGGCACTTTGTCTCGACCTACTAATAATAGGAAACTGTTAGATATTATTGCCTATGAATACAAAAACAGCCCCCATCAGGAGGCTGTTTTTGTTTCTAAGAAATCCGAAGATTTATCTAAAGATCACCGGCAGGTAGAGATACAGGAAGCCGGTTTGGAAGAAGCTTTGGACGGGGATGACCTGCACGTCACCAACCACGTCCAGCAAAGCTGCTGCCTCGACGACGATATGGTCGCCGTAGGGCAACTTTTCATCGGGAGTGAAGGTGGTGATGTTGGTTTCGGCGTCAAAGTTGCAGCTACCCGCGATATCCTGGCCAGTTGTGGTTGACCAGACCCGTGGGCAGGCTGTGTCCGGCAATGCCTGTGTCCAGACGATCTCGATCACGCTGTCCACCGGCACAGATTGCGCGCGCATAGCCGGGCTGAGGCTCAAAACGATCGGGTCGCGCCAGTTGGGAACCACTGCTTCAATTTCAAGCGTGCCGTTTTCGTGATACTCCAGCGCGTACTCGATCGGGTCAAGCAGTGTGTTGCCATCGGCGGCGCGCATCTCGGTCGCGGCACTGCCGCGGCTGATCATAAATTCGTAGTGCTTGCCTTCCAGGAGGGTGCCATTCCACTGCCATTCGAGATCGGCGATCTTGTTCATCTTGATCTGGGTGTAATTCCAGCCTTCCGTACCAACCAGGCGGTAAGAGAGATAAACATCGCCGGGGGTGAAATCGGGCACAACCGCGGTGAAAGTGACGGCGATATCGCGGGCTGGGGTCGCGATCTCAACGATATTGGATTCAACAATGCCGGCACAGCTGGCGCAGGCAGCCACAACCTTGTACCAGTAACTTCTGCCACCCAGCAGGCTTGTGTCAGTCCAGGTAAAGACATCAGCGCCAAGCTCAGCCACCATCTCAAAGTCGGTGCCGTTTACTGAGCGCCAGACGCGGTGGAAAGCCACATCCGGGCTGGTGATCTCAGTCCAGGTCAGATCGACCGATGTGGAGGTCAGGTTGCTGTAGGTCAGGACTGGCGCGGTGGTGACCGTAAAGCTTGTGGTAACAGGTACCATCTGGCGGTCATTGGCGACATCAATTTGGTCGGCAATGGTGACGAAATAAGTCGCACCAGGCGTGAGGTCGGTGGTTGGGTCAAAGGTGATCTGAGTTCCGGTCTCATCGAGGGTACATGTGCCAGCAATGCTTGCCCCATCAGCGTCCTCGAGGAGGAGGCAGGTGTTGGCAGCCATGACCTGGCTCCAGGTGACGCGGATATTTGTGTCGGGTCTGCGACCAACAGCCTGATCGACGGGGATCACTTCGAGAACCACCGGATCGCGCCAGTTGAGGACGGTGTAAGTATAGGTTTGAGTGCCATCGGTGCCATAATCGACGGTGATGGGCAGGTTTCCAAGCTCCTCATTGCCATCAGCGCCTTTCATGACGGTGTCCCAGCTGCCACGAGCAAATTTGAACTCGAAGCTGGTGCCGTCTAAGATGCTGGTTGTGTAAGTCCAGAACGTGTCGCTGACCTTGGTCATCGCGACCGCGCCGGGGTTCCAGTCGCCAACGGCCGCATGGCCGCCAACGATGTAGACCACGCCGGGCGTCCAGTATGGCACGGTCACTTCAAAGGTGACAGCCACCATCTTGGCTTCAGCGGTCTGACTAACGGTGTTGGAAGGCTCGCTGGGGTTGAAACTGGTATCCAGGGCGACCACATAGTAATAGTAGATTTGCCCGCTGGTGACAGTTGTATCAATGTAGCTGGTTGTTGGGGATAATTTGCGGTCAAGTTTAGTAAAGGTAGTACCGTCGGTCGAGCGGTACAGGTCGTAGGCGTAGACTTCGACGTTATCAATTGAGTCAGTCCAGCTCAGAGAGATGCTCGCGGCGCTCCAATCCTCGATCGAAAGGACCGGCGCTGAAGGCGCTTCCACGTCCAGAGATGCGTTCACGGTCAGAGCGCCAGCTTGGTCTGCGTCATAAGGATCGATGATGAAGCCGTCTTTATAGGCGTAAACCCAGCTTTGAGCGCCGTCGGTTGAATAGCGGTAGACGTAATCAAAAGTGCCTGTTGTTTCCGGCAGGAGCGTGCCCATAAATTCGTCATTGTTGCCGGACTGGCCATTGAAGACAGCATCATACCAGGTCCAATCGGCATTGCCACGGGGATCAGAACCATCGGGGCCGTAGCCGACCTGTGCCAGCAGACCAGGGGTCGCGCCGGGTTGGGAGGTGACGCCGTCGATCCAAACCTGACCGTAGATATTCTCAGTCGGCGTGGTGCCGATCGTGTGGGTCGTGCTATAGGGCCACTGCAGGTTCGCCCAGCCAATTGTGTAGGCGGGCAGGGCGCTGACTTCGTTCGAGTATTCGCTTTCCAGCAGGGTGGTGTTGTTTTTGGCAACAACGACGTAATAGTATTTCGTGCCGCTGGTCAGGTTGCTGTCCGTATAGCTGGTTGTTGTGCTGGAGCCGAGGTACTCATAACCGCCGCCGCGCAGGTAGGAACGGTAAACCAAATATTCGTCTGCGCCGGCGATCGCGCTCCAGCTCAAATCGACGGTGGTGCCGTTGGTAGCGGCTGCCAGGTCAAGGATCGCGGCTGGAGGAGCCGCCAGAGTGCTATCAGCCAGTAACAGGATCGCAACGCTGTTGGCGGCGACGCTGATGTTGTTGAGGGAGCCTTCAGCATTGACCGTATAGTTTTCTGCGGTCAAAAGCTTCTGGAAGTTGGCGCCAGCAGGTACCAGACCAGCGAGATTCAGGTTGATCTGCGCGTCCACGCCGCGGTTGACCAGAATGACGGAAACGTCTTCGCCAGGGAGGTTGCGCAGGTAAGCGTAATGCCGGGCAGTATCATCAACCAACAAGGTTTTGTAATTGCCCGTTTGCAGTGAGGGGTGATCCTTGCGCGCGTTCATCAGAGCGCTGAAGACAGTTGATGTGCTTTCCTGTGATGCGGCAGTTTGCAGGTGCGTGTAGAAAGGCGTGCCGCTCGCGTCCAGCCAGGGATAGGGTTGGCGGTTGTAAGGGTCATCCTGCCAGACGCCGCCGCCATCTTTGACGACCGGACCGACCAGGCCAACTTCGTCACCGTAGTAAACAGTGGGAGCGCCGGGCATGGTCATCTGGATCGCGGTTGCTTGTTTCAGCTTCTCGATCGCGGGAGACCAGTCGTAACTGGGGTTGAGATAAATGCCCGGATCGGAAGTGTTGGTGTTCTCGTCCAGCATGAAGAGGGTGCGATTGGTATCGTGACTGCCAAAGAGGTTGAGCATGGCATAGAGCGCTTCGGGCGCGTAGCGTTCCATCAGGTTGTGGATGCGCTCGTCAAACTGGCTCATGCTGATCGGGTTCAACTCTCCGGCAGAAGAGCTGGCATTGTGATCGTTATCGGTGAAAGTGCTGTCGCGCCAGAGCGAGAGAACCGCTGAGCTGAACTGGTAGTTCATGACAGCGTCCCACTCATTGCCCAGCAGCCAGCTGTTGGCGATGCCCCATTCTTCACCGGTGATGTAGCCTTCCGGATTGACGGCACGGACGGTCTGGCGGAAGCCTTCCCAGTAATCATTATTGACGTCGTTGAGCACGCCGGGGTCAACATCAGCGCCAACGTCCAGACGCCAGCCGTCAGCGGTTTGCATCCAGTGACCGGCAACGGTTTGTTCGGGGTTGGCAGCGTTGTCCCAGATCCAGGCGCGCACTTCAGGATGGGCTGAATTGAGCTTGGGCAGGCTGTCATAGCCCCACCAGGATTCGTAATTGGCGGCTTTGGGGGTTCCATCGGAGCCAACACAGGGGCCGGTACCAGCAGGCACGTCGGTGAAGTAGAACCAGTCGCGATAGGGCGAATTTTGGCTTTCACAGGCGCCGACTTCTTCGTAACGACCGTAGCGATCGAGATATTTGGAGTCGGAGGAGACGTGGTTAAAGACGCCGTCGACGATCAGGTGCATGCTGCGAGCCTGAAGTCCCGCGATCAGGGCTTCGTAGTCGGCCTGGGTACCAAACATTTCGTTGATCGAGAGGTAATCGGTGGTGTCGTAACCATGGTTGGAGGGCGATTCGAAGATCGGGTTGAGGTAGATTGCGGTCACGCCCAAAGCCTGGAGGTAATCCAGTTTTTCGGTCAGGCCCTGCAGGTCGCCGCCGTAGAAGTTCTTGCTATACGAGCCTTCGCAGGGATCGTTGCTGTCGGCGCGGGGGTCGCAGATGTAAGTATTCCAGTTTTCAGTATTCGAGCGGTAAACTGTGCCGCCTTCTTCACCGTAGAAAAAGGTGCCAGCTGGTTTGTTGTTGTCTGGGTTGCCGTCGCGGAAGCGATCGGGGAAGACCTGATAGACCACCGCGTTCTTGATCCAGTCCGGGGTTTGGAAACCGGCATCATAGACCGTGAGCTGCCAGGAATTTTCCTGACTTTGGTCAAATGGCTGACCCCAGCCGCCGGTTCGGGCGGCATCGTCTTCGTAATAGACGGTTTTGGTACCGTCGATGAGGATGAAGCGATACCACCAAACGGTCTCATCAGCGCTGGCAGGTACGGCAACTTCCCACCAGTCGTAAGTATCGTCGCTGTGGGCGATGCTCATGGGCAGGATCAGTTGGGTGTCGGTACGGTCGTTGTAGAGGCGCACTTTGGCTTCGGTCAGGTCGTTGGCGGCGGCGCGCATGCGCAGCAAAACTTCGCTTCCGGTTGGGACGGGCCCGCCGGGGGTGCGGTAGAGCGTGTCGCGGCTGTTGTGGCCTAACTCTGCCCACCAGATATCATTGTCGTGTCCGGCTGCGGGTGGGGCCTGAATCGGGGTTACCGTGAAATGGGTGCTGTTTGCAAGCAAAGCCTGGGTGCCCCAATCAGTGGCGTTCCAGTCTTCTGCCGGGTTGTTGATCGTGTCCTGAGCGTTGTCGCTACCACCGCCTCCAGTGGCCCAGACTTCCATATAAAGACCGGATGGGTTGCCCAAAGCGGTCTTGCTGATGCGAAACTCGAGCGCGGAGGTGGTTCCGGTTCCGAGGGCTGCTTCGGGAACAGAACCCACTTGTGACCAGCTGCCGTTGACAAAAGCCCAAAACTGGGTATCACCAGCATCGTAAGGTTGGTTGTCTGTATAAGTATAGATGCCAAATTCGGGCTTGTGGGGGTCATTGACCAGGACATTGCGACCCCAGGCGTCGGTTGCTGCGCCGTTGGCGTCATTGGTCGTATCAATGTAGATGACGTATTTGCCCCAGTTGGTGGTGGCAAGGTCGGCGTTGATGGTGAAGGCGAGGTATACGTTCTCTTCGTCTTCAGCGGCGTAAAAGTCGAGCAGGTCCATCACCGCGTTGCCGTTGCCGTCTCCGGAAGAGTCCGTGGCGATTGGCGAGCCGTATTCGGCCTCGATAATGCCGTCAACAGTTGGGGTAACAAACTGGACGGATTCGGTTGGAGCCTGGGCCAATGAGGCAACCGGGCTGAGCAATAAGGAAAGTGCCACGAGCGTGGCGATCATAATGCGAAAAAGTTTCATTTCTCCCTTTCCATGAGATTTTTTGTAGTGGGGTTATTATAGTTGATAAGTCAACAAAATACAATTTTTTATAAGCGCGAAGCTAACATAAACATTTGCCCCTCATCCACCACTGCGTGGTTCCCCTTCGCCCATTGGGAGAAGGCTTTAGAATGTTTGCGTCCCAAGCTTTGCCTGCCCTGTGTGCATTGCACAGGGTTCCTGGGATGATGGGCAGGAGGAATCCTTTGTTCCAGCGCTACCATTGCCCAACCGAGTTGAGCGATCAGGTCGGAGGGCAAGGTTGAGGCTGGGTGACCGAGCTTTGACAGTGCCAGTTCGGCGGCGCGGGCGTGCAGCCAGACCGCCAGCGTGGCGGCGTCAAAAGGCGTCAGCCCCTGGGCGAGCAAACCAGCTGTCAGACCCGCCAGAACATCGCCGCTTCCGCCGTGGGCTAAGACCGAGTTCGCAAAAGGCAGTTCGCGCAGCTGTCCGTCCGGGCTGGCGACCAGGGTGTTGGCGCCTTTGAGGATCAGGGTCTGTTTCCAGACGCGCGCGAATTTCTCGGCCATGCCAGCGCGATCGGCTTTGATCGCTTCCGTTTCAAGCCCTGTCAGGCGGGAAAATTCAACCTCATGGGGTGTCAGCAGGCAGTTTTTGGGCAGGAGTTCATGCCAGTTTTCGGTGGCGCTCAGGAGGTTGAGCGCGTCAGCGTCCAGAAGCAGAGGAAGCTCGGGATGATCCCTTTTCAGTTGTTCCAGAAGCGCGAACAGGAAGATGCACGTGCCTTCCGTCTGGCCTAAGCCTGGGCCGATCAGGACGGCTGTCTTTTTGTCCAGAAGTTCCGGGATCTGCCTGACAGCATTGGCGGAGATGGCCCCTTCAGAGCCGGGCAGGACCAGCCAGATCGCTTCCGCGACCGTAGCTGCCAGCGGGGGGTAGATCGACTCAGGGATGGCGCCATAGACCAAGCCAACCCCACTGCGCAAGGCTGCTTGGATGGCCAGCTTCGCGGCGCCGGTATACTGCCGCGACCCCGCGACCACGACCAGCCTGCCAAAATTGCCTTTGTGAGCGTCCGGCTCGCGTTTGGGCAACAGCTTTGTAACAGAATCAGAGCATATTTTGTTGGTCATTAATCATCCTTCTGATGAGGAGATAATATCATAAAAAGGGATAATTGATCCCTGGATTTTGTATAAACGCAGGCCTGGCAAAGCTGGGCTACGATAACTGTAAGGTCAGACTACTGCGTACAAAATCACGGATAGGGCAGGTAATCTGGCGTAGGGGTGTTGCTGGGTTGTGTTGGCTCGGGGTGCGGGGTTACCTCTCCCAATAATGTTTTACTACTATCGAAAAGCTGATTTGTAACCCAGTTAAAGACCAATCTTTCATCCGTGGAATTGATCTTTATGATGAGAAGATCACCATCGCGTTCCAGGATGGTCATGGCTCCTTTGTTTCCTGGAACGTACACAGCCAACTTGGCATAATCTCCCTGAGGGTCATCCACCAGGATATACCCAAGGGTCTCATCTGTTCTGGCGACTGCGAGCATCACGCTTTGCATTTTGCCGTCGATCTTTTCGCGCCAGCTACTGGTCACGATTGCGCCTGGAGGAAGATGAAAGCGCCTGTTGGAGATCCCAGTGTCAACCGGTAAATTAAAGTACTGATCTTCGCCTGGCACCTGTCTGCTTGGAAGAGGCGTAAGGTAAGCGCCACTTTCATAGTACGCTTTTTCTTCCGCTTCCAGGGTATACGAATAGCCAAACCTGGTGGACATATCATCCTCAAGCTCAGGGTTGTTTTTTCTGAGTTTTTCCATTTGCTCGATGAAGCGTGCCCAGGGACCTTGAGGCGTCGGCTTTGGCTGACTAATGGCTGACTGTCTTGGTTGCATAAGCAAAACAAAGACGAATATTACGGCAAGGAGCAAAACCAGGATCGCTGCCAATGTTCTCTTTTTGATCGCCATGCAATACTCCTACGTGATAAGAACCATTGAATGAAGTAATTGTACCGCATAACAAATGATGACAATTTAGAATATTTGTCGCTTATTGGATTTGGCTGAGGATTTCAGCCGAGCGGTGGTGTTGGTTGCCGCGGATGCTGAGCAGGAAAAGCGCGAGCATTAGCGCGCTGAGGGCAGCCAGGATGAGCCAGATGAGGGTGAAGTTGCCGATGCCTTCCAGCATCAGGGAGATCAGGGGCACGCCAAGCGCGGTGCCGAGGCTGTTGCCAAACTGGACGCTGCCGTAATATTTGCTGTAACTTTCCTTGCCAAAGAAGGAATTGGTGAGCCAGGTCAGGCTGACCGTTCCCATTGAAACGCCAATGCCGAGCAAGAAGACCATCAGGATGAGGAAGGGGGTGTGGTTGGCCAGGATCAGCAGGAGCAAACTGGCGATCATGGTCAGGCCCGCGATGAAGGTCGTCTTTTTACCGCCAAGGCGGTCATAAAGGCTTCCCAAAATGAATTTTCCGAGCACCATGCTCCCCGAGTAGGCGGAAGTGACCAGAGAAACTTTGTTGACGGAAAACTGGATATCCTTCATATAGGAAGGCAGGTTTGCCAGCATGCCGGCGCCGGTTAGACCGGTCAGGAAGGCTGCACCGAGCAAAGCCCAGAACCAGGCGGTGCTCCAGGCGCTTTTTCCTTCATTTTTGCCTGTGCTTTGGAGGACGGGACGCGGTTTGATCTGGTCTTTGGTGATGTGCGTTACCAAAAAGGCGCTGGGTATGGCAACGACGAAAACAACGATCGCCAGCAAGCGGTAACCAGCCTGCCAGCTTTGGGTGTTGATGATCTTATTGACGATGGGGTTGAGGATCATCGCGCCCATACCGCTGCCGGCTAACGCCAGACTAAGCGCAAGGCCGGTGTTTTTGGTGAAATAGCGCGTGATGATGGTGGAAACGGGAATGATGGAGACACCGCCATAAAGCAGCCCAACCGCGCAGGCCAGGAGGTAAAAATGATAGAGTTTTTGGGCAGCTGAAAAGCCAATAAAGCTTAGCCCCAGACCGAGGAGTCCGAGCATCAGTGGCAGCTGGATGGCATGTTTATGATAGAAGAAACCCCAGAACAGAGCGGCAAGCATGGCGGAAAGCGCGGTGATCGTGCCGGTGAGGGCAAAGGCGGAACGGCTGACGCCAATTTCGACCGAGACGACAGGATAAAAGAGCGAAAGAACCAGGATGACGATCCCCATCGTGGTCGCCATGATCATGACGCAGCAAAAAAGTGCCAGCAGGTCTTTGGCCTGGAAACGCTGTTTTTCCATAGAACTTGATTGTAAACGAGAATGGTTAAAAAATGGATTCGGGCAAAGCAATTGTATTTGGTTGCGGCGCTTGATCCTGAAATAAGGGCACGTTTGCGGGCCTGGCTGATGAAGAGTTGATTGGAGTTGTAGAACCCATCATCCATTATGCCCCTCATCTCTATAGGCGGTTCTACTATATTGTTTCTTCCATAGACTTGGTCCTTAAGCCTTCTCCATGCCCTGGAAAAGCACCAGGGCATGGAGAAGGGGAACCACGAAGTGGTGGATGAGGAAATTAAGGCGATTTACGGTTTAGAAGTTGGACTCTTTCTTTGGCCGTTTCCTTGATGATCTCACATACCCGAAGAAAGCCTTCATCGATATCTTTATTCGTAAACCGGAGGATATGGTAACTCAGCTCACTCAGATGTTTGTCTCGAATGGCGTCTTTTTTTGCCATTTCATCCTCAAAATGTTGCCAGCCCTCACCCCGGCTTCGCCGACCCTCTCCCACTGAGAGGGCTAATCCTAACCTGGACTTGTGGGCAACTTAAGGCCTACGGGACCACACGCGACTGCCCCTCACTCTGGTGCCCAGAGTAGACAGTCCACCCTTAGGCACTTTCTTCAGCATCCCTGTGATTCAGCTATAATTAAAGTCCTATGACATCAGGAAACAGGATGAGAAACAAGAGAAATCTACTCATTATCGCCTGGCTGGTATTGATCCTGCTCAGCGTTTCGGTTGGGCAAGGCGATGCCGCTGGGCTGACGCAGGAGGAGCCGCCTGCTCAGGGCGTGCCGACACAGGTACCGACCTTGCCGGTCGAGCTGTATCAATTCACCGCCACGCCGGGACTTGACGGCGGGATCAGGCATGTCGTTCTGGAAGGGCAGTTTTTGTATAACATCGTCGGGTTGTACGGCGTCAGCCTGGATACGATCCTCGCGCTTAACGGCCTGACGGCTGATTCTGTCATCCACCCCGGAGATGTTCTCATCATCGTCAAAGGCGGCGACCTGCCGCTGGAGACGCCAACATCCGAAGCTGATCTGCTCGAATCGACCCCATCGCCGACCGCGACCAAAGATGTTTTGGATCAACTGATTCTGCCTGAAGAAAGTACGCCAGAACCAGGCCCTCAGGAAAAAGTCGGTTTCTTCGAGCGCGTTTTTTCGAGTAAGGCCAAATTTCTCGCCTTAGGAGTGCTGGCTTTGGTCGCTTTTGGCGTCGTTTTGCTGATCATCAGCTCGCGCAGGATCCGATAGAGCCTCTTCCGTCATACTTTCGCTTTTCTCTCTCGCAGCGTAAAGCTCACTCAGACAGTTTAGCGCATCATTTTTGATCAGTTCCGCCTTCTGAGGGTGGGTGAGTTGCTTTATTCTGATCTCGCGCTTGAGCGTTGCGCTAAGATCTGGCATTTCCTCGGCATAAACCAGGCGGCAGGGGCCGTTCATGCGCGTGAAGCGGGCGCCTTTGCCCTTATTATGCATTTTGAGCCGCCGCAAAGGGTCGGTGCTCCATCCGGTGTAATACTGACCGTTGGCGCATTCAAGCATGTAAACAAAGAAAGGCATACGCGGGATCAGGCACCGATCAGGAAGCGCACGATCGCCATGAGCGGTTTACGGACGACGATCCCAATAAGGTCGAAACCAATTCTGGGCCCGACAATGACCAGTGCCAGCAGAATATAAGGCCCATACTGGCGTATGGTTTGGAAGGTACCCTGCCAGGAACGCGGAAGCAGATATTCGAGCACCTTTTCGCCGTCCAACGGCGCCAGCGGGATCATGTTAAAGAGGAAAAGGGCAACGTTGGTGTAAATGAATTCGACCAAAAAGTAGCCAGGAGTTGGCAGGAAGCTGGTTGCCTGAAGCGTGGTCGGGAAAAGGCCCAGTCGCAGGGGGATCGCCGCCAGGATCGCCAGCAGGAGGTTAGAGAGCGGGCCCGCGACCGAGACGAGCATCACGCCAGCGCTGTTGTTGCGGCGAATGGTGTAGGGGTTGATCGGCACAGGTTTGGCCCAGCCAAAGCCAGCCAGAAGCAGCATGAGCGAACCCATTGGGTCGAGATGGCGGAGGGGGTTGAGGCTCAGGCGGCCGGCTTGTTCGGGGGTGTTATCGCCAAAGCGGGTGGCGACCCAGGCGTGAGAAAACTCGTGGATGGTAAAAGCGATGATCAGGGTGATAACGCGAGCAATCAGGGTGGCAGGATTTAGATTCATCATGATTTTTGCCTTCCGTTGGCGAAGGAAATTATAACACGGCGGTATAATCGGGTTATGAGTGATGAAAAGGATTTGACTGGTTCCGATGTTAGCCCTGATGGGGTTGATTATGAAGCAGTCTGGGCATCTGTCCCCGCGGGGGATGTGAGCCTGGGTGACCGCGTCCGGTTGCGCAAAGCGCATCCCTGCGGCGGATTTGACTGGGAGGTCGTGCGACTCGGAGCGGATATCGGGCTGGTCTGCCTGAAGTGTGGGCACAAGGTCTTTTTGTCGCGGCGGGAGCTGCAGCGGCGGATGAAAACTCATTTTCCGAAAGATTAGGTGGTTTCTATATTTTTTTAAATCCGACGTCCAATGCTTGGTTGAGCTCAATCACCCAGAATTGTATCTTGCCAATTTTCCCCTCATCCGCCCTTCGGGCACCCTTTCATGCTGAGAGGGCTTTAGTTAGTACACGCACTACAGGCACTTTGGGCTGCACATGTACTACGGGCAGGTGAGGAGGCAAAGTAGTCTTGTATAGAAGCGCACATTATCCTTCCATCCAAAATGGTCGTCGAATTGAAATTGCCCAAATCGGGCAATTTCAATTTCGACCTACAAACATTCGACTTACAAATAAACAACCCACAAATAAACAACCCACAAATAAACAACCCACAAATAAACAACCCATAAATAAACAACCCACAAATATACAACCCATAAATGTTCAACCTGTTGATCTTCGACCTGCGATAAATCCATTCATCTTATTAATAAGGTACAATCGAGGGCATGAAAATTAAACGTTGGCATATTTGGTTGGGGGTGGCTGTTAGCGCCGTCTTCCTCTGGCTTGCCTTTCAAAAAGTCGATTTCGGGCTGGTTTGGGAGCAGTTGAAATCCGCCAATCTGGCTTATGTGGCGCTGGGGATATTCTTCTATTTTATTACCCTGATCCTGCGCACCTGGCGCTGGCAATTGCTTTTATTGCCGATCAAAAAGCTGCCGCTAAAGGGACTCTTTTCAATCCTCTCCGCCGGTTACATGGCAAACAACATTTTCCCCGCAAGGGCAGGCGACGTTTTGCGCACGGTGCTTTTGCGCAAAAATGACGAGGTGCCCATCTCGGGGTCTCTCGCCACCATTATCGTTGAAAAACTCTTTGACGGCATTTCAATTTTGATGCTGGTTTTCCTGAACCTCAAACAATTGACCCAGTTTGCCAGCAATAATTCCTGGATCGCCTTTATCGAAAAATCGGCTTTCTGGGCAGGACTGGCTTTCGTTTTGATCCTGCTGGTCTTCCTTGGCATGGTGATCATGCCTGAAAAGGCCGAACAGCTTTCCGGTTTTCTCGTTGACCGCCTTTTGCCGGAAAAGATCCGCAAGCCGGTCAAAGGCATCATCAGCAAGTTCACTGATGGGCTCAGGATATTGCGCTCGCCCTTACAGTCTTTGCTGGTGATGGTGATCTCGATCGTGATCTGGGTGGTTGAAGCCGGCTTGTACTGGGGCGTGCTTAAGGCGATGGGCTTTGAGCTAAATTTCCAAAGCATTCTGCTGATTGTTGGGATCGTCAATCTGGTGCTGCTGGTGCCTGCCGCGCCTGGTGGTTTGGGCACCTTTGACGCCGCCACCAAGGCGATGATGGAAGGGTTTGGATTCAATCCGTCCGACGCGCTCAGCTACACGCTGATGCTGCGCGTAGCCTTGTGGCTGCCGGTAACGCTGCTGGGCGCGTTTTTCTTCGTCAAAGAAGGTTTCAGCCTGAGCAGCGACCTCAAGAGCATGCAGGAAGAATATAAGGAAGAAGACACGCGCCAGCACGAATAGGCGCGGAATGAGAGGACTTCATGAAAAAAACAAGGAAAATTGCCATTGTTGGCGCGGGTTTCGCGGGTTTGAGCGCAGCTTTTGACCTCAGGAAGCTGGGTCACGATGTGGTCCTGTTTGAGGCGAGTGATATCCCCGGCGGTCTGGCCTCTGGTTTTAAGGAACCGCACTGGGATTGGTCGGTGGAACGTTTTTACCATCACTGGTTCCAAAGCGACGCGCATCTTTTGGGTTTGATCGGAGAATTGGGTTTGTCCGATCAGGTCATTTACCCAAAACCGGTCAGCGTGATGTACCACAAGGGCAAGTTTTACCCCTTTGATTCCATCCTTTCTGCTTTGCTTTATCCCGGGTTGGGCTGGGGCATTCACAAGATACGTTTCGGCCTGGTCGGGCTGTATTTGCGTTTCACCAAGAACTGGCAGGCTTTTGAAAAGGTCACAACCGATGAGTGGATGCGCAAAAAAGCAGGCAATTTTGCCTTTGAAAGCATGTGGAAGCCGATGTTGGACGGTAAGTTCGGCGAAAACTGGGCTGATAAGGTCAGCATGGCCTGGATGTGGGCGCGTTTGCACGTGCGGACCACTCGCCTGGGCAACTTTGTGGGCGGTTTTCAACGCTTTCTGGATCTGTTCGCGGAACGATTGCAAAGTGACGGCGTGGACCTGCGCTACAACACGGCTGTGGAAGGAATTCGAAAGAATGCGGATGGTGGTCTGACGGTCCAATTTGGCCATGGGCAGACTGAGCGGTTTGATCAGGTTCTGGTGACGCTCTCCCCCGGCGCGATGACGAAGCTGGCGCCGGAACTGCCTGAGGATTATCTGGCTGGGTTGCTGAACCTTAAGCATATGGGCGCTCTGGTGCTGACGATCTCGCTTAGCAAGCCGCTATCACCGGATGGCTATTACTGGTACAACATCCCCAAAAAGGCCGGTTATCCCTTCCTCTCGTTGGTGGAACATACCAACTTTTTGAAGCCAGAATACTTTGGCGGTGACCATATCATTTATATCGGCGATTATCTCGAAAACGATCATCCCAACTTCAGCAAGAGCAAGGATGAGCTCCTGGCTGAGTTTTTGCCGCATCTTAAAAAGATCAATCCGCAGTTTGATGAGAGTTGGGTGAAGAAGTCCTGGCTAAACAAAACCGAATATGCCCAACCAATCCCCTTGCTGAACCACAGCAAAAATATCCCTGCGCTTAAAACTCCGATCGAGGGTTTGTGGTTCGCCAGCATGAGCCAGATCTACCCCTGGGATCGCGGCACGAATTTCGCGGTCGAAATGGGGCGCCGGGTGGCAAAATTGATGCACGAAGAATAACAGGCTTTGGCGTGTAGCTTTAAGATTGTTAAAATCCTAATGCCAAACTGTGTATCACTATCAGATATTTTTTAGCTTTGAGAAGCATCTGAATACGCTCCAAAATCGCCCCTAATACAAGGATTATGTATATAAAAATGACTATGCATACCCATATATGGTGGTTGAGACAAGCGTTTGATTCTGCTAATTAGGGTTTAGCATGGATGTTCTGAAAAACGGCGCAAGGACTGTAAAAAACAAAAAGAAGGGGATTTAATCTAATCTTAAAGAATCGTCATTTTTTAAGAGTCGGGGAGTAAAATCAGGCTCTTCAGGTGATAGAATTTGGGCATTCACTTAGTCAAACAAATTTGTACTATGATGAGTGATGAGGGAAATCGTTTTGAGGAACACCGGTCACATTTTTTAACGTCGGTGAAAGAGATTGTGAAATGAGGATTTAGGAGTGACGGCATGAATGCTGAACAGGCATGGCAGGCAACAATCGGACAATTACAAATGGAGCTTAGCAAAGCTTCTTTTGACACCTGGGTAAAGAACACGCAGCTGATCTCGTATGAGAACGAGTCCGGCACCTTTGCCCTGGGTACCGGCAACGCCTACGCCTGTGACTGGCTGGACAGCCGCCTGNNGAAGAGCACCGTGGTCAACAAACTCAGCGGCATGATGGCTCGCCCTGTCAGTGTGGAATTCAAGGTCTGGGCGCCTCCGCAGGTCGAGAAACAGGAAGAAACGGTTTCGATCCCCAAAAAAGAAAAACCCGTCGAGAAAGACCTTTATGACACGCAGCTCAACCCGCGCTATCGCTTTGATAATTTTGTGGTTGGTCCTGCCAACCGGTTGGCGCATGCGGCCTGTCAGGCGGTGGTCGATAACCCCGCCCACGCTTACAACCCGTTGTTCATTTACAGCAGCGTTGGCTTGGGCAAGACCCACATGCTGCATGCCATTGGCAACGCGATCGTGCAGCAGGGAAAGCAGGTCTTGTATGTTTCTTCTGAAGAATTTACCAATGACCTGGTGCAGGCGATCCGCACCAAGACAACGGCAGCCTTCCGCGAGAAATATCGCCAGGTGGATGTTCTTTTGATCGATGACATTCAGTTCATCGCTGGGAAAGATTCGACCCAGGAAGAATTCTTCCACACTTTCAACGCGCTTTACGGGCAGGACAAGCAGATTGTGATGACCTCCGACCGCTCGCCCAAGGCGATGAGCACGCTGGAAGAACGCCTGCGTTCCCGCTTTGAATGGGGGCTGACGGTGGATATGCAGGCGCCTGATTATGAGACTCGTTTGGCGATCCTGCACAGCAAGGCCGAGAAAACCGGCATGGACGTGCCGGAAGAGGTGTGCGAACGCATCGCCAGGCTGGTCCAGACCAACGTGCGCGAGCTTGAGGGCGCCTGGAACCGCGTTCTGGCATTCGCGCAGCTGAGCGGTAAGCAGCTCACTTTACAATTGACCGANNCGCGCTTTGGCGGACTTTTTGCCCCAGCCCAGCAGCATCACGCCTGAATACGTGATCGAGACCGTGGCGGACTTTTTTGGAGTCAATCGCAGTGGTTTGATCGGCAAAAGCCGCGCGCGCGATATCGCTTTTCCCCGTCAGGTCGCGATGTATTTGATGCGGGAACTCGGCGATCTGTCGCTGCCGCGCATTGGTGATGAACTGGGCGGGCGCGACCATACCACGGTCATGTACGCTTGCGAGAAAGTGGCGGAACTGATCGAAACCGACGACCGCATCCGCAGGCAGATTTTGCAGCTGAAGGGTCAGCTGCAAAGCCAGGCTGTGTGTGTGTAATTTTTAACAAAAATCGAAATTAGTTGGATGAGCCTTGTATGAAACGATCAATGATCGCTCTTTTTTGAGTCTGTTCATCCGCATCCCAATGTTAAAAGTAGAGGTTTCCCTTACCAGGGGTAAAAGGTAGAGACCAGGTGCCGGAAGGGGTATTGAGAGATGAATGTGTTCCATATTCATCTCTCAATCCGACATAAAAACACCATCTTCATCTTTCGATATTCAAATAATCTTTGTCCTGTATTATTCTTTCTCGATCAATATCGACATATCCGGGTCGATGACAGTTAGTTCGCCCCAGTTGGTGCCGACGCGTGCTTCGGTCACCAGGGGTACCGAGAGCTCAAAGGCGCTTTCCATGACCTGTTTGACCAAGCGGGTCGCGGATTCGATCTCCTCATCCGGTACCTCGAAGATCAGCTCGTCGTGCACCTGCANNTGCCAGTTTGATGATATCGGCAGCGGTTCCCTGGACGGGCGCGTTGATCGCCTCGCGTTCCTCGCGTTGGCGGATCATGTAATTCGTGCCGGCAGCCAGCGCTGGGAAGTAGCGTCTGCGCCCCAAAAGCGTTTCCACATAGCCTTGTTTGGTCGCCTGCAGGCGGGTGTTGTCCAGCCATTTTTTGACGCCGGGGAACTCCTTGAAATACTCGCGCACGAAGTTCTCAGCTTCCGCCAGCAGGAGGTCGGTGGTGCGCGTCAGCCCAAAGGGGCTCATGCCGTAGATCNNACCAAAGTTGATCGCCTTGGCATGGCGGCGCTGCTGTTTGCTGACCTCGCTCAACGGGATGTTTTCGATCGCCGCGGCTGTGGCGGCATGGATATCCTGCCCCTCGTGGAAGGCTTTCATCATGGCTTCATCCCGCGCCAGATGGGCGACGATGCGCAGCTCGATCTGAGAATAATCGACTGACAGCAATTTGGTGCCGGGCGCGGCGATGAAACCCTGCCTGACCCTTCTGCCCAGATCGGTACGAGTGGGGATGTTCTGTAGGTTCGGGTTTTGTGAAGCAACGCGCCCTGTCACGGTTCCGGTTTGGTTAAGCGTTGTGTGAACCCGTCCGGTTTTGGGGTTCACCTGCATGGGCAGCGCGTCGACGTAGGTTGAAAGGAGCTTGGAAAGCTCGCGATATTCGAGGATGGTATCGACCAGCTCATGTTTGCCGCGCATGCTCTCCAGGACTTCCGCGGAGGTGGAATATTTGCCGCTGCTGGTCTTTTTGGCGCCAGCGGGGGGATTAAGCGCCAGTTTTTCAAAGAGAATGTCGGAAAGCTGCTGGGTGGAGTTGAGATTAAAGCTTTCTCCTGCCAGTTGATGGGCTTTTTGCGTGAGCTGATCGATCTCGGCAGTCAATTCCTTTGAGAACTTGTCAAAGAACGGCTCGTCCAACAGAACGCCAGCCTCTTCCATATCCGCAAGGATGGGGATCAGCTTGTTTTCGACCTCCTGATAAAGCTTTAAGGATTCCCGTGCCTTCAAATCTTCCTCAAGCAAAGGCACAAGCCGCAAAGTCATGACCGCGTCGGCGGCTGCGTATGGCGCGGCTTTCGAGATGGGTACAGCCGCCATGCTGATCTGGTTTTTGCCCTTGCCGATCAGCTCTTCGATCTCGGTCATCTCAACGCCCAGGCGAATCTGAGCCTGCGCTTTTAGCCCGAGATTGCGGGAAGCTGGGTCGATCAGCCATTCGGCGATCATCGTGTCGAAGGTGATGGGTCTGACCTCGAAGCCTGCCTGGTGGAGGGTGATCAGGTCGAACTTGGCGTTGTGGGCAACTTTTTCGATCTTCGGGTTGGTGAGAATGGGACTGAGAGCTGTTTTGACTTCTGCCAGGCTCAATTGCTTTCCGGTAAGGTGCCCGATCGGGATGTAAAAACCCTTATCTGGGCTGGCTGCCAGCGAGATGCCGACCAGGTCATCGCGCATGGGGTCAAGCCCGCTGGTTTCGGTGTCAAATGCGATCCGATCAGCACCCTCAAGTTCAGCAAGGCAAGCTTTGAGGCTGCTGGCATCATCAACGATGACGGTCTCAAAGTCTGTGTCAGTTGCGTTTGCTGGTGTTTCGACTTTAGTGGGTGTTTCCTGAATTTCATCAAACAAGCTGGCTTGCACGCCCGGACGACCCTGCAGGGAGGGCTTGAGTTTGTTGACGAGCGTCTGGAGGCGGCGGGTGAGGGTGCGGAACTCGAGTTCTTTGAAGAGTTCTTCTACCGCTGCCGGGTCAAAGCGGACGGGTTGAGCCTGTTCAAGGTCGAGAATGACAGGCAGATCGGTACGGATGCGTGCCAGATCCTGGCTCAGGTAGGCGGCCTCATGCCCGGTAGTGAGCGGTTTTTTGGGTCTGCCTGAAATTTCATCAAGGTTCGCGAAGATATTGTCAAGCGTGTCATACTTCTTCAGCAATTCGACCGCGGTTTTCTCACCGATCCCTGGCACGCCGGGGATGTTGTCGGAGGCATCACCAACCAGGGCCTTGTAGTCAACGATCTGGTCGGGGCGTACGCCCATTTTGATGACGACATCTTCAGGGAAATAATCTTCATCCTGCCCCGTTCGGCGATTGGGGAGCGAAACGACCACGCTTTCGGTCACCAACTGGAGCATATCGCGGTCGCCTGTCACGATTTTGACTGCCAGTCCTTTTTCCTCGTTAGCCCAGCGTGCCAGACTGCCAATGACATCATCGGCTTCGTAGTTGTCGATCTCGATGCGGGGGATGTTGAAGCAATCGACCATCTCACGAATACGTTCGATCTGGACGCGCAGATCATCCGGCATCTTTGCGCGGGTGCCTTTGTAATCCTGATACATTTCATGCCTGAAAGTGCGGCCGGTATCAAAGCTGATGGCAACATAATCGGGCTCTTCCTGTTCGAAGAGGCGGATCAGGCGGTTGGCAAAGCCGTAAACGCCGGCNNAGGCGATGGCGTGACCATCGAGTAGATAAAGGACTTTTGGCATAGTAACTCCTTGCGATAGCAGGTATGGGTTTAGTATACCTTGTCGATCGACGGAGTGCAGGGATTTGAATGATAAGGAAAAAAATATTTCTCAATTGAAAATTTGAAAACCCTTGTATCAGACAATCTTGATAATTATGATATCGTCATTATTGTTTATTTATTATTGTACAGATGGGGCAAATGTGTTCTGGGCATATCCCCATCCGAAATAATAAAGACGTTGAGGGGAAACCAAAGACTCTATTATACATACGCAGCGGACGGGGCTAAACCCCGTCCGTACAATTGGCTACTCTAACACAAGGATTGAACAAGGCAAGCAGCTAGACCACGAGCGAACTAATTTTATGTGACATTGGTAAAATGAGAAGTGCTGCTTATGGGTTGACCGTGATCGGCTGGGTTATGCCTTGGGCGCGGTGCTGAGTGGATTTGAGGTCATCAGCGCTCAGTGCCAGGACGGCTTCGGTCAGTGGGTCCGGATCGGAAAGCTGGCTGAGGATGGGATGAATTTTCTCTTGTTCTTCTTCCAGAGTTTCGATGGCGGTTTCGGCAGGATATGTGAGGAAAAGGAGTTGGCTTTCAGAAAGACGTTCGATAATCACAAAAATAGCTTCGGAATCCGGTGAGAAGAGGTGGAAACGGGCGTTTTTCGGTGATCGCGCGTGAATTTTGGCGTAAGCCTTCCAGGTGCTTATGTTCAGGCTGTCCTGGTCGGGTTCGATCAATAGGTCCTCATTGCGGCATAAAATTGCCTGCTCTGCCTGCGTTTGGGCAAGCAGTTTTTTGAGAAGCTTAGAGTTAAATTGAACGCTCATTTCTTTTCCTTAGCTAAGTTTAACATCGCTGCTGGGTCTGGGCAAGGAAAACAGAATAAAAAAGAGCGGGTTGGATGACCCGCTCTTGCGTTTCTTAAAGTTGGTTTGTGCTAACCGTGGATGCCGTGGCCCAGGGCCGCTTCGGCGGCTTCGAGGATCGCTTCGGATAAACTCGGGTGAATGTGAACGGAGCGGGCGATTTCTTCCGCGGTCAGCTCATTGGCCTGTGCCAGCACCAATTCCGGCAGCAGCTCCGAGACTTCGGGGCCTACCAGGGTCGCGCCCAACAGTTCGCCGTACTTTTCGTCAATGATCACTTTGGCGAAACCTGTGCCAGCGCCCAACCCCAGGGCTTTGCCGTTGGCCATGAAGTTAAAGCGACCGGTCTTGACCGCAAAGCCGGCTTCTTTAGCCTGCGCTTCGGTATAGCCGAAGGACGCCACCTGCGGGTCAGAAAAGACAGCGCGAGGGATCATGCGATAATCCAGTTTGCGTTCTTCCAGCCCGGCGATGTTTTCGGCCGCGATCAAACCCATGGCTGAGGCGGTATGCGCTAGCAGCAGTTTGCCGGTCAGGTCGCCGATCGCCCAAACGCCGGGGGCGGTGGTTGCCATACGATCGTCGATGACCACGAAGCCGCGTTTGTCAAGTTCAACGCCAGCTTCCTCAAGCCCAATGCCTTTTGAATTGGGTTTAAAGCCAATGGCGACCAGGGTGATCTCGGCCTCAAGCGTTTCTTCACCTTTTTCGTTTTCGACCAGGACGCTGGTTCCGTTCTCAGTTTTGGTGATGGATTTGACCTTCGTGCCGGCATAGACCTTGACGCCGCGCTTCCTGAAGGCTTTGGCAAGCTCTTCCGCGGCTTCTTCATCCTCATTCGGGAGGATGTGGGGCAGCATCTCGACGATCGAG
>DBPR01000029.1:0-679 GCA_002305635.1 Anaerolineaceae bacterium UBA1415 | reverse complement strand
GATGACGGTGGCATGAGCGCCGGTCGCGAGGATGATATCCTTTGCCTGGATTTCTTCCTGCCCACCTGCAGTCAGTTCGACGTTAATTTTGCCAGCGCCAACGAGTTTGGCGGTACCTTCGATGACTTCGATCTTGTTCTTCTTCATCAGGAAACTGATGCCCTTTGTCAGACGAGAGCTGATCTGGCGGCTGCGTTTGTAGGCGGCGGAGTAATCCAGTTCGAGATTATCAAAACTAAAGCCGTATTCTTTTGCGCCGGTACGCAGGGTGTAAGCGATCTCGGCGTTATGAAGCAAGGACTTGGAGGGGATGCAGCCCACGTTCAGACAAACACCGCCCAGCCATTGTTTTTCAATGATCGCGGTTTTCAGACCCAATTGGGACGCGCGAATGGCGGCGACATAACCACCCGGACCAGCTCCAACGACAACAACATCAAATTCTTTCATTTTCACTCCTGATTTCTATTTTATATATGGCCAACTCTGAGTTTATCAAAAGTCAGCACTAAGACTTGATCTACCTTTATAAATATCTTTGAAAAGTTCAACTTCTCAGTAGCCCAGTTGCCCGCGCAGGGATTCGTCATTCTCGATATATTCCTGAACCTTGATCACGCGGTAATTATCTTTGTCATCACGAATATACACTGTTTCGATACCGGCGTTAATGATCATC